>JANXCT010000002.1:0-300000 GCA_025059875.1 Candidatus Kapaibacterium sp.
TGTACCGGTGCCGGCGCTGTTACGGGTGTGGAGTGATCCGACTACGGAGGGGTTAGCGCAGGCGGCGTACGTGTACGAGAGTCGTGGGGCGGGGGTGATGGACTCGATAGCAGGGGTTGGGACGGCGGCATTGGGATGGAATGTGGCGTACTACGGGATTGAGTGGCGGCACTGGGGGCAGGTGGACAGGGTGTTGCGGGCGACGATAGATTTCCTGCGGCGCAATGGAGGTGGGGTAGTGGAGCAGGAGGTGCAGGGGCCGGAGGTGCCGGTCAGTGGTGGTGGGTTGTGGATGCGAGTGAGGCCGACGGTTGCGGAGGAGGGGGTATGGGTGGAGTATGGAGGAGGGCATGGTGGGGTGGTAGTAGAGGTGTATGATGGACTCGGTCGGCGGGTGTGGAGTGGGGCAGGAGGGGAGAAGGAGGGGCAGGTGTGGGTAAGGACAGCGGAGTTGGGCGGTGGGGTGTATATGGTAGTGGTACGGGATGGGCGAGAGGTGAAGGTAGAGCAGGTGCGGGTAGTGAGGTAGGAGTGAGGGAGAGCGTCACCGGCGCAGTCCCGAAAGGACTGCCGCCGGTTTCTGTTTTAGGAGGAGGGTAGGACGGGAGGCTTAATTCACGCGCTCTTCCTCTCGCGGTTCGTGATCGGGGCAGAGAATCCGAAGGTCCGGGATATCCAGTGGTATCTCCAGGAAGCTACAGAAGTAAGCTGGTTGCCGTTCTCGGTGTTCGGTGGATAGCCTTCGGAGGAAGCGGCAAGTCAGACACGTCCGGGCGCTCCGGAGGACTCCCTCTGCATAGGCGGCAGCGATTGTTTGGAGCAATAGGTGGAGGAGTTGCACCTCCTGGTTAGCGGAGAGGTGTGAGAGGACTTTCTCAAAGCGCCGGACCTGGCGCTGCCACAGCCGGTGGGCAGTGGCCCTACCTTTCGCTGTCAGCACAACGGCGACAGCACGGCGATCATCTTCACGCTGTAGTTTCTGCAGCAGTCCCTTGCGCTGGAGGGATGTCACGGAGTCGCTAATAGTTGGCTGTGTCAAGTCTAATTCCTCTGCTAGCTCCGTGACGCTATAGAGCCGGCCTGGCTGTAGGTAGCATTGCAGTAGGATTTGGGCTTGCGTTATGCTGATGTCTTCACCTAGGGCATCAGCTAAGAGCACGCTGCGGAGGACCCGTCCGAGGCGTTCTAAAGCAGCAATCACTTTTGAGCCAAGTGTCATCACGGGGCTATGCTGTGACTACCGCACGCAAAGTTATGCGGACGGCAGCAGCAAACTACAAGACGAGCACGAAATTTCCGTTATTGCAACAACTCACAACCACAAAGCGCCAGCCTGCGCCTAGCACCACTCTCAGCAGCCGTACTACTCGCCCCTACGCGCAGCTGCAGAGCCGCATGCACTCCCATATCACGGCTTAGTCCCTTTGGAGCTTAGTCTCTTCCGCGGCTTAGGTCTCTACGGTCGCCACTGGCTAAAGACGTAGTCTCGGTGAGCTTGGCCAGCGTGGCAGTTATGGCAGGCGGTCTTCATGTCGGTAACAATCTGCCGTTTGGGATCTCCTTCAGCAAAGGCTGCATAACCCCAGCCTCCGGTTTCGCGGAAGCGCTTAGAGTTCTTGACCATGACAGCTAAGACCTTTCGCTTGCCTTCCGTTGTGGCATTGTCAGCGGTTGGAGCTTCCAAGAGATCGAAGACCAGAATAGAGCCGTCAGGGAACCTCGTCGCTCCTTTCTGCAAAGCTTCGGCAGCCTTTGGATTAGCGTAGATGTGGTGGATCCCACCGAAGTCGTTATAGAGCGGATGGCCAGGGTGGAGGAGAGCGGTTTTGATGTGCGTCCACGAGCGGTACCCCTGTGGATACGGAATGGTGTTTGCGGGATTCTGCTGGGCAACTGCGAGTACTAAGACAGTACCTACTCCGCACACCGCTGCTAGAATCCCGAGCTTTGAGCAGCGTAGCATCTTGGATCCCGGTTGGATGTTGGACATACCTACATGCGCGTAGTTACATCGGACTCCGATGTATTGGAATCCGATGCAAATATATAGGTCCCGCCTTCTTCCTCAGCCCGAAAGCCTCAACCCAAAAAAAAAGCCCCCACCTCTCTAGCCCCCTTTCCTGTGCCTTCTCAACGCGTGAGTACTTATGGGATTTCGGGTAGGCTGCTCTGCACTTGCTTAGAGTGATTCGGGAAGCTCCGGACCTACTACGAGAGCAGCCTAGCGATGAGGCTGTGGCGCGGCAGTCGGCTCTTCAAGCCAGTCAGCAATGAAGATGTTGAACTCGCCGGGGTAGCGGGCGTTACGGTTAGAGCAGAAAATGAGCTTCTTGCCATCTCGGGTGAACATCGGGAAGCTATCGAAGGAAGCCCCGTAGGTAATGCGGCGCAAACCCGTGCCATCGGTGTTGATGATGTACAGGCTGAAACTGCGTCGAGTCGGGTCGTGGAGATTCGAGCTAAAGATAATCCGCTTGCCGTCTGGGTGGAAGAAAGGGGCGAAGTTCGCGGCGCCGTTGTTGGTAACCTGACGGACGTTCCTTCCATCAGCATCCATGACGAAGATTTCCGTTTGGTGCGGACGCACCACCTGTCGGCGTAGTAAGCGGCGGTACTCTTCCAGTTCAGCGCCTGTAGGGTGGTAAGCACGGTAGACGATCTGGCGTCCATCCCAGCTATAGAAGGCTCCTCCGTCGTAGCCAGGGGTAAAGGTTAAGCGCCGAAGGTCGCTCCCATCCAAATTGCAGGAGTAAAGCTCTAAGTCGCCGTCACGGGCGGAAGTGAAGACAATCCGGTCCCCTTTTGGGGAAACGGTAGCTTCTGCGTCGTAGCCATCGGTGGAAGTTAGGCGTTGTAGGATGCGACCCGTGGAGGTGTCCACGATGACAATGTCGTATGAGGCATACACCGGCCAAACGTAGCCGAGCTCTCGTGAGGGAGGTGGAGGGCAAGCTGTGTCGTTCAGATGGGTCGTAGCGTAGAGTAGGCGTCCATCAGGCAGGAAGTACGCACACGTAGTACGCCCGTGGCCAGGGGAGACTTGCTTCCGGCGCTGTCCAGTGGTGTCCATCAGGAAGATTTGATCGCAGGGGTTATTGAAAGGGCTTGCTTGGAAGCAGATCATGTCCTCGGCGAATGAGAAGTAGGCCTCCGCATGCTTGCCTCCGGTGGTGAGCTGCCGAATGTTGCGGAGGTGGATTTCCCTTGGGTCGCGCAGTGAGTCGGGATCAACAGCAAGGAGGAATATGCTCATGGTAGGGCAGAGTATTGCCACGAATGCTATGAATCGTGCGGTCATGCGAGCTCTTCTTCGGGAGGGAGACTCTCTCCTTCAGAGGGCGAAGAAGGTTCGGGGGCAGTTGATAGCTCTACCTTCCCCTGCCGCCAGAGGTCGGTAATCTGGGCTAGGGAGAGGGTGAGAAAGGTTCCTGTTTCGATGAGTTGCAGCTGGAGCTGCTCTCGGAAGATGTCCAGTTTGACGATCTTTGCTGGTCCGGCTTCTGTGTGGACGGTGGCGTTCAGCGGAGGATAGTGCTGGAGCGCCTCGCGGTAGAAGGAGAGCTCGTAGAGGAGACAGCACTTGAGGCGTCCGCATAGGCCGCTGAGGCGCGGCAGGTTGAAGGGGAGCAACTGAGTACGGACAGCCGTTAATGGGACGGGTCGGCATTCTCGGAGGAACGTAGAACAGCAGAGTTCGCGGCCGCAGGGTCCAAGCCCCCCGAGACGGCGTGTCTCCTCACGTGGTTGGATTTGGCGTAGCTCTATGCGAGTACGGAAACGCTGCGTGAGTAGACGGACATACTTGCGGAAGTCCACACGTTCAGGGGCTGTGAAGTAGAGAGTCAATCGGCGGCGGTCCCACTGCCATTCAGCGTCCGTCAGCTTCATTTGCTCCAGTTCCGGCAGCGTTCGTGCTAAGCGACGGGCTTCCTGGAGAATTTGCAGTTCCTCTTGGCGGTTCCGCTCGTACTGTGCCTGGTCGGTTTCCGTAGCCTTCCGCAGGATGCTGTTGGTCGGTTCAGCGTTGGCGTAGAAGAGGCGTTGCTTCCGCAGGGCAAGGTTACCGAGAGCACTGACGTATCCGGCATCAGTCCCTGTCGGAACTGTTACGAGGACGAGCTCTCTGAGTTGGAGGCGGAGCTGGCGGGGGTTTGCACACAGTAGCTTGCGGTGGCCTTTGAACTCTACCTCCACTACTGGCGATGGTTGATCGGGTTCTGCACGCAATGGTGGCTGCGTGGGGCTTTGGTGCGTACAGGTAGAGCAGGCACTCTGGCGCTCCCAAAGCTCGGGGGCTATGGCGTCGGCAGCCGTTGAGGTGGGCTGGGATGGAGTGATCAGCACGTCATGCAGCGGCAGGAACGACATCGGTGGCTCCTTGGGAGAAGGATGGATCAGCAAGAGCGCGGCAACGTAGAAGAGTTGTGAGCACCAGGAGCGGTACGTTCACATGGCGGTAGAGGAGGCGGATTCCCTCGTCGATGGTGCTTACCATCGCGGGGAGGTTTGCCTCAGGAAAGCGTCGGAGGAAAGCAGAGAGGGTTTCGTGCTGGTCGGCGTTGACCAGTAGCGAAGGATTGCCGGATTGGGAAAGCACGAGAGCATCGCGGAGCCAGACGAGAAGGAGTCCTAGGATGAGTTCGGCACGCATGCGGTCAGCGGAGGAGAAGAGCTGCTCGATGTGGTGTAGGAGCTCGCGTCGGAAGCGATTAGGCCTCAAGGCTATGCGCAGGAGTCCAACTGCATGGTGCCGAAGGGTTTGAATGTCGTGCTCTGCGAAGAGCCGGGCCCTTGTGTAGCTTCCTTGAGCGAACGCTGCTGCCAAGCTGGCTTCTGCAGCAGAGAGGCCGTGTCGCTGCTGGAGGGCTGTTGTGAGTTCTTCGTCCGACAGAGGGGGGCAGAAGAGCTGTTGACAGCGGGAGAGAATTGTCATCGGCAGTGAGTTGCGGCGGGAGGTGGTGAGGATGAAGACGGTGTTATCGTGAGGTTCTTCGAGGGTTTTCAGGCATGCATTAGCGGCTTCTGCTGTCATGCGGTCAGCCTCGCTGATGATGACGACACGGCGCTGGCCACGGCGCGAGGGCGTCATCGAGAGTGTCCGCTGGAGGTCGCGAATAGCGGCGATGTGGATCTGCAGGGCATTCGGTAGCGTGATATCGTGGTAAGGGTCCTCTGCCTTGCGACGGAGCTCCTCGCGGAGGAGTGCAATCTGGTCGTCACTGAGTCCGAGGAGGGGGGAGCCATCGGTCCGGGTCTTCGGTGGGGGCAAGGCGAAGATGAGGCGTATTGCGGGATGTTCTAAGCGAGCAGCTTGGCGACAGTCCTGGCATACGTCACAGGCCTCTATGCCTTCGGCAGAGCGGTGGGGAGATTGGCAATTGAGCAGCTTGGCGAACTCCAAGGCAAGAGCGTCTTTTCCCACCCCTTCTGGGCCCCAGAAGCAGTAAGCCGGTGCCACGCGCCCTTGGAGTATGGCTCGCTGTAGGAATCCCTTGAGGGCATGTTGGCCGATGATAGAGGACCAGGCCATCCGGGGACCGCTTGCTGGGATGCAAAACTACGCTGCGCCTCCCAGCCATCGTGCAATGAGGAGAGCGGGCGCGGCGTCTTTTGCGGGCGCGGCGGGTGTGTCTTACTCCGGGATAGAGCCGATGAATCGCCAGGAACCAGTATTTCGGCGGGAACTTCGCCTATTCGACGCCACGATGCTCGTGGTGGGGTCTATGATTGGCTCGGGGATCTTCATCGTTACCGCCGATATTGCTCGGACCGTAGGAGCTCCTGGCTACGTTCTGCTGGTGTGGATTCTAACGGGCGTGCTGACGCTCATGGCAGCACTCTCCTATGGGGAGCTCGCGGCCCTTTTCCCTCGGGCCGGCGGACAGTACGTGTATCTGCAACAGGCCTACTCACCGCTTGTCGGCTTCCTCTACGGTTGGGCTCTGTTTCTGGTCATTCAGACGGGGTCTATCGCAGCCGTTGCTGTAGCATTTGCGAAGTTTACTGCCGTGTTAGTTCCGTGGTTCTCTGAAAGCAACGTCCTCCTCCACGTTGCCGGAATCCAGGTCAATGCTGGGCAGCTACTGGCGATAGCCAGCATTTGGCTGCTGACCGCAATCAACCTCCGAGGAGTCCGGCTGGGCAAGCTCGTGCAGGACACGTTCACAGTTACGAAGACGGCAGCGCTCTTCGGGCTTATCCTGCTGGGGTTGAGCATAGGGCTCAATGCGGAGAGCATTCAGCAGAACTGGGCAGTGCTGTGGGACGCACAGCGGGTCGTTCCCGGCGGTGAAGGAACCCAGGCCGTTCCTCTGGCTGGGGTCGCGCTGGCATCCGCGCTTGGAGCGGCGATGGTGGGTTCGCTCTTCGCTGCTGATGCCTGGAACAACATCACCTTTGCGGCGGCCGAAGTGGTGGAACCGCAGCGGACAGTCCCTCGCAGTATGGCTTTGGGGGTCGTCATCGTGACTCTGCTCTACGTTTTGGCGAACGTCGCATACATGAGCGTGCTACCAGTACGGGGGGTACCGGACGGGACGAGCGTCTGGGAGCGCGGTATCCAATTTGCAGCGAACGACCGTGTAGGGACAGCGGTAGCGGAAGCAATCTTCGGTCCCTGGGGAGCCGTGGTGATGGCCCTCCTCATCATGGTCTCCACCTTCGGATGCAACAACGGGCTGATTCTGTCGGGTGCACGGGTCTACTATGCAATGGCCCAGGATGGGCTCTTCTTCCGTTCGGCAGGCCGACTGAATCGGTTCGCGGTGCCTGGAGTGGCTTTAGTGCTGCAGGCGGTCTGGGCAAGCGTGTTGTGCCTCTCGGGGCGGTATGGAGACCTGTTGGACTACATCGTGTTCGCGGTATTGCTCTTCTACGTCGCGACTATTGCGGGCATCATCGTCCTGCGGCATAAGCTACCGGAGGCTGAGCGACCGTATAAGGCCCCAGGCTACCCAGTCGTGCCGCTCTTGTACATTCTAGGTGCTGCGGCGATTGCTCTGGACTTGCTACTTGTCAAGCCTCGGTATACGGTCGCAGGGCTCGTACTGGTAATGAGCGGTGTTCCGGTGTACTTCTTCTGGCGGTGGTGGCAACGACGTCATGGAGGGGAGAATGGAGCTGAGCGTTAACGTGGACCATGTGGCAACGGTGCGTGAGGCCCGCGGAGGGGTGCGTCCTGATCCCGTGATGGCTGCGATGCTGGCGGAATTGGCTGGAGCTGCTGGGATTGTGTGTCATCTGCGGGAAGATCGGCGCCACATCAACGATCGGGACGTTCGGCTGCTTCGCGAGGTGGTCAAGACACGGCTCAACCTGGAGATGGCGGCAACGGAGGAGATGATCAGTATTGCCTGCGAGGTGCTGCCGGATCTCGTCACTCTGGTGCCGGAGCGACGCCAGGAGCGGACGACTGAAGGTGGACTCAATGTTGTCGAGCAGCAGCACTACCTCCAGACGGTGATTGAACGGCTGCACGAGGCGGAAATCCAGGTGAGTCTGTTCGTGGAGCCAGTGCTGGAACAGATAGAAGCCGCTGCCGAGGTCGGAGCAGACATTGTCGAGCTGCACACGGGGCACTATGCGGCAGCGACCAATCCACAGGCTGCACAACGGGAGCTCCAGCGCTTGCTGAATGCTGCGGAGTTCGCTCAGCGGCTGGGGTTGCATGTTGCTGCTGGTCATGGCTTGGACTACGACAACATCATTCCCATCTGTCGCATTCCAGCGATTCAAGATGTGAGCATTGGGCATGCGATTGTGGCTCGCTCCATCTTCGTGGGCTTTGAACAGGCCGTTCGCCAGATGGTGGAGCTCATTCGCTACGGTCGTCTGCTGCCCCCTCTGAAGCTGCGCTGATGGAGTGCCTGTACGTGCCTGCCTTAGAGGTTGGGCAGGCGTTCGTCGAGCTTACCGATCCAGACGAACTCCGCCACGTGAGAGCCCTACGGCTCCGCCAAGGAGAGCGGGTAGCACTCACGAACGGACGTGGCTGCCTCGTTGTGGGGGAACTGCTCCAGTACTCCAAAGCCCCACCTCGAGCGCTCTTCAGGGTCGTTGAGCTTCTGGAACCGCCGGAATTCCCAGTGCGATTAGGACTGGCAATTGGTCTCCTCCATGACCGCGAACGGCTGGAATTCGCTGTAGAGAAGGCGGTGGAGCTCGGGGTACAGGAGATCGTTCTCCTGCGGACATGCTATGCACAGCCGTGTGAGGTGCGTCTGGAGCGTCTTCGAGCGAAGGTGCTTGCTGCAGTCAAGCAAGCGCATCGGGCCTGGATGCCCAGTATTCGGGGCCCTATGGGATTGGTCGAGTGCTGTGATAGCGTGCTCCCGGCCTACAGGCAATCGATTGTAGCGGAGGTGTCTGGAAGGGAACCAGCTCCTTTGAGGAACTCCCCGACGTTGGTCCTCGTGGGTCCCGAAGGCGGGTGGTCGGCAGAGGAACTGCAGATACTTCAACAGGCGAGGGCAGCACTGTGGTCTCTGGGCCAACAGCGTCTGCGTGCAGAGACAGCCGCCGTAGTCGCTCTTGGCCTCGTAAGATTCCTCCTACGCCAGAGCTGAGGGTCTTACTGATGGCCTCTACGCGCCCTTGCGTGGCAGTTTCTCGACATCCTTTCGGAGACCTTCTCCAAGCTCTTCTCCGGCTCGTTGGGCAGCCTGTGCTAAGATGCGCCGAATCTCCTCAGCCTCTAGCGACAGGAGTCGTCTGGCGTTGAGAATGCTAGCTACCGTTGCTACCCCTGGAACGAAAGCTGCCGCAGTCGTACGCTGCAAGGGGATGGAGGTGTGTTCGGAGTCTTCCCAGACGATCCGTGCGGTTTCCCGGTGGATGATGCGGGAACGGACTCTGACCTGTGCGCTGACCCCAAAGCTGGAGCTTGTCAGTGTGAATTCCTCCAAGATGGTCTCTACCAAGAAGGCAGGTTCGTCCTCTCGGGAGCGTACCGGTCGGAGCCGAAGATAGTCTTCGGCGGCCTTCTGGAAGCCGCGGCCGGCTGCCAGGGCCAACTCCTCTGGGACAATTGCTTGCTGGAGCTTCTGGTACGCTGCAGCCTCGGTCAAGAACTCCCCAGCAGTGCGGGCAATTTCCAGCATCCACTTAGCTTCTCGCGGTTGGGCTGTGTCCTCAGGTAGGGGGGCAATCCAGACTTCGGTGCCAAAGGCCTTTGGCGAGACCCGAGCCTGGAAGAGAGCTGTGCTTCCAATGATGGGATACTGGGCCAGTCGGTTCGTGTGGCATCCGACGAGGAGAGTAGCTATTACGCCGATGAGGAAAACGTACATGGGAGTCGCGGAAGTAGCTGAAACTTGCACGAAACTACGAGATTTTGGGGTACGAGTTCCATCAGCCTGGGATTACCAACCCTTCATGTTTGCGTGCTGGAATGGACGATACTCGGCCTCTACCTCGAGGAGGAGCTGTAGCCAGCGTTGGCGGATGATTTCGGGGCTGAAATTGCTCTCGAATTGGGAGCGAGCTGCCCAAGTGTGGACTTGCTGGAGGTTCAGACGAACTTCACTATGTGAGGGCTCCTACGGCTTCGCCGAGGAGAGCGGATAGCGCTGACGAATGGACACGGCTGTCTCGTTGTGGGTAACTGCTCCAGTACTCCGAAGCCCTGCTTCGGGCGCTCTTCGGGGGCGTTGGGCTTCTGGAACCGCCGGAATTCCCAGTGCGATTAGGACTGGCAATTGGTCTCCTCCATGAGCGCGAACGACTGGAATTGCCATAGAGAAAGGCAGTCGAGCTTGGAACACAGGAGATTGTCCTCCTGCGGACGTACTACACACAGCCATATGAGGTGTGTCTGGATTGTTCCGAGCGAAGGTCGTTGCCGCGCTGAAGCAAGCATGCCGGGCCTAGATGCACAGTATTCGGGGCCCTATGGGGTTAGCTGAATGCTGTAGTAGTGTGTTCCCAGCTTATGGGCGGCGGGTTCTAGCGGAGGTATCTAGGGGAGAGCTGACTCTTTTCGAAGGCTCTCCGACGTTGGTCTTCGTAGGTCCCGAAGGAGGGGGGTCGGTAGAGGAGTTGCGGATACTTCGCCATGTAGGAGCAGCGCTGTAGTCTTCGGGGCAACGCGTCTACATGCAGAGATGGCTACCGTAGTCGCTCTCGGGCTTGTGAGAACTTTTACTGATGGCCTCTACGCGCCCTTACGTGGCAGCTTCTCAACATCCTTTCGGAGTTTTTCCCCAAGCTTTTGCCCGGCTTGTTGAGCAGCCTGTGCCAAGATATGCCGGATCTCCTCAGGCTGGAGTGACAGGAGTAGCTCAGCAGGGAGGACACCTGAACCGGGACCTCTTGCTGTTACATGCTGCAAGGGGGCTGAGGCGCGTTCGAAGTTTTCCCAGACAATCCGTGTGGTTCTCCGGTGGATGATTCGGGAACGGACTTGGACCTGGGCACGGACTCCGGCGTTGCAGCTTTCCAGCGTGAATTCCTCCAAGATAGTCTCCACCAAGAAGGCGGGCTCGTCCTCCTGAGAGCGCACCGGTCGGAGTCGAAGGTAGTCTTCGGCGGCCTTCTGGAAGCTGCGGCCAGCTGCCAGGGCCAACTCTTCAGGGACAATTGCTGGCCGAAGTCTGTGAGCGACTGCACTCTCAATGAAGGGGGTCGTAACCATGCTAAGAATTTCCACAGCGGCGACAACAGTTTCAACGGTTTCATTCACCCGCTCAATCCAGTCGTCCTGGCGCGGACGGGTCGTGTCCTCGTCCTTAGGCTGGGACTTAGCGAGCAGGGAATCGTCGTCGCAGATATCAACGTCGAGGGAGGCCTTCGGCGGGACTTGAGTGTTGAATAGAGCTGTGCTCCCGAGGATGGGGTACTGAGCCAGTCGATTCGTCGTATTGCATCCGGTGAGGAAGATGACTGTCGCACCGATGAGAAAAGCATACATGGCAAGGTTGGGAAGTACGGGGAACCTCACGAAAATACGGCAGAGTGGCAAGTTTCCGTGCTGCTTATCCCTTGGTGCTCTTGTGCTAGAGCCGACGATACTTGGCCTCTACCTCAAGGAGAAGCTGTAGCCAGCGTTGGCGGATGATTTCGGGGCTGAAATTGCTCTCAAATTGGGAGCGAGCTGCACGGGCATGGGCTTGCCAGAGACCGGGTTGGTGCCAGTAACGGGCTATGGCTGCGGCGACAGCTTCCGGTGATGAGCCGGTGAGGAAGCCGTGAACACCAGAACAGACGACGTCAGGAATGGAGCCCCGTGGGGTGCTAATGACGGCACAGCCAGCGTTGAGAGCCTCAATGATGCTGATAGGTTGGGCTTCTAGGGGATGGTCTGTCGGGAGCACCATGAGATGGTGTGTAAGGTAGAGCTCCCGTAGCATAGCTGAATTGCTGACGAGCCCATGGTGATGGACTCTCTCCTGCAGTCCGAGTGTGCGGACACGCTCTGCAAACGAAGCGGCATCAGCTGGGGAGCTCCAGCCACCTACATACGTTGCTTGGCACGGAATGCCAGCGGCTTGGAGGAGTGCAATAGCCTCCAGCAGGCGCCAGCCGCCTTTCTCCGGCATCATGTGTCCGACGAAGAGGAGCCGTAGGGGTGAGGAAGGGAGCTGCGCTAGCTTCTGCTCTACCTCTTCCCGTGAACAGAGCAGGGCGCGAGCAATGAGGTTGGGGATGATGGCAATCCGGTCTTGGGGTACGATCCCCTGCAGGAGCCTACCGAGGTTTGGCCCTGCGACGACGAAGAAGCGTATCCGCCGTGCGAGCCAGCGGAGAGTCTGCCGTCCCACGGGGGAGTTCGTGAGCGTTTGTAGGGAATTGTGGGTCCATACTACCACGGGGCATCGGGGCGGGATAGCCCACGCGAAGGCAGCGCAGTCCCGAAGGTGACCCAGCCAGTTGCCAGAGAGAATGGCATAGAGGATGGGGGAAGGGTGGCGGGTCGTGAAGCTGCGAAGGGTGGAAAGGTAGCGGAGCATCTCCCTGACACGCTTCATGCGGAGTTGTCCGGGCGGGATGATGCGGCCTTCGGGCGGTCGGGCTGTGGAGTTCAGGCAGGTGAATGTGATGTCGGGAGCCAGTAGCTCTACCAGCTCCTGGGTAGCGATACTCTGGCCGTCACGTGGGGGTGGGAAGCGTCCACAGCAGAGCCAGTGGTGAGAACTGGGATAGGATGCCATCGAGTTTGGATGCTAGGATGGGAGCAGTGCGTATTTTTGCAGTCGAGCTGAGCGCTGCTCTCTCCCCTGAGCGGCGCGCCAGATGCTCGAGCCTGGGGGTCCCCCAACGCCGCCGGGCTCTTTTTTTATTCGGAGCTTACCGGTTGGGGACATGCCGCTGTAGGATATCGGCGATGATGGGGACAGCATGGGCACGTCCGTTCTCGATGAAGACATTCCACGTCTCGCAACCACAAACAACGGAACCGGCTACATAGAGTCCAGGCACGGAGGTCTCAAAGGTCTCTGGGTTGTAGACCGGCACCAGCGAGGGGTGCTGGAGTTCAATCCCCATGGATTCCAGGAACGAAGCGTTGGGACGGTATCCTGTGTGGGCAATCACGAAGTCTACCTCTAGTGCGAAGCGTTGCTCGGTGTCTAGGTTTCGCAGCCAGAGGCGCTTGGGCTCAATTGCCTCCACGACAGTCTGGAAGTAGGCACGAATCTCCCCCCGGCGGATACGGTTCTCTATGTCTGGCTTAAGCCAGTACTTCACGGACTCTCCAATCCATGCTCTCCGGTGGATGAGGAAGACGGTAGCCCCGTGCCGGTAGAGGTCCAAGGCCGTCTCCACTGCGGAATTCCGTCCGCCGATGACAGCGACGCGGGTGTGCACATAGCCGTATGGCTCTGTGTAGTAGTGCGTCACATGCGGAAGCTCCTCCCCAGGCACCTCTAGGAGGTTTGGCTGGTCAAAGTATCCCGTGGCTACGATGACTATGCGGCTGCGCAGAGTTTCACCATGGGCAGTGCGTACAGAGAAGAGCCCACCATCGCGCTCCACACTCACCACGGGCGTGTAGAGCCGGATGGGCAACCGGAAGTACTCAGCAACTCGGCGGTAGTATTGGAGTGCTTCTACCCGTGTCGGACGGGGGTGGGCTGTCGGAAAGGGGATGCCTCCGAGTTCCAGGTTCTCCGCAGTGGAGAAGAAGACCATATTGGTCGGAAAGCGACGGATGGAGTCCACGAGGGCCCCTTTCTCCAAGATGAGGAAGCGAAGACCAGCCCGCTGGGCTTCAATTCCACACGACAGACCCGTTGGACCGGCCCCGATGATGACTGTATCCCAGAGCTCCTCCATCAACGTGCGATGAGCAGCGGGGCAGTCCGACCATCCCACAGCCGGAGCAAGTAGAGGCCTGTGGGCAGGTGGCGAACATCGCAGCGGAGCCGTACTGTACCAGCGTCAGCTACCACCGGCTCGGCAGGGAGCCAATACACTTGCCCTAGAACATTGACGACCTGAACCGGCCTCGCTAACCTTGGCGGAGCCGGGGTCGAAAGCTCTATCCACACCTCTTCAGCCGCTGGCTGCGGGAAGAGTAGCACTGAAGGTGTCGCAGTGACTGGCTCCGTGATGGCGTCGGGCTCGGCTGCGTCTAAGCGGACGTTGTCGATGTACCAGCCATCATTGTTCCGGAACGGGTTGGAGCGCAGCCGGAAGCGGATGTAGAGCGTATCGCCGATGAAGCGCCGTAGATCACGGTGCTCGGAGACCCACTGGCTGTTCCCCACACTGTCTCGGAAGCCAGGCGAGCGTCGGATGTCAATTGCTTGTACAACATACCACGTCCGTCCGAAATCAGGGGAGACCTCTGTCACGGCTGTATCGCCTACTTCTACCAAGGCAATCGTCTCGTAGCTGAGTGTTGGAGTGGCTGCTGAAACGAGCACAGGGGCAAGCACTACCCAGGTGTTAGAGCGGTGAGGGTAGTTGCCTACGGGGGAGTCCGTTAGGGAGTTCGGGGGTGAAGCGGAGGCCCGGGTCGTCAACCCCCAGGCACCGTTGGTGAACATCGCGGGGGTTGTGGCGCTATCATCGAAGGTGGCATACAGCTGCCGCAATGGAGCTCCTGCATACGCCAGTACTGTGTCGGATGGCTGGCTCAATGTTAGCTGACCACCTCGCAGACCCACGGCACGTAGGAAGAGCTGGTAGAAGCGACCCGTGGGGAGCCTTACCACGTGGGACGTCAGCGCCCCTGCTTGCACTCGGGGAGGCTCCAAACTGTCGATTGAGACACCTGTTGCGGCATCGTAGATGTAGAGCCGTGCGAAGTCGTAGAAGTCTGAGCTGTCAACGTGGTAAGCGGGATTGCGCCATGAGAGGAGGACTCCGTCCTCATGCGGACGAGCAACGATGTCTGTCGGGGGAAGGGGCTCCCTTGCGCCACCAACGAAGCCAGAAATGGTAACGGGTTCGCTCTCTAAGCTGTCAGGGGTGACCGCAACGAGCGTGTAGCTGAACGGATCACCGTCAGGAAGCCCAGATTCAGTGTACTCCTGCTGCCCCTTGGGAACGGTTGCCACAAGAGTAGAGCCCCGGAAGACACGGATGACGAAGTTCCCTAAAGGCTCGCCCAGGAGGTTCTCCGTTGGATCGCGCCACCGTAGGCGGACAGAGCCAGCGGCAGGGAAAGTAGCTCGGAGGCTATCTGGGGGGCGTGGGGCTGAGCTGACAAGTGCAACGTAGGCATCCAGGGTGCTGAAAGAGCCGCGTGGTGCATTGGGCATCCAGAAGCAGGGGTAGATGCGCCCGCCGTATGCAGTGATGGCGGTATAGTCGCCCCAGTAGTAGTTGCCCGGCCCCTGGAAGGAGACATCCTCGGGGCCGTCGATGTAGAACGTCCAGGGGGTGAGTCGTATGTGGCGCCAGCTTTGGGCATCGCGCGAGATGGCCAGATACGCGTCCACCCCTTTGTTCTGCGGATCGTGCTGCGAGCTGTAGTAGAGCACGGCAATCATGCCTGTCACGGGATCTACGCAGATGGCGGGGAAGAAGACATCGTTATTGAGCGCGTTGTTGTCAATCCGCTGCGAGGGCGACCAGATCGTGCCGCCATTGGTGGAGTACGTTAGGTAGATGCCCGTCCGGCCGAGGTCGTCCCGGCCAGCTTGCACCAAGTAGATCCAACCGCGGCGGGGACCTGTGGAGAGGTCCACAGCAATAGCGGGGTAGGAGCTGACACGGATGTTCTGCTTGTCAGGCAGGACTTGCCGGCCACTTGCGGAATTGATAGTGCCCAGCAACACAACAGACTGTGCTAGTACAGGGGAAGGTCGCCATGTACGGCCTCCATCGGTGGAGATTTGGAAGAGGGCATTCTCCCGATTGCCAAGGCGCTGCCGCCAGGCGACGTAGACCTGTCCTTGGGGACCGACAGCTAAGATCGGAGCTTGAGTGTCTCCGCCGCTACCTGGAAGCAGAACGGGAACACTCCAGCTCTGTCCACGGTCTGTGCTACGTGCGACGTAAATGCCCGGTGTACCTCCGAAGCGCCGCCATGCGACGTAGATGGAGTTGCGGTACGGAGAAGTGCTGATAGTGTCTACCACCATCAAGCACTTGTCGTCGAAGGGGACGTTCTGCCCCTGGTTGAGCGTAACGGGGGAGAGCTCCGTCCAACTCTGACCAGTGTTAGTGGAGAGAGCAACGAAGACCCCGTTGGTGCCACTCGGCTCATCGCTGAGGAGCTGTACCATGATGTGACTGTAGTACGCGTTCCCGTCGGAATCAAAGCAGAGGCCTGGGTCGGCGATTGCCGCACCGGTGTTGGTGGGTACGAAGAAGTTCTGGGGAGTCAAAGCAGCACTCCATGTCCGGCCTCCGTCTGTGCTGCGGTAGGAGACCATGCGGTAGTTGCCGCCGTAGTTGTAGCGTGAATCGTTGGCACCCGCCAGTAGGAGGCGCGGGTTCTGGGGGTGGAGGGTGATCCAGGTCTCGCTCTGGTCTAAGGGGTATGGGGAAATGTTGACTAGCGGTATCCCTGTAGGGCCATGGAGCAGGTGGGGGCCTTCATGGGGTTTCGTGAGGTCCTCGAGACGATAATCCTGCGGATTAACTCGCCGGATAGCCCCCCAGCGGATAGGCTGGGTCTCCATACCAGCTTGGAGGTACAGCGGGAGCTGCCGGGCATCCTGTTGCCCCCAGAGTGTGGCGGCAGCCAAGATAATCACAGCGCACAGGCTACTGAGACGGCGGTACATTGTCGACGGAGATGCTTTGGAGGAGTTGGACAATTCGCTGGTGGACTGTCTCGATGTCTGCATTCCCATCCACGCTCCGCAGCTTGCCCTGCTGGGCATAGTAGTCCAGCACGGGTTGTGTCTGTTCGGCGTAGACCTGGAGTCGCTGCCGGATGACGGCTTCGGAGTCATCCAGACGACCGCGTAGCAGGAGACGACGGATGATTTCTTCCTCTGCTACCACGATGTTGACGACTGCATCCACAGTCCTCCCTTGGCGTTGGAGGAGCGCATCGAGCGCCTGCGCCTGCGGAAGGGTCCGAGGGAAGCCATCCAAGATGCAGTTCTGGAAGTAAGGTGGTGAGGAAAGGAACTGCTCTACGATGGCTGTCACTACCTCGTCGGGCACCAGCAATCCGTTCTCTACGTAGTATCGAACCTTCTCTCCGAGCTCAGAGTTTTGGCGGATGGCACGTCGGAAAGCTTCGCCAGTCGAGAGATGGGGTAGACCGTATCGCTCTGCCAATAGCTGGGCTTGTGTTCCTTTGCCGACGCCTGGTGCACCGAAGAGCACAATGACCATGCTACGTATCAGCACCTTTGCCGTCTACGGGTCTACCGCTGAGGGGGCCCGTGCCAGCAGCAAAAATACAAAAGCCCTTCGGGGCACTACTCTACTACCGACATCGACGGCTGATAGAAGCGCCCTCTCCATTGCAAGCGGCCTGTGATACTCCAGCGGTAAGAGTTCAAGGCAATTGTGCTCGCTACGATTGTCGCAAGTGGCTGGAGCCAGACCTGGGAGTACGGCAGACGAAAGCGGTGACTGACTTGCCACCGGAGTAGAACGCTCAGCAGGTAGCTTGTCCCCCCCAGGAGGCTCCAAGCTGCATGGTTACACGCCACTCCAAGCAGAACCGCCAGCACTGGAAGAATCGAGAGGACGAGCAAGTGTCCGACAAACCCTACCAGAGTCCACCAACGGTATCCCATCGCTGGGTAGGTGTTCTTGGAGAAGCCAAGGAAGGCTTCCCGGGAGGTCTCGTACATTCGGCAGGAGACGATTCCTGTCGCGTCGGCTATGGGGGCACTACCGATCCGCTGGGCAATGAGCCGTCCAAGGGCTAAGTCCTCTACGATCTCTCCGCGGACAGCCGCGTGTCCGCCCAGCTCCCAGTAGAGTGAGGAGTGGATGAGGAATGCCTGGCCGCTGGCGGCGTGGAATCGTGGAAAATACCGCCGCCAACGTTCAGGGAGGTAGGCGAAGTAGAAGATGTACAGCAGTGGGATGAGGAGCTGCTCGACGAAGCTCCGGACCTCCTCTCTTGGTAGTAGCGAGACGAAGCGCCACTGCCGACGCTGGCGCTCTTGCAGCGTTGAAGCAAGCGCCGAGGGATGGAAGCGGGTATCAGCGTCGGTGAAGAGCAACCATTCCCCGCGGGCATGCTGCGCAAGCTGGTAACATGCCCATGGCTTCCCGACCCATCCCTCGGGCAGGGGAGCACCACGAAGGACACGGAGCCGTTCGGGGTACTGCTGGCGTAGGCGCTCCAGCACCTCTGGGGTTGCGTCGGTAGATTCGTCGTCGAGCACCAAGACTTCGTAGGCTGGGTACTCCTGCTGGCAGAGCGAATGGATGCAGGGTTCAATCCGCTCAGCTTCGTTCCGAGCAGGCACCAACACGGAAACGTACGGTGCCTCTGGCTGTGTCCACCGTTTGGGGAGGAGCCGTGGTACACGACGTAGGTTGGACCAGCAGACGAGGTTGAACGCGCTGAGGAGCGCTACAACAGCGCCGAGGAGCAACTCCATTGGAGGGTTGGGGGCTAGCGACTGCAAAATTACTGGCGCACTGCGGGAGCGTGCTGTCGAGGGATGTCCTGCAGCTTGTGTCGCATAGCGTGTGTAACTTTTAGGCCAAACGTCATCCAGAGAAGGGAGACGGCATGTGGCTGTCGGGGTTGCTGCTGTCATTTAGTGTTCTCGCTCTGTGGGCACAGCAGACAGTGGTGGAGGTAGTGGTAACCGAGCGGGCCCCACTTGTTGGCGGAAAACAGGACACGGTAGTGACAGTCGTCTGCCCGCCGGAATCGGTTCTGTGCGAGCGCGTTGTGCTTGCCTATTCCCTCCATCGGCCGCCAGGGGGGTGGGATCCGTGGGACCGCATCGCGTACGTCACCGTACTGACTCCAACGGATACGGTAGAGATTGCCCGGATTATGACGCCATACCAGCGGGAATGTGGCTGGGAGATTGATGTGACCGATTTCCGTCCATTGCTGACGGATACAGTCCGGCTGCGGCTCTTCATCCTCTACTGGGCCCAGAGTCCTGGGCAAGGCTACCTTGTCAGCGCTCGGCTGCGCTTCTTCTTAGGGCAGCCGGGGATGGTTCCATATCGGGTTGTGAAGCTTTGGGGGAACGACGTCTACCGTCGCTGGGCATACGGCAACCCCAAAGACCCGATAGATCTGCAAGTTCCGACACGCACGATCTTGATTGACGAAGACGTGGCGGCAGTGAAGTTTGTCGCTCTACTCACCGGCCACGGTCAAGGGAATACCGACAACGCTGCAGAGTTCTCCCGCAAGACTCACACTCTGCTCGTCAACGGTAGGGCCTTTCCAAGACTGCTGTGGCGGGACGACTGCGCTCGAAATCCCTGCCGGCCGCAGCAGGGTACTTGGCAGTACAATCGGGCAGGATGGTGTCCGGGTGACTACGTCCGCCCCTGGGAGGAAGAGATTACCAGTGCTATTCGACGCGGGGACTCCAACTCCATTGGGTTTCGCTTCGAGCCTTACGTCAACTACTGCAGCCCTTGGTGGGATAGCTGTTTCATTGCACCGCCACCGAACTGCCCCGACTGCAATTTCAACAGCACGGGGCACACCATGCCGTGGTACCTGATGAGTGCTTACTTGGTGCTGTACCGTCAAGCGGTGCAGAGCACTGAAGGGGCTGTAGGGCTAAAGCTGTCGGAATGGTGGTGGGAGGCGGGACGTCTTATTGTTCGGCAGGCGTATCCGGTGCTGTGGCGGTGGGAGCTGGTGGATGTGCTGGGACGGCGACTGCGATCGGGACAGTGGTGGGGACAGCAGTTGGCCATTCCTTTCTTCGGGTTACCCCCAGGTATCTACGGCCTTCGGTGGCAGTGTGGAACGTTAATCCAGCAGCAACTCGTCCTCTGGAACGGTGACTAAGAGCTGAGTCCCCACCAATTCTTGCCCCGAAGGAGCGCCTCCAAGTCCGCGGGGTGGCGTTGTGCTAGCCGCTGGCGGCGCTCAGCAAGGAGTTCTTCGTAGGTGGGTCGGCTAGGGTCAGCATAGAGTACCCCAAAGGGGCGTGGGAGCTCGTTGTCTGGCGTGCCCAGCAACTGCACAAGTAGTGCTGCTTTCGTTCGGTCGGTTTCGTCGTGAATCCACACGTTTTCTGGCAGTCCATCGGAGAAGTCCACCAGGCGTGGGGTCATTCCCTCCAGGACGAAGCCTTTGTCGCGGTTCTGGCCAAAGACGAGTGGTTGACCGTGTTCCACGAAGAGAGCATTCTCGGGCTTGCTCTCCTTCTCCGTGTAGGCGAAGAAGGCTCCGTCGTTGAAGACGGGGCAGTTCTGGTAGATTTCCACAAAGGCGGCTCCGCGGTGCTGTGCTGCGCGTTTCAGGACGGAGCGCATGTGGGCCAAGTCACGGTCCATCGTTCGAGCAACGAAGGTTGCCCCAGCCCCGAAGGCGAGAGCGACGGGGTTGAAGGGATGCTCGAACGAGCCCCACGGAGTGGAAGGGGTGCGCTGTCCTGGGCGTGAGGTCGGGGAGATTTGCCCCTTGGTGAGGCCGTAGACTTCGTTGTTGAATAGAAGGATCGTCACGTCCATGTTGCGCCGGAGCATGTGGATGAGGTGGTTGCCGCCGATGGAGAGGCCATCGCCGTCGCCAGTCACGATCCAGACGTGGAGCTCCGGGCGGGTTATCTTAAGGCCATAGGCGATAGCTGGTGCACGCCCGTGGATGCCGTGGAGGCCGTAAGTGCCCATGTAGTACGGAAAGCGCGAGGAGCAGCCGATGCCAGAGATGAACACGACATTCTCCCGTGGCACCTCCAGCTCGGCCAACACTGTCTGGACCTGTTTGAGAATGGCGTAATCTCCACATCCTGGACACCACCGGACTTCCTGATCGCTAGCATAGTCCTTCGCACTTAGCGCTGTTCGGAGCACTTCAGTCATGGTGGAGAGTCTCCTGGATGGCACTGACGAGCTCAGCGACGGTCAATGGAACACCCTGGACCTTACTGTAGGTTCGGGCATCCACAAGGTAGCGGGCTCGCAGCAATTGGCTGAGCTGCCCGCTGTTGAGTTCGGGGACCAAGATGCGGCGGAAGCCCCGCAAGAGCTGGCCAAGGTTACGCGGCAGCGGGTTAAGGTAACGGATGTGGATGTGGGAGACGGATAGACCTTGACTTCGGCATTCCTGGACAGCGTTGTAGATGGAGCCGTAGGTTGAACCCCAACCGACAACGGCTAACTCCCCTTCAGGCTCGCCCAGGGCAACGGTTTGTGGTGGGAGCTCGTCAGCGATCCGTTCAATCTTGGCAGCACGGAGCTGCACCATCCGCTCGTGGTTCAGAGGATCGTAGGAGACGTTGCCGGTGATATCCTCTTTCTCCAGACCGCCGATGCGATGTTCGAAGCCCGGCATACCGGGAATCGCCCATGGACGGACGCCGCGGGCATCGCGCTGGTATGGGTGGAAGACGCCGTTGGTCTTGTGCTCCTCTGTCGCGAACGGTGGTGTGATCGGGGGTAGGCTCTCTACGGAAGGGATGCGCCATAGGTCGCTGCCGTTCGCCAGGAAGGCGTCAGAGAGGACGATAACGGGGGTCATCCACTGGAGAGCGAGGCGAGCGGCTTCGTAGGCCGTCTGGAAGCAGTCTGCTGGCGTAGCTGCTGCTAGCACAGGGATAGGGGCTTCACCATGGCGTCCGTAGAGGGCCTGTAGCAGGTCAGCCTGTTCAGGTTTGGTCGGCATGCCGGTGGACGGGCCAGCTCGTTGGATGTCGCAGACGACCACCGGAAGCTCCAACATGACCGCCAAGCCTAAGGCCTCGCTCATCAGCGAGAAGCCGGGCCCTGAGGTTGCCGTGACTCCTAGGTGTCCACCGAAGGCCGCTCCAATGGCGGCGCAGATGGCAGCAATCTCGTCCTCTGCCTGGAAGGGATAGACGTCATACGGCAGCAGCGTGCTCATCTGGTGCAGTACCTCAGAGGCAGGAGTAATCGGGTAGCCAGCGTAGAACAGCTTCAGGCTGGCCTTCTGAGCAGCAGCTACAAAGCCCAGCACCAGGGCTTCGTTCCCCGAAATGCTCCGGTATACACCAGGTGGCAACTCAGCCCGCGGGATTTCGTAGCGGACCGCGAAGAGTTCGGAGGTCTCACCGAAGTTGTATCCCGCATGGAGGAGACGGATATTGGCCTCCGCAACCGCTGGGTCACGGGCAGCGAACTTCGCGTTGACTAGCTGTTCAATTTGGGACAAGGGGCGGTCGAAGAGCCACGCCAGCAACCCCAGCACGAACATGTTTTTCATGCGCTCCTTCTCGCGGACGGAGAAGGAGGTATCGGCAAGGGCGGCGCTGACCATCTGCGAAATGTTCAGCGTGATGAGCTGGTACTCCGACAGGCTGCCGTCGGTGAGTGGATTCACGCCCTCCGGATAACCAGCCAACCGGAGATTGCGCCGGTCGAAGCCAGCCTCGTTGACGATGAGAAGGCCGCCGCGCTTCAGGAGGTGTAGATGGGTCTTCAGTGCTGCAGCGTTCATCGCTACAAGCACGTCGCAGGCATCCCCTGGCGTCAGGATCTCGAAGCTGCCAAAGCGGAGCTGGAAGCTGGAAACACCAGCTAAAGTTCCCTGGGGAGCTCGAATCTCTGCTGGGTAGTTTGGGAAGGTAGCAATGTCATTGCCCTGGAGTGCGCTAGCATGGGCAAACTGCGCTCCCGTGAGCTGCATGCCCTCACCTGAGTCGCCAGCAAAGACGATGACGACGTCTGAAATGGTAATGCGCTGCTTGAGCATTGGAGCTTCGTTGCTTCACACGTGTACTGCTACGACATATGTGCTGTTGCGTGCGGGAATTTAGCGAGTGTGAGGGTATTTTTGTGGCGAAAAGCCACCGTCGTCGAGAACCAATGGAGCGCTCTCACTATGTCGTCGTGGTTGGAGGGGCAGTTGCAGGTGCCGAGGCAGCTTACCAATTGGCCCAGCGGGGCATCCGAGTAGCGGTGCTGGAGCAGTATCCGCTGCCGTACGGCAAGATTGAGTATGGCCTTCCGAAGTGGCATGTCAAGCTGCGGAACAAGGAAGAGGCCGCCATTGACGCTAAGCTCCAGCATCAGCTAGTGCGCTATGTCCCCAAAGTGCGCCTTGGAAGGGATGTCCGCTTAACCGAGCTCCTGCAGTGGGGCGTGAGCGCTGTCATCCTTGCAAACGGTGCGTGGCGTGACCGTCCCTTTCCTGTACCGGAGGCTGAGCAGTACATCGGACGCGGCTTCTACTACCAGAACCCCTTCATGGCATGGTTCAACCTCATGCACGATCCTGATAGCGGCGTTGAGCCGTACGAGATCGCCGATGGAGCTGTTGTCATCGGGGGCGGCTTGGCTTCGATCGACGTCGCGAAAGCTCTCATGATGCTGACAGTGGAGGAAGCTCTGCGGCGTCGAGGGATCGAGACCAACGTCATTGAAATGGAGCACGGCATAGACCGCATCCTGCAGCGTCACGGGCTTACCTTGCAGGATCTCGGGATTCAGGGGTGCACGCTCTACTATCGCCGGCAGGCTCAGGACATGCCGCTGACCCCGATGCCGACTGATACCCCAGAACGATTGGCACGTGCTCAGGCTGTACGCCTTAAGGTGCTGGAGACTGCCCGACGGCGGTATTTGTTCAACTTCCAGGAGCTGCGGCTGCCTGTGGGAATTCTCTCCGAAGGTGGACGCATGGTGGGGCTTGTGCTGTGCCACACCCGAAAAGAGGGCGACCATGTCGTGCCCGTGGAGGGGACCGAGCATGAAGTGCGCACACCCTTGGTCATCTCCTCTATTGGCAGCATCCCTGAGCCACTGCCGGAAATCCCGATGCGAGGAGAGACGTACGCGATTGCCGATCCAGAGCTGTGCCGCATTGAGGGCTACGATAATGTCTTCGCGGTTGGGAATGCCGTCACTGGGCGTGGCAACATCCAGGAGAGCTTGCGTCACAGCCGCGAAGTGATGCAGCGCATTGTAGAGGACTACTTAGGCTGGAGTGCAGCCGTCTATGAGGCACTCACTCGAGACCAGGAAGCATGCGTTGCCGAGGCAACGGTTCGTATTGCACAGCAGGTGCGCGAGCGTCCGCCGCTGACGGCAGATCAGATTCAGGCTATTGATGAGCGAATTACTCGCCTCTGGGAACAGGTTGGCTACGATGGGGACTACTCTACCTGGGTTCGCCGACATCTGCCCAAGCGCTTGGAAGAGCTGCTGCGGCTCCAAGTTGCCGATGAGGAATGAACCCTCTACCGGCTTTCCCACAGCAGCCGGACTTCTGGGATGAGGCGAGAGCTCAGCGTCTGTGGTCGGCGTAAGGGGTAGTGAGTACCGGCCAAGAGGTGGAGGTAGCGCCCGCCTAGGACGTTCGGGATGCTCAGCCCAGCGAATCCTCCAACTCGCACCGCACGAAGGTCTCTACGGAGTTCCTGCCGCCACGGTGACTGGACTGAAGGGAGGATTGGGAAGATCCACTCGAGGCTGATGCTGGGGGCCGTGGTGGGGGTCTGCTGGTACTGGAGTTGGAGCAGAAGGCGGTAGTGGAGCTCTACCCACATGAGGTACTCGTCGTGCTGCTTTCGCCCCAGCCCGGTGAGGACAATGTCAATGCTCGGGGCGAAGAACGAACGGAGCCGAGCTCCAAGGCCGATTCCAGCGGAGGGCAGATGGAGTGCTGTCTCTGAGGGGAGGAAGCGATACGCTGCAGAGCCATAGATGCAGAAGTCCACGAAGAACTGACCGTGTGCGCTACTAAGAGCCAACGCGAAGAGGCAGGGGAGGGCTTTCAGTAATTTTGTGCTCATGCCTACTACCGCTGACTGCCTGCAGCCAGAAGACGGATAGAGCAGCCGGAGTGGTATGGAGCAATCGGTGTGGTCATGACTGCTTCGGGAGGCCCGAGGACGGTGCTAGTCACGGGCGGGGCGGGTTTCATCGGGACGAACTTCGTTTGCTACCTCCTCCACCATACTGACGTGCGGGTCATTGTCGTAGACGCTCTCACGTACGCTGGACAGCAGCGGAACGTTGCTGCCTGGCAGAACAATCCCCGCTGTCAGTTCATTCGCGGCCGCGTGGAAGATGTGGCCCTCATGCTCGAGTTATGTCGCAGCTACCAGGTGGAGACGATCGTCCACCTTGCGGCGCAAACCCACGTGGATCGTTCCATTATGGATGCTCGTCCGTTCTTGCAGAGCAACGTAGAGGGGACAGTAGCTCTGCTGGAGGCTGCCCGCCGAGTGCGGCTACAGCGCTTTGTGCACATGTCAACGGACGAAGTCTATGGGGAGCGTCTCGAAGGGGAGTGTGCAGAAGGGGATGCCTTCGCTCCAAGTTCGCCTTACGCTGCCTCTAAAGCGGCAGCGGATTGCTTCGTACACGCCTACGTCCGAACGTATGGGGTACCTGCTTGCGTTGTGCGGAGCTGCAATGTCTATGGCCCATACCAGTTCCCTGAGAAGCTAGTGCCGATGAGCATCCTGTGTGCCCTGCATGACGAGCCTATCCCGCTCTACGGGGACGGCTCACAGCGGCGACAGTGGCTCTACGTTGGAGATGTCTGCCGAGCCCTTTGGCAGCTCTGCCAAGAGGGGGAGGCGGGGCAAGTGTATCATTTAAGCAGTGGCCAAGAACTCAGCAATCGAGAGCTGGTGGAGAAGGTCCTTGAGCTTTTGGGCAAGCCCCGTACGCTCATCCGCTCAATCTCGGATCGTCCGGGGCATGACCGGCGATACGCTCTCCAGGTAGAGACGATGCGCCAGTTGGGATGGCGGGCGCGCGTGGGCTTAGAGGAGGGGTTGCGGAGAACCGTGGAGTGGTACATTCACCACCGCACGTGGTGGGAGCCCTTGTGGAATGGCGAGTACGCGGAGTACCGCCGGCAGTGGTATGACGCGGTCTTAGCCTCCAACCTCTACGGTGGATCTGCATGAGCTCGGGTCAATCCGTTCTCGACGAGCTGCGCCAGCGCATAGAGCAACGCCGCGTGAGGGTTGGCGTCCTTGGGATGGGCTACGTGGGGCTGCCGCTGGCGATGGAATTCGCACGGGCGGGAGTCCATACGATAGGGCTGGATACCAACGCAGCCAAGATTGAGCAGCTACGCCGTGGACGCTCCTACCTTCGGGATGTTCCCTCCGACGTTGTGGCTGAGCAGCTCCGTTTGGGACTGTTCATCCCAACGACGGACTTCCAGCGATGCCAAGAGTGCGATGCCCTCTTCATTTGCGTTCCGACCCCCTTCACGGCTCACAAAGACCCTGACATCAGCTTCATCCTGCAGGCCACGGATAGCATTGCCGAAACCCTGCGTCCTGGACAGATCGTTGTGCTCCGGAGTACGACCTTCCCGGGGACGACCGAGGAGTACGTGCTGCCGAGGCTCCGGCAGAAGGGATTGCGCGTTGGGGAGGACTTCTTCTTGGCGTTCTCGCCTGAACGGGTAGACCCCGGGAACAAAGTATGGACGACCGCTAACACCCCGGTGGTCGTTGGAGGAGTGACGCCGGCATGCACAGAGTTAGCGGCGGCTGTGTTGCGCTTGGCCGTCCAAGTGGTCGTCCCCGTTAGCTCTCCAAGGGTTGCGGAGATGGCGAAGCTGTTGGAGAACATCTTCCGCAGCGTCAACATTGCGCTGGTGAACGAGCTAGCGCAACTCTGCGACCGCTTAGGCATCAGCGTGTGGGAAGTGATTGAAGCGGCAGCGACGAAGCCCTTCGGGTTTATGCCGTTCTACCCTGGGCCAGGCATCGGGGGACATTGCATCCTGATTGACCCGTACTACCTAGCATGGGCAGCACGGCGCTACGACTTCGTCACCAACTTCGTGACGCTAGCAGCCGAAGTCAACGAGGCAATGCCCTTCTACGTTCGCGACCTCGTAGAGCGGGAGATTGCTCGGCTGCCTGTGCGGCTGGAGAAGGCGAACGTCCTCTTCTTGGGGGTTGCCTTCAAAAGGGACGTAGATGACCTGCGCCATTCGCCGGCTCTGAAGGTCATGGAACTCCTGTGGCAGGACGGCGTGCGCTCCATTGGCTACTATGACCCGTACATCCCGCAGGTTGAGTTTGCTGGAGGCATCCTGGAGTCTGCCCCGGGACTTACTCCTGAGCTGCTGAAGCGCCAGCACGTTGTGGTCATCACGACGGATCATAGCTGCGTAGACTACGAGCTCGTCTGCCGGTGGAGCCGTGTCGTGGTTGATACGCGCAATGCATGCCGTCATGTTCAGCGGCCTCGGGCACGAATTGTGCTCCTCGGAAGCGGACGATGAAAGCGCGCGTCCTATCCGTTGTGGGTGCACGCCCGAACTACATGAAGGTGGCGCCGCTGCACCGCGCTTTCGCTCGGTATGTGGATGTGGTAGAGCACATCATCGTCCACACGGGGCAGCACTACGACCCAGAGCTGTCGGATGTCTTCTTCGCTGACCTGGATTTGCCGCAGCCTTCAGTCTTCTTGGGAGTCGGCTCGGGTACGCACGCTCAGCAGACGGCTCGCATTATGCTGGCCTTTGAGCCGGTGTGCTTAGAACTCTCGCCGGACTTAGTCATTGTGGTTGGAGACGTCAACTCCACCCTTGCCTGTGCTCTGACGGCAGTCAAGCTAGGGATTCCAGTGGCGCACGTCGAGGCAGGACTCCGCAGCTTTGATCGAAGCATGCCAGAGGAGATCAATCGGGTCGTTACAGACGCCGTTGCAGACTACTTCTTCGTCACCGAGCCGAGCGGAGTGGAGAACCTACGCTGTCAGGGTGCCCCAGAGGAGCGCATCTTCCTGGTCGGCAACACGATGATTGACTCTCTGCTGTTCGCCCTGCCGAAGGCCGAGCAGAGCACACTTCCGGAGAGCTTAGGTCTGGAGCCGCAGGGGTACGTCGTTGTAACACTCCACCGGCCGAGCAATGTGGACGATCCGCAGCAGCTGCGGGAGCTCCTACTCGTGTTGAACGAGCTGGCCCAGTGGCGCACGGTCGTTTTCCCGATGCACCCGAGGACACGGCAGGCCGTTGAGCGCTTTGGATTGCAAGGGCTGCTGCAGCGGCTACTGGTGCTGCCTCCGTTGAGCTACGTAGACTTCATAGCACTCGTCCTTCGGGCCGACTTCGTCATGACGGACTCCGGCGGCATCCAGGAAGAGACCACGTACCTAGGAATCCCCTGCCTGACGCTACGGACAACGACGGAACGACCGATTACGTGCTCCATGGGGACGAACCAGTTGGTGCCGCCAAGGGCCGATGCGCTGCGGGCAGCATTGGCGGCACTGAGGCGAGGGGAGCGGAAGCAGGGGCGTGTACCACCGTTGTGGGATGGACATGCAGCCGAGCGGATCGCTCAAGTGGTGGTGGAGCATTGTCTGCGCCTGCCTGTGGGGCAGCCTCTGGGCACAGGAAGCGGGTAGGTCTCTGCTGCCGCAGAGCCTATGGCAGACGCTGGAGGAGGCGGGTACGTTGACCGCGCTGCGAGACGTCCTCCCGGAGCTGCCACCGAGCGACGGGGCTGTCATGCCGGAGGAGTACTACCTTGGGCCAGGAGATGTGTTGCTAGTGCAAGTCTTAGCGCCAGTGGTGCAGAGCCATCGGGTGGTGGTGTCCGCTACGGCTGATGTCCTCATCCCACGGTTGGGCTTAGTCTCCGTCAAGGGGAAATCAATTGCCCAGTTACGCCAAGAGCTGCAGCAGCTCGTACAGCAGCGTAATCCAGCAGCAACCGTCAATGTCCAGCTCCTGCTGCCCCGGCGGGTGGTGGTTACTGTCAGCGGGTACGTGCGTTCGCCAGGGACGTACATCCTGCCAGCGAGTCTGCGGGTATCTACGGCGGTGCGGCTTGCAATGTACGGTGATGCTGCGGCGAGGACGGCATCTGGAAGACCGATGCAGGCGCCGCTAGCCGCCGGTTCGGTACAAGAGCTCCAAGGGCACGAGTGGGAGTACAGCAGCGTCCCGCTACTGCCGAGCTTCTGCACGCGACATCTCGTGCTGCGGTTCGCCGATGGTACAACCCGGGAGGCCGACGTAGAGCGCGGACGAGCCTTAGGGGAAGTGCAGTCCGACCCGATGCTGAGCGAGGGGCTAGAGATCTTCGTCCCTGCGCCACCCCCGACTGGGTACGCTACAGTGTCTATCGGGGGGGCTGTTAGGCGTCCGCTCCGGATTGCACATCGCCATGGGGATCGGCTCTCGTTCCTCCTGCGCTTAGCCGGCGGGATCGATCCTCAGCGGGCACAGTACGTTGCCCTCATCCATCTTCCTGGGAGGCCGCCAGAGCGTGTTGAGCTAGACACAGCTGGAATGCCAACGACGGACCCACTCCTTGCACCGGGAACAGCTGTGATTGTGCCAGAACGTCCGGTGGCAGGGATTATACGGCAGGGGGTGGTTCGCCTCCTTGGAGGGGTGGTCCGGCCAGGCGCGTACGTCATCGAGCCCGGACGGACGCGCCTGAAGGAGGTCATAGAACAGGCGGGTGGCCTTGTTCCAACGGCAGCGTTAGCACAGGCCTACATCCAACGGGTGCCTCCACCGCAGGCTTTCCAGACCGACCCTCGGATGCCCACCGAAGTCGGCCTGTACAGCCGCTTTCTGTACAGCGACCTCCGGCTGGAAGATACCGTCCGCTACATGCTGGATATGCGGCTGCAGCGCTCGCTCGTTGCATGTGACTTCGTCGCGCTCTTCCGTGATGGGGACCTTCGACATAACGTGCCGCTGGAAGATGGGGACGTCATCGTGATCCCGGAGCAGGAGCGACACGTCTACCTCTGGGGACAGGTACGGTTCCCCGGGGCTGTGCCGTTTGAGGCAGGCCAAACGACAGACTGGTACATCCAGCAGGCAGGAGGTTACGGTGTGGGCGCAGATCCGAGGCGGGTGAGAGTATTGCGTGGTCCGCAGCGGGTCTGGCTTACCCCCAAACAGGCAGGGGCGCTTCAGCCGGGCGATGAGATCTACGTCCCACGGATACTCGACGTCCCCGCGTGGGCCCAGCAACAGGCAGAGCTGCAGTTCTACACCGTTCTGGTAGGGGCAGTCTCGACACTGACCTTTGTCGTCACCACGATCTTCAACCTTCTGCGGCGTTGACGAGCGGCGGATGGAGGGCTTCAGGAAGCACAGTAGGGCGACGCAGCAGGTGGCTCAGGCGTCGCAGCGGCTTTGCGAACGGGACCAGCAGGCCCCAAGGTGTGAGGCCATGTTGCTTCCAGGTGCGCCAGCACTCCCAGTTCCCCCGCAGAATGGAGCGGAGAGAACGGTTGCTAATGCCGCCGCTATCCATGCAGGCCAGCACCCGCGGAATGTACTGGACGCGGATGGCTCCCACAAACAGCAGGCGGAACATCAGCTCATAGTCAGCAGCGATCCGGTAGTCCAGATTGAATCCTCCGAAGCGCTCGTACACCGAGCGCCGAGCGAAGAAGGTCTGGTGTGGCGGCATCCAGCCGAAGTAGTACTTCCAACGTCGATAGGGGCCAGCGCGCCAGTAGCGGACAATCCGTCTTGTCCCGGGGCTGACGAAGACCACGTCGCCGTAGCAGGCCTCGACGGTAGGATCGGAGAAGACCGCTGCAACATCGCGCAGCACGAACCGGTCAGCGTATTGGTCATCGGCATTCAGGATGCCGATGATGTCGCCCGTTGCATAGCGCAGCCCCTTGTTCATGGCATCGTAGAGCCCTCGGTCGGGTTCGCTGACGAAGACGCTGAGCCGGTGACGGTAGCGCTCCAGGATGTCGCGGGTGGGTGGGGGGGAGCCACCGTCGATGACGATAGTTTCTACTTCGGCCTCCACCTCCTGGGCGAAGATGGATTCCAGGGCCCGCGCGACACGAGGATCGTTGAGCACAACAGTGATGATGGAGATCCGCATCGCAGAGCGCTCGTCTCCTACAGGCGGCAGCAAAAATACAGAGCTAAGGTCGCCAGTCCGTTTCCTGAGCTCAGCTGGGGCCGATAGCAGTGGTACGTGAGGCATGGCAGACGCTGTCACGTATCCTGCATCACTGACGCAGCGACGGTGGCGCTGGAAGAGCGGGCAACACAGCCCAGTAGTGTTCCAGCTAGGGGTGGACCTCGTTGTGCTCGTGCTTGGGACCCTTGGCTACCTCTGGGTGCGCTTTGGCAGTGGCTGGCTGGACTCCGTGGCTACTCCGACCGGTGAGGAGGTCGTAGCCATCGTCTCAATGCTGACAGGCTACTGGGTGCTGTTGTTCTGGCTCGCAGGGCTCTACCGGAACTGGTACAGCCGTCCGCCGCTGGAGGAGCTATGGGCAGTGGTGCGCTCGGTACTGCTCGGGATAGCCCTGCTATTGGTGCTGGTGTTCTGGGATAGTGGCGATTTCTACCGAAGCAACTTTCGGGCAGTGGCAGGGATCTACGCGGCTTTCCTTGGGATTGGGCTGGGGGCTGGTCGTCTAGCAGTGCGGGCGCTCCAGCGCTCCCTCCGGCAGCGCGGAATCCTCACGATACCAGCCCTCCTGGTGGGAAATCCGCGGGGGGTTGAGCGGTTGCTCGAGGAGTTGCGTCGGATCCCCCATTGGGGCTACCGTCCGCTCGGGGTCGTCCTACCGTCAAGTGGGGTGTCGGAGCAGGAGTGGAACGGCAAGGGCCCTATTCCGGTTCTCGGGACCGTAGCAGTGTTGCGTGAGCTCATCCGCCGATGGGAGCCGGAGGAGCTCCTTCTGGCTTTTCAGCCGCCGGATCCCCAAGAAGTAGGCAAGGTGATGGGTGTTGCTGAAGAGGCTCGGGTAGGGGTCAAGATACTGCCGGAGCTCTACCGGGTCACGTCTGGGCAGGCTCGTATCCGACGCCTCTACGGCACGAGCCTCCTGGAGCTGAACCCGGAGATTCTCAACCCCTGGCAGGCCTTCGTGAAGCGGACCTTGGATATCGTCATCAGCGTCCTGATACTCTTCGTCGGTGCTCCCTTGTGGCTCTTGATCGCGGCTGCGATCTGGGTTGACAGTGGGCGTCCTATCTTCTTCGTCCAGGAGCGGGTTGGACGACATGGGCGCATATTCCGACTCTACAAGTTTCGCACGATGCTGCCCGAGGGGGACCCGAACCGGCTCTGGACACAGCGGGGCGACCCGCGAATCACACGGGTCGGGAGGTGGCTGCGCAAGACGTACTTGGACGAGATCCCGCAGTTCTGGAACGTGCTCAAAGGCGAAATGAGCATCGTTGGTCCTCGGCCAGAGCGACCGTACTACGTGGAGCTCTTTACCCAGATGGTGCCCGAGTACCCTCGCCGGCACTGCGTCAAACCAGGGATTACGGGATGGTGGCAGGTGTGCCGTCGTCAGGAGCTCAACGTGCCGACAGTTGAAGGGGTGCGCTCCCGGTTGGAGATGGACTTCTACTACATCGAGAACCAGTCGCTGGCGCTGGACCTGGAGATTATGCTCCGCACGGTGTGGGTAATGCTCACGGGCAAGGGGGTGTGAAGGGTGAGGACGCTGATTGTCATCCCGACCTACGACGAGCGTGAGAACATCGCGGAGCTCATCCCGGCACTCCTCCGGCTGGAGATGGAGCCGGAGGTACTCGTAGTGGACGACGCTTCGCCGGATGGGACGGCGGAAGAGGTACGACGATGGCAGGAGCGTGTGCCCGGTCGAGTCCATCTCATTGAGCGGCCAGCAAAGTTGGGGCTTGGTTCCGCTTACTGCCAGGGCTTCCAGTGGGCACTCCAGCGGGAGTATGAGGTGGTGGTGCAGATGGACGCGGATTTCTCGCATGATCCTCGGGACGTGCCGCGGCTTGTGGCGGCTTTAGCAAACGCTGATGTAGCACTGGGATCGCGCTACGTCAGTGGGGTCAATGTCGTCAACTGGCCGATGGGACGCTTACTCTTGAGCTGGCTAGCGAATCGGTATACGCGATGGGTCACGGGGATGCCAATTGCTGACGCCACGAGTGGCTTCAAGGCCTTTTGGGCCCGCACTCTCCGCCGCCTCCGGTGGGACCGGATTCGCTCCAATGGCTACGCCTTCCAGATTGAGGTCACCTACCGGCTCTGGCGCTTAGGTTGCCGCATCGTGGAGGTGCCAATTGTCTTCGTAGACCGTCGTAGCGGCTTCTCTAAGCTCAACCGTGGCATCGTCTCGGAGGCCGCATGGATGGTGTGGCGGTTGCGTCTGTCGAGCCTTCTGAGGGATGAGCGTCGCTACTACACCAACCGTTGACGTGCGGGCAGCACTGGCCCAGCCACCGACGTGTGAGCTGTCGGTGGTGATCGTCAGCCACAATGTGGCTGAGTTCCTCCGCCAGTGCCTCCGCTCGCTCCGGCAGGCACTGGCAGGCATCGATGCGGAGGTGCTCGTGGTGGACAATGCCTCCGAAGACGACACTGTTACACGGTTGTCGGCGGAGTTTCCGGAGGTACATTGGATCGCGCTGCCAGCCAACATTGGGTTTGGGAAAGCCAACAACATCGGCATTGCTCAGGCACGGGGACGCTACATCCTGCTGCTGAATCCGGACACCTTGGTACACCCGAACGCCCTACGCACGCTGCTGGACTACATGGCGCACCATCCTGAAGTGGGCATAGCTGGTTGCCGAGTGCTGAATGCTGACGGCACCTTTCAGGAGACCTGTCGGCGTGGGTTCCCGACACCATGGGTATCGTTCACACGGCTCTTCGGCCTCGAGCGGCTGGCACCGCGGTCGCGCCTGTTTGCCCGCTATGCTCAACGGTTCCGGCCAGAGGATGAGGTAGGGTACGCAGAGGTGATTTCCGGTGCCTTCATGCTCTGCCGACGGGAGCTCCTGCAGGAGCTCGGCGGCTTTGATCCAGAGTACTTCCTCTACGGCGAGGACGTTGACCTCTGCTACCGGGCACACCGGGCAGGGTGGCGGATCGGGTACGTAGGAACCGCAACGGTGGTCCACTTCAAAGGGGAGAGTGCCCGGCGCACGACGACCGATGTCATCCATCACTTCTACGATGCGATGCGCATCTTCGTGCGCCAGTACTACGGGCGCTCCCCGATCGCCCCGCTGCTCTACCTAGGGATTGGGCTTCGGAAGCTACTGGCCCGGGCCGTCCAGTTTCCGAATCTGTGGATGCTAGGGATTGCAGACCTCCTAGGAGCCCTTGGAGCGCTCATGGTGGCGACATGGCTACGGTTCGGCAGTCTCTTCGGGCTCCGACCGTATGCCTACCCGACGGTCTTCATCGTGGTGGGAGGACTCATCTTTGGGCTGATGCTGCTCTTCGGGGACTACTTGGAGCGGCGCGTCCGGCTATCCCGGGCTCTACTGGTGTATGCACTCGCCTTCTTTGCCCTAGCATCCCTGACCTACTTCTTCAAGGACTACGCCTTCAGCCGTTGGGTAGTGCTGGGAACGGCTGCGGGGACAGCTCTGTGGGGGATGGGGGTGCGATTGGCGGTGCAGCTTCGGCGCTGGTTGCGCCAGAGTATGGCGCCACGGCGGGTGGCCATCTTGGGCACAGGGGAGGTTGCCCGCAAAGTTGCCGCAACACTATCGGAGGGAGTAGCAGGATTGCCAGGGGTGGTGGTTGTTGGCTTTGTGCAGTATGGGATACGAGCAGAGGCTGATTCAGGATTACCTGTCTTAGGGGAGAGCTCGGAGCTGCCGGCAATTGTGGAGCGATGGCGGATTCAGGAGCTCGTAGCAGCGGAGCCTGATCTGCCTCCCGGAGAGTTGGTCAACATTGTAGAACGGCTGGCGCGGTGGCGCGTTCGGCTCTACATCGTGCACCATCCCGAGGAGCTCTATGTTCAGCGTTTCGTCGGGGAGCTCCTTGGCCAGGAGCCGATGTGGCAGAGGTACCCTCTCCTCCATCCTCGCCTGCGACTGCTGAAGCGCTGCGTGGATATTCTAGTGGCGTCGGGAGCCTTGCTGTTCGGGCTTGCTCTTGTATTTTTGAGGCCCCGGCGAAAGGATTTCCTACGCCGTTGGTGGAATGTGCTGCGTGGCTGGTGGAGTGTCGTTGGCCTCTACCCGCTGGAAGGGACAGCAGGGGAGGCAGGCTTCGGTAAGCCAGGCATTACCGGGTTAGCCCACCTCAGTGGGGGAGCCTCGCTGCCGAAGAACGTGCTCCAGCAACTCAACAACTACTACCTGCGCCACGCTTCTTTTGCACTGGACCTGGAGATCATGCTCAACTATCTCGTGCGGAGGTTTCGCCGTGAGACACGTGCTGGACTTTGAGAAGCCCATCGTGGAGCTAGAGCAGAAGATTGCCGAAATGCGGGCCCTGGCGGCCCAGCTGGACATTGCCGCTGAGGTGGAAGCACTGGAGCGGCAAGTTGAGCAACTCCGTCAGCAGATCTATGCGAACCTCACTCGGTGGCAACGGGTCCAGATCGCCCGCCATCCAGAACGGCCATACACGCTGGACTACATCCAGGCCATCTTTACCGACTTCGTGGAGCTCCATGGCGACCGTTGCGCTGGGGATGACCCCGCTATCGTCGGGGGACTGGCCCGGTTCGAAGGGACGCCGGTCGTTGTCGTCGGGCACCAGAAGGGGCGCACCACTCAAGAGAACCTCCGCCGTAACTTCGGTATGCCGAATCCGGAGGGGTATCGCAAAGCACTGCGCCTCTTCCGTTTGGCGGAGAAGTTCCAGAGGCCGCTGATAACGTTCCTGGATACCCCAGGAGCCTTTCCTGGCATTGAAGCGGAGGAGCGCGGACAAGCTGAGGCGATTGCCCGTAACCTATTCGAAATGGCGCGTCTCAGGACGCCAATCATTGTCGTTGTTATTGGTGAGGGGGGATCCGGCGGGGCACTTGGCATAGGGGTTGGGGACCGGATTCTGATGCTGCAGTATGCCTGGTATTCCGTCATTGCACCGGAGTCTTGTTCCAGCATCCTCTGGCGGAGCTGGGACTTCAAGGAGCAGGCCGCAGAGGAGCTGGAGCTGTGTGCGGAAGATCTTCTGCGGCATGGGGTCATAGACCGTGTTGTCCCTGAGCCTCCTGGGGGAGCTCACCGCAATCCAGCACAGATGTACGATATCCTCCGTGGAGTCTTGCGGGAAGAGCTCCAGAGTTTGAGCCAGGTCCCGATTGAGGAGCTTGTGCGGCAGCGTCAGGAGAAGTTCTTCCGTATGGGGGAGTGGCGAGAAGTCTGAATGATACAGCGGATTCGCCAGTGGTTATGGAGGACTAAGGCATGGATGGAGGCTGCTGCAGCACGTCCAGGAGCTTCGTGGACGTTGTTCGGTCTGGCGTTCTTAGAGGCTTCGGTGTTTCCGATTCCGCCTGATGTAATGCTCATCCCAATGGTGCTGCTGCGCCGGGAGCGTGCCTTTGCAATTGCTGCCATCTGTACGCTCGGCTCTGTCCTCGGGGGGTTGTTTGGCTATGTCATTGGGCACAGTTTCATGGATGTGGTCGGATGGCGGATCGTAGAGCTCTACAATGCCCACCAGTCATGGCAGCAGGTTTCAGAGCTGTACCGGGGAGAGGGAGGGGTGTGGTTTCTCTTGGCCGCGGCCTTCTCCCCGATACCCTACAAGATCGCGACGATTGCTGCAGGGGCTGTAGCCCTCCCGTTGGTTCCCTTCACCGTGGTATCGCTTGTCGGGAGGGCTGCTCGTTTCTTCGTCATTGCTGGGTTGCTGTGGGCCTTTGGGCCCGTTATGCAGCAGTGGATAGAACGATACTTTGACCGCTTGGCGCTAGCCTTTGTTGTGCTCTTGGTGTTGGGCTTCATTGCCCTGCGTTGGGTTGTGTGAGGCTTGTGGTGGAAAGTTCCACGATCGATTGGGTGAGCGGCATGACGACACAACCACCACGGAATGTCAGGGGAGAAGACGCTGGTGGCACTCGGGAAGGAGGGCGTCCGCAACGGTATTTCCGCCATCGGAAGAAGTTCCGGCGTGATGCTCGGCAACGGGAGGGTACGCTGTCTGCAGCTCGGGGGCTTTCGTCATCGTCCGGCTGGAAGCGAAGGGGAGATTTCCAAGCGCGACGGAAGCGAGCACTGCGCCGCCAGCGCACCCAAGCGCGCCGTCCGCGAGTCAAGAGGGCTCCGCCTGAACCGCATCCGATGAGCTTAGCACGCGCCCTCGGGCGGCTGAAGTATGCTTCCCGTGCCGTTGCCCTGCAGCTCATCCGAGAAGGCCGAGTCCAGGTCAATGGGGAGACGGTACTGGAACCCAACACGCAAGTGCGCATCCATCGCGACACCATTGTCGTGGACGGGATAGAGCTCATCTTCCCGCCGGTAGAGCAGTATACAGTGGTCTTCCATAAGCCGCGCCACGTCTCTGGCTCGAAAGAGCTGGGGATGCCGACGGTCTACGAGTACTTGCCGAAGCGGCGGGGAGGATACTTCCCATGTGGGCGGCTGACAAAGTTTGCCAGTGGGCTCGTTCTCTTCAGTTCTGACCCGGTCCACCGTAATCCCGAGCGCTCTCCTGTGAGCTTGGTGGAGAAGGAGTACCATGTCAAGGTCCATCGCCACGTCGAGAAGCGGGAGTTGGAACAGCTTACAGAAGAGCTACGACGGATGTCGCAGTACAATGTCCAAGCTCGTGTGGAGCTGTTGCAGGAAAACTCCCGCACTTGCTGGTTGCGGATCGTGGCCCGGCAGTTACCGCTGGCCTTCCTCCACCGGCTGCTAAAGGCTGCCAAGTTGGAGGTCCTCCATCTCCATCGTTACCGGCTAGGGTTCCTGACGACAGACTCACTTCCCGTTGGAGCTTGGCGGCGCCTGCGGGCTGAAGAATTGGCGAAGCTCGAGGAGGACGTGCCGAGGGTCTTGGATACAGTAGAACAGAAAGCCCCGGCTTGGTATCAGCTCTACCGCTGGCTAGGTCGCTAATGGGCTCGGCACTTACGGCAAGAGTAGACGCCAACGCCGGCTAAGTCCTTGGGGGCTCTGGAGCTCAGCGAGATAGACTCCACGGGCGAGTCCAGAGAGGCTCAGTGTCGTTGGTCCCGCAGGTAGAAGGCAGTGGAGTGCGGTCTGGCCTGTTAGGGTTGTCAACCGTAGAGTCCCGCTCCAAGGGAGTACCAGATGCCATTCGCGAGCTTGCAGCCATACCGCTTCCAGCGTCTTGACGGCAGGAGAAGCGATCGAGAGTTCGGGTTCCCAGGCGTAAAGGCCTAGTTCTGTTGCGGCGTAGAGGGTTCCTGTGGGAGAGTACTTCAGCCGCCAGACACGGCGGAGGAGGGTGTCGCCGGGTAACCATGGGATGGCAGAGTCGTGTGCTAGCCACGTACGACTTCCGCTGCGCCATGTTCGGAGGATTCCGGAGCCTGGGACGAGCGGGCGACCTAGGGTGTCGGGGTAGAGCGTAAAACCGCCAACGGTAACCTCCAACTCCGTCCCGCGCCAGAATGGTGCCACGGCCCATAGGCTGGTGTCCCGGAAAGCAATGAGTTGCCACGATCGGCCCCCATCCGTGGTGCTGTAGAGGCCTCCATTGGGCCGTCCACCGATTGTGGTGTCGAACAGAAAAGTGACGGCTAGGAACCCCAGCTGTGGCTGCTGTGGGACAAACACAATGTCCGGGATTTCCGACTCTTGCGGGTACCCTGGCAGCCAGAGATGTGCCAGCCGGCGCCACGTATGCCAGTCCTCAGAGACGAAGAGGGTGCCGTCACACCGTGCCAGCACCAAGTAGAGGCTGTCCCAGCGGACTGTGAGCGCACAGTTTGGGATAGGCTCCGTCATTGGGGAGAGGGTATCCCACGTCTGTCCGCCGTCGGTCGAGCGGTACAGGCGTGGAGGTGTCCATCCAGGCCCGATGTACTCGGTCAGCACGATCGTGTCGGGGTGGAGGGGATGGGCGACGATAGAGGCTCCGCTCGGGAGGATAAAGGCATGCTCGGGCACCAGCACATCCTGCCAAGAGTTCCCGCCATCGCTACTGCGGACAAGCTTTCCAAATCCAGACCCCCCTACCAGGAGGACGGCGGTGTCTTGGGGGTGAATGAAGACGTCCAGAAACTGTGCTGCACCTCCAGGGAAGTCGATGGTGAGCGTATCCCACGACTGCCCGCCATCATAGGAACGGTAGAGTCGGTGTCCCAATCCGCCAGCGTACACGGTTCTCGGGTTTAGGGGGTTGAGAGCAATCGTGAAGACGGGCGCATCTAACAGTCGGCTCCATCGTCCTTCTGGGGGCATTCCGTGGCCGGCGGTAGAAGCCAGTAGGCATGCAAGGACTAGCGAGCGTCGCATGCTGCCCGTTGGGTGGTACGAGCACTCTGCGAAAATAGGGCAGCTGGTGCTGTGAGGGATGGCGCCGCAACGGCGGTAATTTTGCCTCGTGCTGCATGCGAGTTGCCGTGCTGACGAATATTGCCAGCCCGTACCGGATTCCGCTCTTCAATGCCGTTGCCGAGCGGATTGAGGGTGAGCTCTATGTAATCTGTGCAGCAGAGACAGAGCCATGGCGACTGTGGCAACAGCAGGATCAGGAGTACCGCTTCCAGCTCTCAGTACTGCCAGGACTCCACTGGGCATGGCAGCAGCGGGAGTGGTTCCCGCATCTGAATTGGGGGCTTGGGGGAATGCTGCGGCGCCTCCAGCCAGCAGTGCTGGTCATCGGTGGATACGAGCAGCCCATCTACTGGAGAGGGCTCCTGTATGCGCGTCGGCATCGGATACCTGTTGTGCTGTGGTATGAGTCATGGCGTGGTAGTGCCCGTGCCCGGGGCGGCCCCATATTCGCTGTCAAGCGGTTCTTCGTGCGGCGAACAACTGTCGGCTTAGCATTAGGAACTCCTGCTGCAGCATGGCTTCGGGAGATTCACGGCGGGGACTACCCCGTTGTGGTCGGGCTCAACACGGTGGACATGGACTTCTTCCGACGGGAGGTGTTCTTAGCGCGTTCTGATGCTGAGTTCCAGGCTCGTCGTGCTCAGTATCCGCCACTACTGTTGCTCTATGTTGGGAGCTTCATCCCGCGGAAGAACGTCGCACTGCTCCTGAAGGCTCTCTGGGAGCTGGGGGCGCCTGACGTGGGGCTCCTCTTGGTCGGGACGGGGCCGCAAGAGGCAGAGCTGCGTCAGTTGTGCCGTTGGTATGGGCTGGAAGGTCGGGTCTTCTTTGAGGGCTTCCGGCAGCAGTGGGAGCTACCTTACTACTACGCGTTGGCAGATGCGCTCGTCCTGCCGTCGGTGTTGGAGGTGTGGGGATTGGTGGTCAACGAAGCTCTGGCTTCGGGACTCTTCGTTGTCGCCTCTGCAGCTGTTGGTGCCGCCTACGACCTCATCCAGCCGGGATGGAATGGACAGGTGTTCGAGCCTACGGACCTTCCGGGGCTGGTTCGTATCCTCCGATGGGTGCGAGAGCATCGAGAGGAATTGCAGGAGCGCCGATCTGCGGTGAGCGAGTGGGCCTGTCGAGAATTTGGGATTGAGCGAGCTGCTGACCGTTTCGTGGCAGCACTGCAGATGGCGTTGCAGTATCGGCGGACCATGGCGGAAAGCAATTGAGGGAGGTGAGCATTCGTTTCCGAACCGAAAGGGAACAGTCGCGGTGGCTGATGGACGGAAGGAAGCGGCGTAGGGCTGTTAGGCGTCTAGGCCGTTCCTTGTGGATTGCGGCATTGTTGGGATTCGAGAGCGCTGTTCTCTGGGGCTGCTCGACAGAGCGAGTAGAGTCGGCAGAGGGTGTCGTGGTGACGACGAGCATTCTGGGGGATGCGGTCCGTGCCATCGTCCAGGCGGATGTCCCTGTCCGCGTGCTGATGGGACCAGGGGTAGACCCGCATCTGTACAAGCCCACGTTGGAGGATGTCCAGGCGCTACAGCGGGCGGCCTGCGTTGTTGCCCACGGCCTGCGGCTTGAGGGCAAGATGGAGGAGGTACTGCAGGAGGTTGCGCGACGGAAACCGGTTGTGTTTGCAGCGGAGTTGGCTCCAAAGGATTCGCTACGCCGCCTGGCTGAAGGTGTGTACGACCCACACCTGTGGCTGGACGTGCGGCTCTGGCGTGAAGTCGTGCTGCGGGTAGCCGATACGCTTGGGAAGCTCTTCCCGGAGCGGCGACAACGGTGGGAACAGCGGGCACTACAGTATGCGCAACGCCTGGATACCCTGGATCGGTGGGTCCGGGGCCAGATTGAGCGAATCCCACCGCAGTTTCGCCTGCTGGTGACGGTCCACGATGCCTTCAGCTACTTCGGACGGGCATATGGGTTGGAGACGTTGTCACTCCAGGGGATCTCGACAGCGGCGGAGTTTGGGCTGCACGATATGGTGCGCGTGGCCGAAGTAGTGGTGCGTCGCCGCTTACCGGCCGTCTTTACGGAGAGTGCGCTGCCAGCCCGGTTGATGGAGAATGTCGTTGCCATTGCCCGGCAGCAGGGGTGGTCGGTGCGGATCGGTGGTGAGCTCTTCTCTGACGCCCTTGGCCCCTCGGGCAGTGGGGCTGAGACGTACGAGGGGATGGTCCGGAAGAACGTGGGTACGATAGTGGCAGGTCTGCTTGGAGCTGGGCTATGAACGCCGTTGAGTGCTATGACGTTGCCGTTGAGTGCCGTGACGTCACGGTGCTCTATGGCCGACGGGTCGCGCTGTGGGGGATCACTGCTTCGATTCCGGCGGGGCGTCTTACTGCGGTGGTTGGCCCGAACGGGGCGGGGAAGTCAACGTTCCTGAAGGCCCTGGTTGGCTTGGTGCCGCTGCAGCGGGGTAGTGTTCGTGTCTTCGGGATGCTGCCGAAGCAGGCGCGTTCGGTCGTGAGCTATATGCCGCAGCGGGAGAGCGTGGACTGGGACTTCCCGCTAACGGTGCTGGATGTGGTGCTCATGGGGCGGTATGGCCAGCTTGGGCTCTTCCGGCGACCCACTCCGCGGGATTACGAGCGAGCATGGGAGGCTCTTAGGACCGTTGGGATGGAGGCCTACGCGCATCGGCATTTGAGCGAGCTCTCCGGTGGGCAGCAGCAGCGCGTCTTCTTGGCCCGGGCCCTTGCGCAGGATGCCCAGCTCTACCTGATGGACGAGCCGTTTGCTGGAGTGGATGCTGCCACCGAAGAGCTCCTGCTGCAGAGCCTCCAAGAGCTGCGTGCCCAGGGTAAGACGGTGGTCGTCGTCCATCACGACCTCCACGTCGTGGCCAGCTTCTTCGAGTGGATCATCCTGCTCAACCTACGCTTGGTTGCCGCTGGCTGGGTTACAGAGGTCCTCACGGACCGCTATCTCCGCGAGGCATACGGTGGGCGTGCGGAAATCCTCAGCGAAGTCGTCCAGCAGGTTGCCCACGCCCGAGAAGCGCTGCGGCATAAGGGGCGATGATGGGGTGGGAGCTCTTCTTGCAGGGACCACTCTTTGCTGTCTTCCTTGGCAATGCCTTCATAGCCGTCGGAGGTGCCGTCGTTGGGACCTTTGCAGTGCTGCGGCGTGAGGGGATGCTGGCGGATGTGTTGGCGCATGCTGTCGTGCCGGGTATTGGATTCGCGTACCTGCTATCGGCGCAGAAGGAGCTGCCTATGCTAGCACTGGGGGCATTCCTGACGGCACTGGCGGCAGCAGGAGCGGTTGAGCTACTTCGCCGGATGGCACGCCTTTCCGAGGACAGTCGCTTAGGAGTGGTGCTGGCTGCCTCTTTCGGGCTGGGGATTGTCTTGTTGACGCTGCTACAGAGCCGTCAGGGACCGGACCAGACAGGACTGTGGCGATTCCTCTTTGGGCAGGCAGCGGCCGTCAGAGTAGAGGACCTGCCACTCATTGTGGCCGTGACGGCGCTGTCCCTTCTCTTCGTTGCCATCGCTTTCAGAGAGCTTGTGGCAATGGCGTTCGATGCCGAGTTCCTGCGAGCGCTCCCGCTGCCACTACAGTGGGTGGAGGTTGGCTATCGGGTTGCAGTCGTTGCCATCACAGTGGTAGGAATCCAGAGCGTTGGAGCGCTTCTCATCGTGGGGCTGTTCGTGCTTCCGCCGATGGCAGCGCGGCTGTGGGTACGACGTGTGCCAGGGATGCTGGTGGGGAGCGTTGCAGTGGCGCTGGGGGCTGTCGTGGTCGGTTTGGGATTGTCGTGGAATCTCCCCTATGTTGCAACGGGTCCGGTCATCGTGACAGCAGCGGCAGGGATGGTGTTGCTCTCGCACCTCTTTGCTCCGCACCGTGGAGTGCTGGCACGGGCGTGGGGGTACGGGATGCGATGGTTACGGCGCTGGGATGAGCATGCCCACAAGCTGCTCTACTACGGCATAGAGCGGAGTGGTGGGGAGTGTTGGGAGGGACCCATACTACGGCCGGAGTACGGAGGGAGCCGTGCCGGGGCTGTGCTCGTGCTCGTATGGCTGTGGCTTCGAGGCTCAATACGGTGGGAGGGTCGCAGGCGCTGGCGGGTGACCAAGCTCGGGCATAGGAGGGCCTGCCAGATTGTCCGTCGCCATCGCCTCTGGGAGCTGTACTTGGAGCGCTTCTTCGGTGTGCCAGCCGACCGCGTCCACCTCGAGGCCGAGCTCGTAGAGCATGTGCTCTCTCCGGAGATCGAGGAGCGACTCCAAGAGCTGCTCCAACAGCCGGAACATGATCCTCACGGACGTCCGATCCCACCGCGGCAGAACGGGTGATGGAGCTCCTCTGGATCCCCTTCACGGCATCACTGCTGGCAGTAGCGAGTTCGCTCCTGGGAAGCTTCCTCCTGCTTCGTCGGATGGCTCTACTGGGAGATGCGGTCTCTCACGCTGTCCTTCCCGGGATTGTGCTGGCTTACCTCTGGAGTGGGGTGCGAGAGCTTCCAGTCATGCTCCTCGGAGCGGGGGTGAGCGCGTTGGTGGCAGTCTTTCTGCTCCAGGTGTTGCAGTATCGCTTCGGGTGGCATGCCGATGCAGCACTGGCTGCGGTCCTGGCGAGCTTCTTTGCTGTTGGCATCCTCCTGCTATCGGCGTTCGGCGGCAAAGTGGATTTGGACGTGGAGTGTGTCCTGTATGGGGAGCTTGCCTACGTGCCTTTGGACATGGTGACGGTCGGCCCCCTGATGGTGCCCAGAGCGACGCTGTGGGCGCTGCTCCTGGTGGGGATTGCTGCCGTGGTGTTGCTGGTGGCGTGGAAGGAGCTGGTGGTGAGCACGTTTGATCCGGAGTTTGCAGAGGTGTCGGGGATAACCCCGAAGCTATGGCAGGCGGTCCTGCTGGGCATGACGGCGATGGTGGCGGTAGTAGGCTTCGTACTTGTCGGGGCGATCTTGGTTGTAGCACTCTTGACAGTGCCGGCTGCTACGGCTCGGCTGTTGACGGCCCGACTGCTGAGAATGGTGGTAATTGCCGTCCTCGTTGGTATCAGTAGCGCAGTCGCTGGCTATATTACTGCCTCAAACCTTGGAGGAGCTGTAGCTGGCTGGATGGTGTTAGCGGCCACTTTGCAGTTCGTTGTTGCTGTCGTCTGGTCCTGGTTGCGGCATCGCTTTAGACCAGGCCCCAGCGTCGGCGTAGGAACCACTCTGCCGAAAGAATCAGCAGGGCCAGTGCTAAGAGCCACGGGGAGTGCCAGAGGGCAATCTCGCGGCGAGTGGTAGCCACGACCGGGCGGAACCCGGGGAGCGTGCGAATAAACTCCCACGCTAGGGCTGCTAAATCGGCTGTGAAGAATGCTCCGCCGGTGCGAGCGGCAAGGTTCCGTAAGAGTTCAGCATCCGCCCGGAGAGAGCGCGCTTCCAGTCCAACGTCGCCGATACTGAAGCGGCCTCGGTCGGATCCAAGTTGTGTGGTGCCCAGGGTGGCTGTGCCGCTGAAGGCGTACTCACCGCTCGGGAGGCTGGAGAGGCTCCCCTGGTAGACTCCAGCACCTGCAGGCTGGAGGAGGAGTTCTTGGGTCTGATTACTGGAGACGACCCGGACGGAGACGGTAGCGGTGGTAACCGGGTTTCCCTCGGGATCCGTCACGGAGGCCCAGAAGCGCACAGACTCGCCAGCGGCATAGAAGCGTTTCGTGGTGCGGATGCGGACCTGTGGGTTGCGTTCTGCAGCAAGGAGCCACTGCGTGAGGTTCGTTGCCAGTGCAGAGAAGTGGTCGACAGGGTTCCTCCCGCGGGCCTGCTCAGCCGCGAAGCCCATGAGCTTCCAGCGGTGGAGGCCATAGCCGAGCACCGCCAGGCTACGGCGAGGCTGCTCTTGGGCAACGAAGAAGGGCAGCCGTATGGCTCCCGAGGCTGCAGTGGCTAAGATTTCAGTATTCGGCTTCGGTTGAGCAGCTTCGAGGGCGATCAAGGGAGGTAGCGAGCGCCATGCCTCGTCGGCGGAGAGTGTGCGCGTCAACGGATGTGTAGCCGCTGTGGGTGTGGGCGCAACCGCTGCCGCATGCTCTCGCACCTGCGCAGCGAAGGTGATGGGTAGATAAGGCTCTAAGAGTCGTGCCTTGCTTGGGTCTACAAGTGGCCCGAGGATGACCGCTATAGGACGCTCTCGGGCCAACTCTTCTGCGATCGCCTTCACCACTGGCTCGGGCGTGGTGCGTGTAGGGAAGTCCACGAGGATGAAGGCATCAGCCTGGCGTAAGAGGGCGGGTGAGGGCTGACCTTCGTAGAAGGTCGTGGCATCTTTGTGGACGAAGGTGGAGAGCTCCAGCAAAGGATTGCGCTGCAGCTCACGCCGCAGAAAGGCAAAATCAGGGCTTGGCGAGCCAGCGAAGAGGAGGATGCGCCGGCGTGAGCGACTGACTTCGACGAACGCTGTAGCCTCGTTGTTCCGCTGCGTTGCTTCTTCAGGAATGGCTGGAACACGCACCGAGAGCCGTTGGAATCCTTCTGACTGGGGCGTGTAGGTGAAGGCAACGGTGTAGGCCGATTGCTCTGGACGTAGGTTGAGGGTCTGCTCGGCAATCCGCCGTATGTTCTCCCAGAGCTCAACCCGAATGGTCTGGGGTTGGAGACCTGTTGCGGTGAGCAGAGCGTATACTGTGGTCTGGCTCCCCAGAGGCACGCGTTCGTTCACCAGCAGGCTCTGAACGGCGAGGTCTCTAATTGGCGTTGTGTCCCCGACGAGGATTGTGACGACGGGTTTCCCCAGCATCTCCGCTTCGGCTACGGGATCACTGCCTGCGGTGACGACCCCATCGCTGATGAGGAGCACCGCCTGGATGTTGCGGTGACGGGCCTCCGAAGCTGCCCAGCGAAGCGCCTGGGCAATGTCGGTTGCAGGTCCATCAAGGCTTAAGGAGTCGGGATGCCAAGATTCTAGGGGAGTCACGCTGGCATCGAAGCGGGCCAAGAGGGCTGAAGGAGATTCCAGTAGCGGCTGGAGCCGACGGAGGGCGGCGCGATAAGCCTGGGCTCGATCCCCAGCTGCATCGCGGAGGCGGAGGGAGCTAGAGTTGTCTAGAAGGACGGCAACTTGGGGTTCCTGGCGTAGTGCCGTCAGGCTCCCTACCAGGGGCTGCCAGAGTGCAAACACCAGCAAGCACAGCGCTATGCTGCGTAGTACAGTCAAGACCAGACGTTGCCGCTGCGATAGCGGAGGGGACAGCCTCCAGTATGCCCACACGCTAATTCCGATGGCTCCCGCGAGTGTCACTAGAGCCAACCACCAAGGGATGGCGATGCTGAACGTGTAGTCGTGCATCCGACGGTCTGCGTTGCTCCACTGCGTTCGGTTGGGGTTCGCTAATTTTGTGGCGCGTCGGGGTGTAGCTCAGCCTGGTAGAGCACTGTGTTCGGGACGCAGGGGCCGGAGGTTCGAATCCTCTCACCCCGACAGCTTGGGAGCCGCTGCCTGCAGAGGGCAGCGGCATTTGTATTCGATGCCAGCGTGAGTCGCCGCTGGGAAAGCGCACGGCGTTTCCATCGCCGAATGCATCCACAGCGGGGGCGGAGAGAACTCATCTTCGCTACACCTCTGGAAGCTGCTGGAGTTGCTGGAGCTGAGTAGTGCGCTCCTGGAGCTTGAGCTGCTCCACTATCGGGTCGAGCTTTCCCTCTAAGACCTCCGACAGCTGGAAGTTCTTGGCCTCTCCCGAGAGGCGGTGGTCGGTGACGCGGTTCTGGGGGAAGTTGTATGTGCGGATCTTCTCGGAACGGTCGCCTGTACGGATTTGGCTGCGCCGCTGCTGGGCGAGTCGTTCCTCTTGCTGCTGGCGCTGGAGCTGGTAGAGGCGTGCACGGAGCACCTTGAGGGCCTTCTCTCGGTTGCGGTGCTGTGAGCGTTCGTCCTGGCACTGCACAACGATGCCGGTGGGGACGTGGACGATGCGGACGGCTGTCTCTACTTTGTTGACATTCTGCCCACCGTGCCCACTGGCCCGGAAGACGTCAATCCGCAAGTCTTCCTCTCGCAGCTGTACTTCGAGCTCTTCAGGCTCTGGCAGGACGGCGACGGTGGCGGCGGAAGTATGGATGCGGCCACTGGACTCCGTCACCGGGACACGCTGGACGCGATGGACTCCGCTCTCGTACTTCATCGTCCCGTAGACGTCCTCGCCGCTCAGGGAGAAGACGATCTCTTTGAATCCCCCGAGATCGCTCTCGCTGAAGTCCACTACCTCTAACTTCCACCCCTTGCGCTCGGCATACCGCTGGTAGATGCGGAAAAGGTCAGCAGCGAACAGAGCTGCCTCTTCTCCGCCTGTGCCTGCCCGGATTTCTACGATGCAGTCGCGGCTGTCATCAGGGTCTGAGGGGAGGAGTGCCAAGCGGAGAGCCTCGGCAGTCTCGTTGAGGCGGTCTTCGATGCTCTCCAGCTCTTCGCTAGCTAAGTGACGCAGCTCCGGGTCTGTCTCTGTCGTCAGCAGCTCCCGTAGAGAGTTCCACTCCTGCAAGAGGCGCAAGTACCGTTCAGCTTGCTCCGCAGCAGGCCGGAGACGTTTGAGCTCGCGGGCAATCGCTGCTGCTTGGTGTGGATCGGCTGCAACCGCGGGGTCTTCCAATTGCTGTTGCAATCTGCGGTAGTGGTCTAACGTTGTTTGGGCTGCCCGTTCCAGAGCAGGTTCCATGCTCAGCGTGGATAGTCGCAGTCGTACCGCCGCTAAGAGACGGATGAAGAGGAGCCTTTTACGTACGTGCATGGTCGCAGGGCTCTTGGGACTTACCGGATGCCCGTCAGAGAACCCGCTGCTGGTGGATCCTCCGAGAACGGCTGATAGCCTGCTCGTTGCGTTTCTTTCACTAGTATCCGACGGACAGCCTCGTCGAGTGGAGCTTGGAGATACAAGTGTAGTGCTCCTCCCTGGTGAGCGTAGCGCAGCTCTGTTTGCGTCCCGGGATTCGTTGACACTCCGAATCTGGCGAGATGAGAGTACGACTACGCGCTTTCCTCTTCGCCTCCTACGCCAGATGCTCCATCTGGTCGTCATCGGCCCGACTGCCGATGGGAAGGACACGGCAGCCCTGTTCCTGCAGCCTCTCGGCTCGTTAGAGGGGGGGAGTACAGTGCGTCTGATTAACATGGTTCCTGCGGCCCAAGAGTATACCCTCCGGATTGGCTGTCCGAATGCTCCGTCAGTGGCGAAGTCTGCACAGTGGCTCTCGGAGACAGGTTCGCTGACACTCACCGCCAGCCGGGAGCTTGCTCTCTCTGTTACTGCAGCCTTGGGAACTGGCGAGCGCGTTGTGGGTACATGGCGCCTGAGTCCTCGTGCTGGGGCTGCCTATTCCTTCTTCGTGTGGGGAGAGCCTGCCAGTCCGAGTGTAGGGATAGCTGAGGACACGCGTCTGACGGCACATCGGCTGTGGGAACCCGACAGGATCACGCAGGCTACGGTAGCTCTTCGGGTGCTCAATCTTGCCTCCCAGCCGGTGACGGTTGTCCGCAATCCACAGGGTAGCGTGGTGGAGCCGGAGGTAGCGCCATTCCGAGTTGGTCCCTACCGAGATATGCCCGTCTGTGGAGACGTACAGCCGGACTCCTTCCTCGTTCGCACATCCTCCGGTGTCCAACTCATGCTCTCCGCAAGCCTCGAGCCTTTCCGGCGCTATACGCTCGTTCTAACGGACTCTGCTGAGCGGCTGCTCGGGCAGCTTGTCATGACGGACGAGAGGCCGACTGGAGCTGTACGCTTGCGCATCTTCCATGCTGCGGCTGGGAATGGAGCTGTAGAGATCGCTACTGGGGCCCGTGGAGAGGGACAGCTCCTCGGTGGCCAGCTTCTCGCAAGTGGTGTGGTGCTTGGGGAAGCACGCGAGGGAGCCGTAGTCCCAGCAGGCTCGCTGCCATTGCTGGTGTGGAGTTCAGCACTGCCGCGGACGCTGCTGGCAGCAGCTGTCATCAGGGTCACGAGCGGACGGGCAGGATTCCTCTGTTTGCTACCGGCAACAAGTAACGGTACTGGAGTGAAGCTTGCATGGGTGGATGATACTGACGAGGAGCAGGCCATTGTCCCTCTGCCTAACGGCATCCCCGTACAGCTCCTCCAGGGACTTCCGGGACAGGACGTTGCTCTCTCGGCAGCGCCAGTCCTTAGTGGGGTCTCGGTGCTGTACCGCACGGTTGTAACGACCGTGCTCCCGCCGCAGGGAGCAGTGCTGAGTGCCTTGGGACATCAGTGGCCGATAGCTGGCGCCGCGATGGATTCCCTACAGCTGCTCGTATTGGCAGAGGCAGAAGGGAGGGTGCAACTCTTCCGCTTCACATCTCCACGGCGCTGGGGGACAGCCTGGGGAGCACAGTGGCGTTTCGTCAATACCAGTGATTTAGCGGCGATTGATGTGTTCTCCGACACCATCGTCGAGGGTCAGGTTGCCGAACGGCTCCTCTTCCAGGGGCTGCAGCGAGGGACAGCGACACCATTCGAGCTCATTCCAAGGGAATATCGCCTCGGAGTTCGGATTCGAGACAGCAGCTCTAGGGCACTCGTGGCACGGGCTGACAACGTGCTCTTTCCCGTGGGATACCGCTACTCCGTTATTTTTGTGGGCAATCGCCGCAATGGCTATGGCCTGGTCTTCCTCCAGGAGCTGTAGGAAGTTGTGAAAGGGAAAAAGCAATGCTGCGAGTTGCTCTGACATGCCTAGTTGCTCTCTCGCTGACGCAGGCAGCAGTACCCGATCGGCCAAAGCCGGTTGGGGAGCGTTTCCCGATCTTCGTTGGAGCGCGGCCCCTGCCGAACGGTATGACTACTGTGCCGGCGGTCTTCTGGGTCAGCCGTAATCCAGAGCAGTACGTGCCTGGAGTGGTCATTCTAAAGACTCGCCAGATGTTCGTCGTGCCCAAGGGTTCCCGCGGCTTCGCATCATCGGTACTCATGCATGCCCTGGAACCCTTTCGTGTGCAGAGCGTCCGGCAGGTCTTTCCAGAGTACGTTGCCCCAGCCGTGCTCCAGCAGGATGTCTTCGGCCTGGGGAGGATCTACGAGGTGCGGTATGCTGCCCCTGTCGATCCCTACGACGTTTGTAAGGCTCTTAAAGACAACCCAGAGGTGGAGTATGCCGAGCCACTGTACAAGCGCCATCTGCTCTACACCCCAAACGACCCTCGCTTTTCGGCTCAGTGGTTCCTGCAGCGCATCGCGGCGACGGGAGCGTGGGACATAACGCGCGGGGATACAGCGATAACGATTGCGGTCATCGATACAGGAACGGATTGGGAGCATGAGGACTTGGCCGCTAACATCTGGCGGAATCCGAGAGAAGTCCCTGGCAACGGGGTTGATGATGACGGAAACGGCAAAGTGGACGATGTGCGTGGATGGGACTTCGTCGGGAACGTCACGCTTCAGCAGGCTATGAGCGGACAGTTCCGAGAGGATAACGACCCGAAGGTACGTCCGACGGCCTCCGGAGGTTTGGCGCATGGCACACAGACAGCTGGATGTGCCAGCGCGGTGACAGACAATGCTACTGGCATCGCCTCTGCGGGTTTCCGCTGCCGAATTATTCCGATCAAGTGTGCTTCTGACAACCCCCAGACTCCTGGCGTATGGCGTGGTTATGAGGCTATCCTCTATGCTGCCCGCCTCGGAGCCCACATCATCAACACTAGCTGGGGGGGTGGTGGAGGGAGTGCGACAGAGTATCAGGTGATCCAGCAGGCGATTGCACTCGGATCGCTGGTGGTAGCTGGGGTAGGCAACAATGGGGTGAACGTAGACTATGCCCCCTTCTACCCGGCTTGCTATCCGGGTGTGCTCAGCGTTGGAGCCACGACTCTTTCGGATGCTGCTGCCTCGTGGAGCAACTATGGTGTTGCGGTCCAAGTCTACGCCCCTGGCGAGAATATCCTTACCACAACTCCCAACGACGGATATGGGACCACTGGCGGTACCTCATTCTCCGGCCCTATTGTCGCAGGTGTTGCTGCGCTTGTCAAGACCCTTCACCGTGACTGGACGCCATGGCAGATACTCCATCAGATTCGCAGTACGGCTGACAATGTCTTGGCTTCGACACTTGCTCAGCGGCCGCTCTACTACGGGCGGGTCAATGCCCAGCGAGCTGTGGCCGTCAATCGCCGCTTCGATCAGGGCGTTCGTCTGCCTGGCATTGGGCTGGCAGAGAACGATCCGGTGCTCATCCGTTCTGCAACGGGAGCTATCAGCAGCTACGATCCCCATACGGTTGTGCTGCGACTGAAGAACTACCTCGGACCGGCGACGTCGGTTACTGTACAACTGCAGTCGGTAGATGGCTACGCAACTGTTACTCCGCCGACCTCATCGGTTGGAGCGATCGGGGCGGGGGAGATCAAGGGGGATACCATCTCCATCCAGCTCCGCCCGACGAACCCGTGGTACTTGGGGACAGTGGACTTCCTGGTAACCATTCGCGACCAGGGGACGGGGTACGAGAACTACTTCTACCTCAGCATCCCCGTCGAACTGCCTACCTCGAACCAATACGCAGCTTTCTTCGGAGTGCCACCTGTCTATCGCTTCTACTCTGCCCATGCGGTACAGCCGGACTTCCTTTGGGCCGTTGGGACATTCCAGGAACAGCAAGGTGTCTTCCTTCGGTACGTGGTTGGACAGAACCCTGCAGCGGGTCCGATTGCTAACGCTCCAATGTATGCAGTATTCGCTCTGGATGCCCAACGAGCCTTTGCCGGCAGTGGCCCCACGGACGGACAAGCAGCTATCTACCGAACCCAGAACGGAGGAGCTACATGGCAGGCGGTGAGCGTTGCCACGATTACACCATTCGTGAACGACGTTCGCTTCTTCAACGATGCCGAAGGTATCTTCCTCGGCGATCCGCGGGGAAGCACGTGGGGAATCGGGCGGACAACAGACGGTGGGCAGACCTGGCAGCGCGTCACCGCGGTTCCCCCACCGCTACAGAATGAGGCTGGCCTGGTAGGCTCGGTATGGTGGCTGGGAGATACCTGCTGGTTCGGGACAACGGCAGGGCGTGTCTTCCGGAGCACGAATCGTGGGCAGTCGTGGCAAGTTAGCCAACTTTCTGGCGTCTCGGGGTACGTGACCCAGGTCGTCTTCCGGAATGGGCGCGAAGGGATCGCTGTCTACAGACCGACAACACAACAAGGGGCACCGTACTTAGTGGCAGCCTCTACTGACGGTGGAGCGAGCTGGCAGCTCAACGTAGCGAACCTCACAAGCCTGGGCTTCCTACCTGTCTATGGCTACGCTCCACCGAACTCCTGGGAGATCTTCCTGCTGGGTGCCAACGGTGCGGTGCTCGGTACAGCGAACTTAGGACGCGACTGGCGCCCTGTCCTAACGATGGAGACCGGTGGTGTGTCGCTCACCGGAGCTGGAGTCCCGGTGCAGAACCGAGCTCGCCTATGGACGGTGGGCGACGTTGTCGGCTACTTAGACTTTGACTATGCCCGAACTAACGTTCGGAGAGAGCTCTCAGCCCCTGCCAGTCTCCAATTTGACACTGTCGAGGTGGGATTCTCCAGGACTCGGCTCCTGACGCTCCAGAACACGGGTGACACAGCTCTCCAGATCACGGACTTGACGATAGTTCCCGTCAACGCTGCTCCAGGTGAGTATGAGATCCTGAACCCTCCATCGCTTCCTGTTGCACTCCAGCCGAGCGCAACACTTACGCTTCGGCTCCGCTTTACCCCAGCGCAGGCCGGCCAGCGTACAGCAACCCTGCGTGTCACCAGCACAGCAGCAAACTCGCCGAGAGATGTTACCCTCTATGGTGTTGGCAGAGCCGGTTCTACAGTCGGCTCAGGCCCTTCGGGAGTCCCCACGATTCGTTGGGTCCAGCTACCAGATGGGGGGATGTTGGCCGAGTTAACTGTGGAGCAATCGCAGTGGGTAGAGCTCCAGGTCAGTGACCTTCGTGGTGCCGTGGTGGCTCATGTTCGCCAGTGGGTAGACCAAGGGACCTCGTACGTGAGGTTGCCTACTCCTCCAAGCGCTTCGGGTCTCTATTTCTGGCGTTTGGCCCTAGCTGGAACCGGAAGGTCCCTCGGCGGTACCTTTCTGCGTTAATGGACCCAACGCAGCGCCCACAGCTAGAGGGTCATGAGCCGGAAAGGGGGCGCCCTCGGCGGGTAACGACTTTACGGCTGCGACAGATGAAGGAGGCGGGGCAGAAGATTGTCTGCCTGACAGCCTATGATGCGCTTATGGCTCGCATCTTCGACGAGGTTGGGGTGGATGTCATCTTGGTGGGGGACTCCTTGGGCAACGTCTTCCAGGGCCATGAGACGACAATTCCCGTAACGCTGGAGGAGATGATCTACCACACGAAGGCTGTCGTCCGTGGCGTTCGCCGAGCCCTCGTCGTCACGGATATGCCCTTCATGAGCTATCAAGTCTCCCCTGAGGAAGCCTTTCGGAATGCTGGGCGCATCATGAAGGAGGGAGGAGCTAGTGCCGTCAAGCTGGAAGGCGGAGAACGGATCGTAGATACCGTTGCCCGGATGACCGCAGCCGGTATTCCCGTCATGGGCCACCTGGGGTTGACCCCTCAGAGCATTCATCAGTTTGGCTCTTATCGTGTCCGCGGGACCGATCCTCGAGAGGCGGAACAGATTCTGCGCGACGCCAAACTCCTGGAAGAGGCAGGGGCCTTTGCGCTAGTGTTGGAGAAGATTCCGGCAGAGTTAGCTCGACGAGTTACGGAGTCTGTCTCCATCCCTACGATCGGCATTGGAGCTGGAGTTTACTGCGACGGACAGGTCTTAGTCTACACCGATATGCTGGGGCTTACTCGAGACTTTCAGCCGCGCTTCGTCCGACGGTACGAGAACCTGTATGAGCGCATCTGTCAGGCCGTTGCCCGCTATGCTGACGATGTCCGGGCTCAGCGCTTCCCGTCAGAGGAGGAGAGTTATTGAGGCTCTCTTCGTGCTCGTGGTACTCGTGGTAGTAGTCAGAGGGATCGGAGGATGTAGTTCTCCGTCGCAGCCGACCCCTCCAGCGGTTGTATTCCCGGACAGCAACGTGAGCTTCCGTCGCCACGTGCAGCCTTTCCTGCGCCAGGGATGCTCTCTCGTAGGCTGCCATAGCGATGCTTCGCGGGCTGGTGGTGTTGCTTTAGAAGAGTATGGGCACCTTTGGGAGCGGCCGGGATTGATTGTGCCAGGAGACCCTTCGGCTAGCCTCTTGCAGCAGATACTGGAACGTCGTCTCTGGCACTCCCCTGACCCTCTCACCCTCAGCACAGAGAACCAGCGCCGAGGTATGCGACGGTGGATTGCCGAGGGTGCGCAGAACAACTAGGCGACGCACACTGTCTTGATGTTGACGAACTCCCGAATCCCGAAGATGGAGAGCTCCCGCCCCCAGCCCGACTGCTTAATCCCGCCAAAGGGGAGTCGCGGGTCTGAGCGGACATATGCGTTGACGAAACACGAGCCGGCGTGGAGCAGATCTCGGGCAATCTGCTCGCCGCGTTCACGGTCCCGCGTGAAGATGGCGGCTCCGAGCCCATACGGAGAAGCATTTGCAAGCTCTATGGCTTCGCGCTCGCTGCGAGCAGGGACAATAGCAGCCACAGGACCGAAGGTTTCCTCGTCAAAGACTGGCATGCCAGGGCGTACGTCCGTGAGGACTGTTGGCGGGTAGAACCAGCCCGGCAGCGGAGGGATGTCCCCGCCCAGGAGCAGACGAGCTCCGAGCGCCAGACTCTCCTGAACCTGCCGGTGGAGGTTGTCCCGGAGATCGCTACGAGCAAGTGGACCTAAGGCGGCTGTACGGTCAGTTGGAGCTCCGAACCGTTGCTGGCGCATTGCTTCAACGAAAGCTTCTTCGAACGCTGGGCGAATGCTCTCCAGAACGATGAAGCGCTTTGCCGCAATACAGCTTTGGCCGCTATTGATGAGTCGGGCAGCAACGCAGGTCGCTACAGTTGCCTCTAAGTCGGCATCCTCCAGAATCACGTAAGGATCACTCCCACCCAGCTCTAGAACAGTCTTCTTGAGTGCTGCTCCTGCTTGTGCAGCAACGATTCGTCCAGCCCGCGTGCTACCCGTGAACGCGACTGCGGAGGTCGCAGAGTGTTGGATGAGATCTGGGATTCGCTCGACTGGTACCAGTACTACCTGGAAAACCCCCTCCGGGAAGCCGCTTTCCCGAAAGAGGCCTTCAAGAGCAAGGGCAGTAGTTGTCACATTTGGGGCATGCTTGAGAAGGAGCACATTGCCCGCCATAAGGGCCGCAGCAGCGCAACGGAAGACCTGCCAGAAGGGAAAGTTCCATGGCATGATTGCCAGGATACACCCAAGGGGTTGAAAGGCGACGTAGCTTTTGGAGAATTCGGTAGCAACGGATTCTGGTGCGAGGAATCGCTCAGCATTGTCGGCGAAGTAGTCACAGACCCATGCGCACTTCTCAACTTCCGCTATTCCCTGCGGTATCGGTTTGCCCATCTCCTCAGCGAACAGTTCCGCATACTCCTTTGACCGTTCGCGGAGCAGATTGGCTATTCGGCGTAGATAACTGGCTCGCTCGGAGAAGCTTAGTGCTGCCCAATCGGGGGAGGCCGAGGTGGCCCGCTGGAGTCTCCGTCCGACTTCCTCTGGGGAATGGGGCTCGTAGCGGCGGAGCACACGTCCAGTGAGAGGCGAGGTACTGACAAACTCCATGGTCCTCTACCTTCTCGTGAAGGTATTACCAGGAGACGAACAGCGTAGGGGTTGTGACTTTGGTGAGCGGAGTTGTATTTTTGTAGCGTCCTCGAGGGATGGGGAGGGGGTGGACGGGGGTCTGTGAGCGAGCCACAGAGAACGTAGCACAACACGAGAAGAAACGATGCAACACGGCTTAGCTGTTGCTGCCCTACTGATTCTCTTCTGCACTGCAGGCTTAGGAGGACAAAAGGTGTGGACCCCAAGAGTAACCAACGAGGTTCGCCCAGAACTCCAACAATGGCACGATCCCACTAACTGGTATCCACACGGGGTACCGACCCGTGAGGATGACGTGGTAATCTCTACTTGGATCTTTGTCACGCAGCCTGCAGAATGCCGTAACCTTACTCTCTCTAAGGCTACGCTAACGCTCTTCGCTCCGTTGGTCGTAGAGCAAGATGCACGCATTGTAAATTTCGGCATGGTTGATCCTGTGGATTCTCTTGCGTACTTGGAGGTTGGAGGCAGGCTGGAGCTGGATGGAACGTTGCTAGTTCGAGAAGAGCGCTCTTTCAGCAGCTACTACCGCATCCTTCCAGAACAGCTCATCGTTGGTGATCTTGGAGTAGTTATCACGGTGGCGGATGGTCGTGAGTATGCCGGCATCCCGCAACGTGCTCCGCTGAAGGACTGGCGAAAAGTTCGTTTTCCTGAAGGCATCTGTGCTCTCCGGACATGGGATGGAGGGGCTGGAACGACGAACTGGAACGATGCCGCGAATTGGAATCCAGACAGCGTACCGGTAAATGGAAGCTACATAACGATTGACACTACGGTCACGATCAATGTGAACTTGGCTGCCTCTGTTACCCTCAACGGTGGCGCAAACAACATTGCTACGGCAGCCAATACTCAGGTGACATTGAGCATGAACGCTGGTGGCAACTACTTCCTGATGTTCAGCGCCGGGAACGCGACGCACAATTACGGAACGGGGACGAACTCGTCGGTCACCTTTACACAGGCTGCCGATAATGCCCAAGGACGATTTTCATTCCAAGGCAACAACGCCACGCACAACTTCGGCAACGTGACATTTGAGGTTCGTGGGACGGCCTTTACGGGTGGCACTGGCTCCAACTACGTCTTTGGGGCAAACCCTGACTACGTCTGGGGGACAACCACTGTCTGGTACCGCCGAACTGGAGACCAATCCGTGGACGTTAGCCTGCCCGACGGCACACCGTACCAGACGCTACGTTTCAGTGGGTCCGGGACCAAGACCTTGGAGCCTGGAACGTGCTCAGTTACGAACCTTGTGCTAGACAACGATAACTTCACTCTAGACACGCAGTTTAGCACAGATGGGTTCAGTGTTACGAACACTCCAACGACACAGGGCAACAACACGTACATTGTGCGAGGCTGGATTGGAACGAACTACAACGGCTTCCCGACAACGTGGAATGGTACCGTACGGTTCATCGCCTCCAACGCGAATCAGAATCTCCCCAGCGGCTATACCTTCAACGGTACAGTTACCCTGGAAGGGAACAATACCACGAAGAACATGACGGGGAACTTCAGCGCTGCAACCGTGTTCATTGGCACTGGCAGTGACAATCCCGTCCTCAATATGAATGGCTACAAGATCAATCCCGTAGGTTCCTCTAACAGCGTTACAGTACGCTCGGGAGCAACTCTACGCATCCCGAACGCTCCCGGTGCAAGTCCTGATCTGCCGGGCGTCGGCTTCACGAACTTGACGACACAGCCCAACTCAACTGTTATCTACAACCGTAACGGCGATCAGAACATCTTTAACACCACCTACCACAACCTTCAGCTCACCACGGGAGGGATTAAGACGTTCCCCCAGGCAGACGTGACAGTTAAAGGGACACTGACCGTTGGGAGTGGAGCGAAAGGGAGGACGCAGGGAACCTACAAGGTCATCTTGGATAGGAGCACAGGTGCAACGCTCTCGGAGACAGCCACAGGCGACGACGGCAAGCTTTACGGTACTGTTGAGGCAACGGAGAACATCAATGCCGCTGGGACGACCTACAGCTTCGGCAACATTGGGCTGAGCATCACAACGAGTTCCAGTGCCACAAACTTCCTCGGGACTACGACCGTTACCCGCTACCTCGGCTCTCCGTTTGTACGCGATTTCTCTAATGTCCTTGGTCCCGGGGTGCCGGGTAATGTACTCCGCGGTTATAAGCTTCTCGCAGCGAACCAGGGGAATGTAGCTGGACACGACATCACACTCAGTTATAACCCCAACAACACTGTAGAGCTCAATGGCCAGAACCCGAATGCCATGCGGGTCTACCGTTGGGTAGGACACGGGTTTACGGATCTCTTCCCACGGGCCAGCGATCTGAGCTCATTTGGATACGCGATGGGGTCTGCAAGCTCCGTGACAGTTACTCTTTCCACTTTCCAGGGAATAGGTCAGACCCCCATTGACCCAAGCTACGGCAACATCAATGGCGAATTCTACTTCTCCAACGGCCGTGCGGGAGACTTTGCACTGCCGGTGCAGTTGGAGTCGTTCGCTGCTCATCCTTCCCGTGAAGGGATTCTCTTATCGTGGCGAACTGCCTCGGAAGAGCGTAATCTCGGTTTTCGGCTTTGGCGGCGAGATGACGGCCTGGGTGACGGACCCTTTGAGCTCATTGCCTCTTACGAGGTTGTTCCTGAGCTTCGGGGCATAGGCTCTGCTCCCTTTGGACGCCAGTATGCTTACGTTGATCGGCACAGACTGCAACGCGGGCACCCTTACACGTACGTACTGGAGAGCGTTGATGAGGATGGGACTGTCCACTTCCTGCGCTCTCTGACGGTCGTTTACGACTACGCTGATGAGTTCCACGCTAAGATCCGGCCGAGTGTCTCTACGGGAGACGAAGCGAAGCTGGTCGTATATGGACCTGTCCGAGGAACGGTTGAGCTGACTCTCTATAGCGTCGATGGGCAACGAGTGCAAGAGGTACGACAGGACGGGGTAGAACGACAGCTAGAGGTCCCACTGTCCTTCAAGTCATTGGCAGCGGGAACGTATGAGTATGTCGTCCGTGTACGGACGGAAGACGGACAACTGCTACAGAGTAGAGGGCGCTTCGTCTTGCTACGGTAAGACAGCGTTTCACACCCCTATTGCGGCCGCCTCTCAAAGAGGGGCGGCCTTCATTATCGCCAGACATTGTGTGGCCCATCTCCGGCGGGCGCTCTGGAGTTTGTTCTCTGCTCTTGCTCAGTGGGGCATCCTCGGTTTCTGCTCGACTGCTGTGCTCTATGGATACAATGGCTGGTCTGAGGGGCAAACGGATACAGCTAGCAGTGCGACTGTTTGGCCATCGGCTAGATGGCAGGGAGTCCTGTCGAGAGATACAACAGCCATAGTGCTTCAGCAATCGGAGATCCCGTGGCGTGCATTCGTTGGGCTATCGGACTTGTTGTCCTCTTGGCCATTGTTGACTGCCTTCCATACTGGTGAGGCGGGAGGATGGCACCTCTTTGGCTTCGGGAGGGTAGCTCCTCAGGGGGTTGGATTGAGCCTCAATGGACGTCCTTGGTGGGAACCGACCTTTGGAGCACTTTCGCCTGAGCTATATCCTCCGGAGTTCATTGGCGCTGTAGAGCTGCTGAAGGGAACGGAGGCAGCCGTCTTGGGATGGAACGCCCTTGGTGTTGCTGTCAACATCGTAGAGCCACCGTTGCAGTCCGTCCCTGTGGCCTCTCGGCTATGGTATCTCAACGCGGCGTATGGCGTAGGGGGCTCTGATGGGATGATCTCCCTTGTGCTCTCCCCGGCCCTACATCTGATGGCTGGATATCGCCGACTCAGTTCGGAAGGGCGCTTTCGGAACGGCTGGAGCAATAGCTGGAACGTACGTCTGCGGCTCCAGTGGATGCCGACACCTCAGTTGCTCTTCTCCTTATCGGAGCTCTTTACCCATTGGGTTGGGGGGCAGAATGGAGGGATGGCTGGAGCGGATTCGCTACCCAGATGGTGGGACGAAGTTACAGCTCGACCAGTGCTAACGGATTTCAACGATCGGCTCTACCGGCATGATGTGACACTGACGGGGAGGTGGTACGTAGGCTCTGCGTCTACCTTAGTCGGTCAGGTGTGGTACGTGCCAGTGCTCTGGCAGCGGCATGTCGGACAGGCGCTCCACGACAGCGGACAGGATACGCTGTTTGGGGATGTGGTTTGGTATTCTCAGCAGTTTGGAGCCCGACTCCAGGCAGAGCTGGGAACAGTTCCGAATTCGGTCATTGGAGTCCAAGTACTCTGGGCACGTAGTCCCAAGCTGCCCTTCGCGTGGGCGACGAATTTGCGTGAAGGGAGGGTATACGGGTTGGGGCGGTGGGTAATAGCGGGGATCCAGGCAACGGTAGGTATCCAGATCACTGCGGGCAATACGCCGCCTCTTGCTAACGCTGGATTCCAGCTCCGTGGAGTTCTAGGTCCACGCGGATGGTGGCGAGTGGATGCTGTACGAGTTCTCCGGAGGCGTTCGGGGGCTGAGATGGTACAGACACCAGAGGAGGCGCATCTGCTCTGGGTGGAGGGTGGTTGGAGAGCCTTACGATGGGAGGTGCAGATAGGAGGGGTAGGCCAGTGGCTCAGAAATGCTGTTATTGCAAATCCCACCCCCTACCTAACGCCACAGCAGAATGCTGATGCCCTCCTCATTTGGGGACAGCTCTCGTACAAGTACATCCCTCGTGCCAAGCTTGGGACGGAGTGGAGCCTAATACCCTCGGCAGAAGAGGCTTGGCACACATTCCGGCTCGTTGCGATTGCAGGTGTAGAGGAATGTGTTGGACGAAGCTGTGTTCGGGCAGAGCTCCGCTGGGAGGTGTTACGGCCACCAGCTCTGCGACCCTTTCCGAGCCGGTGGATGTTGTATCAAGAGAAGGTTCAGCCGTTCCAGCATTCTGGGGGAGAGCTCTGCATTACAGCTTCCTTTCGAGGAGCTCACCTTCGCCTTGCTCTTCGGAATCTCCTCGGGGTGCCATGGTATCGGGTGCCGTACTTCCCTCAGCCAGGGCGTAGCGCACTGTTCGCTCTGACGTGGTCCTTCGATGGCTGACTACCGCCCCAGCGCACGTTCGTAGTCGGTGCCGTGGCGTGGGTCCAAGGCCCGTAAACGGGGTAGTAGCGTCGGTGAATCCCAGTTCCGGAAGAGCTCAATGAGCTCCTGATACTTTGCCTCGAAGAACAACTGTAGCACGATGCTGGGCGTGCCCAAGCGCTCTTTGAAGCGGAGTAGCTCTGTCAGCAGGGAATCAATTGTTGTTAGGACCCGTGAGCGGTCGTGTTGGAGCTGCTCTAGGCCGTCAACGTAGTAGGCGAAGATGAATCGCCGGAAGGGTTCAAATTGAGGGCTAATGAGCTCAGTGGCGAGACTAAAGCGGCTGAATTGGCCGGGTTCAGCGAAAGTCGAAAAGCCTTTCGCATTGGAGGCTGCCGCAAGTTGAGCAAGCTGGTGTGCCTTCCGAAAGTAGGGTGTGCCACCGAGCTCTTCGTAAGTATCACAGTCCAGCCCAATTGCGAGCAGGGCGTAGAAATCAATCAGCGTTAGCAGAGGATCGTAACGGAGGGGCTGGTACGTTAGGGAAGCGCCTCTGGTATACTGGAAGCTCCAGTCGGGCTCGTAGATTCGTAGCAGAGGGGTCAGGGCCCCTCCGCTCAACGGGCGGGCAGATTGGAAGATTAGGCGCGCAGAGTACCACGATCCACTCCGTCCTGTTACTATGATTGTAAGCTCTACGGGGATACGCTCGCCTTCCCACGGGGTGTCTCCGAAGCGCTGCGTGTTGAGGTAGTGTTCCAGGTCCTGTTGGAGTGTTGCCAACTCGTGGCGGTGTTCTATCGGGAGGGCGTCCAGGATGACTGTTACACGTGCTGTGAGCTCCTGTGCTGCTGCGGTCTGACAGACTAAGGAGCCGATGAAGGAGAGAGCAAGTATTTTTGGCCGTGGCATCTTGGAGGCAGGAGGAGCTGATGGACCACCAATTCTGCTCATCAAAAATACAGGCCTTGTCCCTTTTCGCCGTGTTGGCACTTCTGCCGTGCATCGGCACGGCGCAGGTTGCAGGGATTGGAGTAGTGAGCCCAGTAGTTGTTAGCAACTCCGCGCTTATTGCAGATTTCCACAGGAGGTGGGCGTGGGTTGGGTATGAACCCTCCCGCTTTGGACTACCCGAGCTTCATTGGGCATACGCTGGAATTGCTTCTCCGCTCGTTCCACATTGGCATGGCGCCCTTGAGGTGTGGGGGCGTGTGGTGCAACCCAGGTTCTCACATGTACGCCTGCGGCTGCAGGGAGCTGTGCGGTTAACAGCAGTGCTTGGAGTAGGAATAGCTGTAACGGTGACGCGTTACTCTGTTGAAGGGATGCCAACCCGCTGGTGGGGAGGCATAGATATCGGCATGCGCACCAACCTTTCACCGAAGTTGAAGCTTGGTTCGGTCCTGGAGAATGTAGTGCTGTGGTCGCACCTCAAGGGATCCAGCGCGGAGCAGCGATTTAGCTTAGGTGTCGGTTGGAGTGGAGGAACATGGGGAGCTGAACTTGATGCCGTTATTGCAACACTTAGTTCACCCGCCCTCAGCCTCACCACCACAGCAGAGCTAACCAGAGCAACAACCATCGTACTCCGAACCGCTAACTCTCCACTTCAGCTCCAACTGGGCACACATCTGGAACTCAGCGACGTAGCCCTCGATCTCGGAATAGCTTTCCACAGTGTCCTTGGATGGAGGCATGCACTCACAGTAGCTTATCGGTGGGACTGAGGTCCTGGGGACTGAGCATATTGATGGCAGCAGCTACTCTGGAGCTGGCTGGTCAGGTTACGGAGCCAGCGAGTGGGGGATGGCTGGAGGTAGAGGAGGATGAGGTAGTGGCTCTGTCGGCTCTGGAGTATTTTGCCCTCCGCCAATGGGATCCGCTCTGTCTCCGTCAGGCGACAGCAGCAGAGCTGCAGCGGTTGCCGGGGATGACAGCCAGCGTAGTTCGACAGCTTGTGAGGCTTGTTCAGCGCCGGCCAGAGCTGTCATACGCAGAGCTTGCCGATAGCCTCGCACTAACTCCTGAGCAGCTCTGGGTCTTGCAGCAGGCTACGACTCTTGACTGTCCTCTGCCGGATGAACATCGGAGAGTAGTCCGGTCCGCTGTCACAGTGCCCCTAGTCAGGGTGCAGGGGGAAGAGGCATTCGTTGGACCTCTCTGGAAGCTGCAGGGAAATGCTTTTGGCCGTTGGGGTGTTTGGCGAGTGGAGTGTGTATGGGATAGAGACGCGGGAGAGCCGGGGATTGCAGACTTCGTGTCTGCTTCACTCCAAGCAGAGCCGTGGGCGGGAGCGCGTTGCCTTGTCGGAGATTTCCGCCTCGGGGTGGGTATGGGTGCGATGGCCTCCTCCAGTCGGGGGTTCCGCAGACCGGGGTTCGAGTTGGGTGCTCCCCTGCGGTGGAGCACAGAAGTACGGCCTTGGGGTTCGGTTCAGGAGAGTAGCTTCCTCCGTGGAGTTGCGCTTCAGTGGGAGTGGGGGACTGGTGTGGTTGTGGGTTGGTTCTCCGTGGCTCCTCGCAGTGGCAGCATTGACACTGCTGGGGTTGTGCGTAGCGTTGTGGATGATGGCATCTTCGCTACGTCACGCGACCGTTCTCGGCGGTATGCGTTTCGGGAGCGTTGTTATGGGACAGCGGCCGAAGTGGCTTGGGGACACCTTAGAGTGCTCCTAGGCGGAATGGCGCTCTCGTATTCGCATCCATTAGCGACGCAGAGCCGGCGGGACTTCGCTGGACGGTCAGGGGTATTAACCACGGCTGCTTTCTCCTTCACTCCCGATTGGGGAGAGGTAGGAGTTGAGCTTGTGCGCGATGCTCGTGGCTTCTGGGGGATTCATGGTGGGTGTATGGTTGCCAGACCTGAATTTCGGCTGACGGTTGCAGTTCGGAGTATGCCGGACGGCTTCCGCTCGCCGTTCGGCAGCATTCTCAGCCGTTCAACGGCTGTTAGCAATGAGCAAGGGCTATACGTGGGAATCGCCTGGGATGAGGGACGCCACCGATTCTGGGCGTACGCTGATCTCTTCCGGACGCTTGCTCCTCCGTACGGGATGCCGATCCGCCAGTTGGGTAGTGAGATCGGGGTTCGATGGAAGTACTCCAAGCAGAAGTCGTTTGACTGGTGGCTCCATGCTAGGTACCAGACGCGATTGACAGTCCTTCCTGCGGAAAGTTCAAGGAGTCTGAACGAGGAAGGGATAGTGAGCCTTCGGGCAGACGTCTTCGGAGTTATTGTCCGGGGCTGGCGGTGGCACCTTCGGTGCGAGTTTCGGCAGGGCAGGGTACCGCAACAGGTAAACGGGTGGCTGGGAATGATCGGCTGCGAGGGAACTATGCAGAGATGGAGGCAGCAATGGGGGCTGCGAGTACGGGCTGGCGTCTACTCGGTCTCACACGAAGCCCTGGGCTTTCGGTACTACGAGTATGCAGCTGCAGGTGTCCCTCGCCTTCACTTCCTCATGGGACACGGCTCTTATGTATCCGGTTGGATGCGGTGGAGTCCTGTAGGGTGGCTGGAGCTCCAGGGCTCTCTGGTAGTGGTGAAGCGCAATAGCCCTCTTCCCCTCCAGCTTTGGGGAGCACAGGTCCAGGGGGCAGCACTCTGCCTCTGGACTCTGTCGATAGAGATACGGCTCTAGGCCCACAGGGGTTTCCGTACTTTTGTGCCTTCGAGAGTAGTGGAGAATTAAGCGGCGCAAGAGCTGGAGCTTCTATGGCAGGGTGGAGCATCTTTTCGAGTGACATTGCGATTGACCTAGGGACAGCAAACACCTTGATTTGGGCGAAGGGACAGGGAATTGTGCTGAATGAGCCTTCCGTCGTAGCATACGACCGTACGACTCGGCAGTTGGTGGCGCTAGGACATGAAGCACAGGCGATGATTGGGAAAACCCACAGAGAGATTCGCGTCGTCCGGCCCTTGAAGGATGGAGTGATCGCTGACTTTGAGATTGCCGAGAGCATGTTGCGGGCCTTCATTCGGCGAGTTAACAATGGTTGGTTACCACCGCGGCGTGTTATTGTCTGTGTCCCCGTGGGCATCACGGAAGTGGAGAAGCGAGCAGTGCGGGAGAGCGCTGAGCACGCCGGGGCGAAAGATGTGTATTTGCTGCCAGAGCCGATGGCAGCCGCTATAGGGGTGGGGATCAACGTTCATGAGCCGACTGGTAACATGGTGGTAGATATAGGGGGCGGGACGACAGAGATTGCTGTTATTGCACTTTCAGGCATCGTCGCCGAGGAATCCATCCGAATTGCCGGCGATGAAATGACAAACGCAATCGTTGAGTACTTCCGTCGCCACTACAACATGCTGATTGGAGAGCGAACTGCGGAGGTGATCAAATGCCAAATCGGCTCGGCAGTGCCACTTGAGGAAGAGTACGAGATTGAGGTGCGTGGGCGGAACTTGGTGACGGGTATTCCGCAGATGATTCGGGTGACATCTGATGAAATCCGACAAGCCTTGGAAGGGCCTCTGAAACAGATTGAACAAGCAGTTCTCACACTCTTGGAGCGGATCCCACCAGAGTTAGCTGCCGACATCTACGACCGCGGGATTGTGTTAGCTGGTGGTGGAGCGCTCTTGAAAGGTTTGAATCGCCGCCTAGAGTCAGTTACAGACCTTCCCGTTCACGTGGCGGATGACCCGCTAACGGCGGTGGTGCGCGGCGGTGGCAAAGTGCTAGAGCACTTTGAGGAGTATCAGTCGGTGCTCATTAAGCCTCGACGACTGTAATCAGAAGTCGTAGCCCAGGGATAAGAGGTAATGAGGCTTTGAGAAGCCCTCGCCAGTGAAGCGCCATGCAATGTCGAACCTGAAGGGAAAGCCGAATAGGACCACCCGCATTCCAATCCCAGTACTGACCAGCAGATCTTGCGTTTGGATATCGCCGGTAGTGGTGCGTCTCAAGAGCCGCAAGCGGGAATCCCAAAGGGCGGCGGCATCCACGAACACAACTCCTGTGATAGCTTGTACTAGGAGAGGAGTAGGGGAAGTCCAGAGCGCGAAGAGGAAAGGCAGCCGAGCTTCTAAATTGAAGCCTACGAATTTGGAGCCCATCCGTTCGGAGACCCCGTAACCCCGGAGGGGGAGCACTGCCGTAGCGAAGACGAAGTCTTCGGGGAGGTCATATGGGAGCTGGCGAGAAGGAAAGGTAGGGTTGAGCCAATTATCTGTGCTAAGCGTGAAGAACTTCTGCGGGTTAGTCCCGAAGCTAGCGCCTCCTGCTAGACGGAGCGCAAGGCTGCTCCACCGCCCCAAGCGGAGGTAGTACCGGTAGTCTCCTCGAAAGGTTACGAACCCAATCCCATCCTGCAAAAGCTTCGGCACTAGTTGGGCAGCGACGTAGTACCGACTCCCCATGAGGGGGGAGAGAAATCCCCAGACAACATCGTCGTGAACATAGCGGAGTGTAGGGACGACGAGGGTACGTTCTAGGGGGGCCTCGAAGGGCGGCTCAATGTTGTCGAGGTTTTCCCGTGTCGCTCTGAGCAGACCGAGTCCCCACTCGAGCCGGTTGAAGCGGTCGAATGGATATAGAGCGTCTCCCCAGAGTCCATATGCCCGGAAGCGGTAAAGGGAGTCGTTAGCGCGCACGACATACCCGACCTGGTGGAAGAGCGTGAACTGGTAGTCTATCGGCTCAGGCAAGTAGGCATAGGTGGCTAGGAAGTTGCTGTTCTTGAGGTCTACCATCAGGTTGGCTTCGGCGTAGAGCTGGTGGTCGCCTAAGACATCACTGAAGAGCATCTGGGTAACGCCTTGGAGACCAAAGAACGTGTTGTAGCCAGCAGTTCCCAGGACGATGTCCGGGGAGAAGCTCAGTCGGTAGGAGTAAGGGCCAAGAATGGTGTCGTTGCCAGAAGTGCGGGACAGGTCCTCAGGCGTGGATGTCAAGGCATCTGGGTTTGGCAGAACCATTCGCTGCCTGTGGAAATCGAGGGTGAATGTAGCATACGGTCGGAAGGCTGTAGCAGTGTCAGCCACTGCAGGAGCAGTGTCAGGCGCATGGGGGGCAGACGAGAGCCGGCGTTGGCGGAAGCTGGTCAATGGCAGAGTGTCAGGGAGGCTTCGTTCCAGAGGGAACCGAAGGAGAAAGAGGTCGTAGCCACCCTGCAGTTGGACGGACATGGCCAGAAGGGATCCATCTGCAGAGATGGAGATTTGCAAGATGCCATACGCAGAATTCGTCAGCGGCCGCAGCTTGCCGGTCTGTAGGTCTAACTTCCAGACATTCCCAATTCCGTTCGCATCACTGACGAAGAGGAGTGCGTTGCCGTCGGGAGTGGCCGCGAGAGAGGTTTTGGAAGCATCGGGCGAAAAAGTAAGGCGGCGGAGCTGGCGGGTGCTCAGGTTGAGTTCGTAGATATCACTGATCCCCAGAGGCCGTTCCCACATGCGTGGCTGGTTCTTGAGGCCAAGCTGAAGCACATCTCCACGGTCCGACACGAAGTAAATGCGGCTGCCATCGGGGGACCAACATGGGGCTAAGTCCGTGAAGACGTCATCGGTAAGATTCTCTAACTGCCCGCTCTTGAGCTCGTAGATCCAGAGATCGGGTTGCTCGTTGCGAGTTGCAACGAAAAGGAGGCGGGAGCCATCTGGAGACCATGCAACGGAGGAAATGGCTTTAAAGCCCAACTGCAGGCGCTTGTAAGAGCCGGTGGCGACGTCCAGAAGGTAGATAGCGTTTTCTCCTCCAACTTTAGCTGCTACTGCCAATGTCTTGCCCTGGGGGTCCCACGCAATCCCGGGGGTTAGGAGGTTGAGCTGTTCGAAGTCCCGTTCGCGCCCGCTGCTAACTAACAGTCGTGGGCGAGCTGACGGGCGTTGAGTCTCCATGAGGTACAGTCCAAAGACGCCAGCCCGGTCAGAGAGGAAAGCCAAGCGTGAACCATCAGGAGAGAGAGCTGGAGAGGTATTGTAGAAGTAGTCTTCTCGGCTCCGGTCTGTGAGACGCTGGGCGAAGTCTCGCACATCCTCGAAACGCCCAATGTCGGGCCAGTACATCTTCTTCATCTCCCAGGCCCACTGGCGAGAGAAGTCTTCAAAGTCCATTTTGAAGGCGCTTCGAAAAGCGGCGTTAAGGTTGCGCTGAACCTTCAGGCGTTGAAGCAACTCTGCGATCTTCTCTCGGCCGTACTTGGTAGCGACGTACCAGTAGAAGGCTTGTCCCCCGCGATATGCTAGGTACCCCTCCAGTGACTCCAGTCCTCGGAGCTCCTCGCTAAGAGCCAAATCGCGCATGAACATGTCTGTACGGGTGTCGTATCCGCCGAGGCTCTCGAACTCACACAGTCCCTCGTTCATCCACAAGGGAAGCTCAATGCTGGTGCCTCGCAGTAGAGCATTCTGGAGGCTACCACCGTAGAACATGTCGTTGAGAACAGCATGGACTAGCTCGTGGTGGATAACGTGCCGGAACTGCTCGTAGTTGCCCTCGAATGGTACGACAACACGGTTCTTGAAGAGCTCCGTAACTCCGCCAACACCTTCGGGGAGGAACTCCCCAACGACGTTGGTCTGCTGAAACTCTGCGTGGGAGTTGTAGACGATGAGGGCTATGCGCCGTGTAATTCGATGCCCTACGGTGCGTTGTATTGATTGCAGTGCTCGCTCACCTACGATTGCTGCAAAGCGAGCTAAGTACTCGCCTCCAGGGGTGAAATAGACGTCAAGGTGAGGTGAGCGGAGGTACTGCCAAGTGAAGCGCTGGTATTGTACCTTGTTTTTGCCAAATTGGCCGAGAGCTGGAGGAGCATAGAGTAAGACAGTGGCTGTCGCTATAGCAGCAAAGGAGAGCATAGTCGCGGTAGCTCAGATGGGACGCACGAAACTTGTTGACGAAGTGGCGGGAACCTTGCGTCTACCTTGCGTCTTGCCTATGCGGAGAGAGTGAATTTTGTAAGTTGCGGCTTGGGGGTGTGTAGAAAGCGCGCGTTCTGGCAATGCGGGTAGACGTAATTATGCCGAAGATGGGGGAATCGGTTCAGGAGGGGAAGATCATCCGGTGGGTCAAGAGGGTGGGGGAGCGAGTGGAGCAAGACGAGACACTGCTGGAGATTTCCACGGACAAGGTAGACACGGAGATTCCGGCACCAGCGTCGGGGGTGTTGGTGGAGGTCCTGTATCCTGAAGGCGAGACCGTCCCCGTCGGAAGAGTGATTGCGAGGATAGAGACCGAGGTGTCTGAGCAGACGACCGTTCCGCATAGGAAAGCTCCGTCCGGGGATGTCCAGACCCACGCAGTGAAGACAGCGGCGATTGCGGATGTAGCTGAACCACCTGCACGCTCGACGAGTGCAGTGACTTCTGGCGCCTCTCCTGCTCAAGTAGGTCTAACAGCTACCTCTTCGGCTGCTGGGACCCAGCAGCTGGTAGAGGTCGTGATGCCGAAGATGGGGGAATCGGTTCAGGAGGGGAAGATCATCCGGTGGGTCAAGAGGGTGGGGGAGCGAGTGGAGCAAGACGAGACATTGCTGGAGATTTCCACGGACAAAGTAGACACGGAGATTCCGGCACCAGCGTCAGGGGTGTTAGTGGAAGTCCTGTATCCTGAAGGAGAGACCGTTCCCGTCGGAAGAGTGATTGCAAAGATTGCTGTCGGTGAGACGGCTGCTTCGCTTCCTCTGTCCGTGCCAGCTTCTGAAGAGACAGTAGAGGAAATTGCGGCGGAAGCTGCGGCTCCGTCCCTGCCTGAGCCGGCGACTTCTACCTCATCATCGACGGTCTCTACGCCATCCGCAAAGGTAGCGGAGCCACCTACGGATGGTGATGGGGAAGTTCGGCGACAGCCACCGGGCAAAATCCCACGAGTGGTCGGATCGCGGTTCTATTCGCCTTTGGTGCGGGCTATTGCCGAGGCAGAGGGGGTAACGTTGGAAGAATTGCAGCAGATCCCAGGAACAGGGTTAGAGGGCCGTGTTACGAAGCGCGATCTACTGAACTACTTGGAGCAGCGCCGTCGTCAGACCTCGGCGCGGCCTACCCCTGTAGAAGTCAGACCAGAAGTGAAGGTTGTAGGGCCACCTCCTACGGTCCCAAAGGAACGGGTGAGTGAACCTCCAACCGTTCCAGTGACAGCCTTCACCGGAGATGACGTAGAGGTCATCCCAATGGACCATGTGCGGCAGCTCATAGCCGAGCACATGGTGCGCTCTAAGCACACTTCACCTCACGTTACCAGTGTGGATGAAGCGGATGTAACAGGGATCGTCCGTGTGCGGGAGAAATACAAGGAAGAGTTTGAGCGCCGTGAGGGGTTCCGCCTGACTTATCTCCCCTTCTTCGTGCGAGCGGCAATTGAAGGCTTGAAAGCGTTCCCTCTGCTGAATGCGAGCGTGGACGGCAAGAACATCATAGTCCACAAGCGCATCAACATCGGAATCGCGACAGCTTTGCCGAATGGGAATCTGATCGTACCGGTTATCAAGAATGCCGATGCCCTCAGCATTACTGGGCTAGCCCGAGCTATCCATGACCTAGCACAGCGTGCGCGGGCGAAGAAGCTGTTGCCGGACGAAGTTCAAGGTGGAACCTTCTCTATCACGAACTTTGGAACCTTTGGGACGCTCCTGGGGACGCCAATCATCAATCAACCACAAGTGGCGATTTTGGGGATTGGGGTAATCCAGAAGCGACCCGTTGTCAAGGAAATCGATGGAAGCGACGTCATCCTTGTGCGACACATGGTCTATCTCTCTTTGAGCTTCGACCATCGTATCATAGACGGCATGCTTGCTGGGCAGTTCTTGAGCGTCGTCCGGCAGGCGTTAGAGGCAATAAATGAGGCGACAGTGCAGCTGTAGATGGGTCATGGAGACCTCAAACTCTCTAGAAGGGTGACGCAGGGAGGGTGGTGGGTGGCACAGGAGTTGATACGTTTCGCGAGTGGATCGCATTTCCGGCGAGGGAGGACATAATGGTGTGGCTATGGCTAGGAATGGCGTTCAGTGCTTTAGCGACAGTAGCTCAGGAACCAGCTTACTATCGTCCCTTCCGGCTCTATCCCGAAGGTCGCCTGGAGGCCAGCATACTTGGCGGGATCACGAAGTACGCAGGTGAGTTTACTAGTCCCCATATCCACGGGATTACAGGGATCCAATTCCGCTACTTTCTGCCTTTCAGTGCAGAGCTAGCGCTAGGGGTACGTGGCAGTTTTGGATACCTCGGATATGAGCGCCGGTACAAGTGGCGATTCGGGCCGTTCTACTACCAGCAGTTCCCACTCCATGCTTACCCTGGTCCTGCCTATCGCTGGACTAAGATAGCCACATGGGAAGCACTGTTTTTTGTTAATCTTTTCCCGCGTTCGGAGTTCAATCCGTATCTCTTCGGTGGAGTTGGCTTACTCTCGTTCCAGCCGCAGGACATTGTGCAAGACTCCGTCATGCCGAACGGCCGGAGGGCACACTATCCAAATTTTACAGAGAGCGACGAGTTCAATCTCCACCCTGTTGGAGGTATTGGAGCTGACTACTACCTAAGCCGCCGGGTATCTATCGGGCTCCAGCTGACCGCTCACATGCTGACGACAGATTGGCTGGATGGGTTTGCTCTCCGAGTCCTTTCGGATCGTGGAGATACCCTCCCTTCTCATGCAGACGGCTACGTAGAATTGGCTCTGAAGCTCTCGTACTACCTCTTCGATGAGCGCGACCATGATCGAGATGGGTTGACGAACGAGGAGGAAGAGGAAGCCAAAACCAATCCGTACCATCCAGACACAGATGCTGACGGACTCAGTGACTTTGAAGAGCTGCGCCGTCACTACACCAATCCATTGCTGGCAGATACGGACGGTGATGGCTTGACGGATGGACAGGAAGTGTTTCGGTACTTCAGCGATCCGACACGCCGTGACACCGACAGTGATGGGCTTAGCGACGGGGAGGAAGTCCTTTACTATGCTACGAATCCTCTAAGGGCTGACTCGGACGGTGATGGGCTCAACGACTGGGAGGAGATCAGGCTTGGGACAAACCCTCTGTTGGCCGATTCTGATGGTGATGGGAGCCGCGATGGGGATGATCTCTGTCCGCGCATCGTCGGCAGCCTTAGGAACTACGGCTGTCCAGAGGGGTACGTGCATCCGGCGCTAGCGTCGCTGGGACTGGCACCGGAGTCTCCAGGACGGCTAGATACGATCGTCGTCATCCGCTACGATACTGTAGTGGTTGAGCGTGTCGTGCGTGATACAGTAGTCGTGACCCAGTTGGTACAGCAACCGGTAGTTGGGAAACCGCTGGTGCTGCCAGGGCTCTTCTTTGAATTCAACAAGTATACCTTACTACCCGAAGCGGAGGCGTTGTTGGAGCACGTTGCTGAGTGGCTTCGACAGAATCCGACGGTTGTCGTAGAGGTTCGTGGTCATACAGACTCTGTTGGGACGGATGAGCAGAATCTTCGGCTGTCACGTATGAGAGCAGAAGCGGTTCGCAACTTCCTCATCGCTCAGGGTGTTGAGCCTAGGCGAATTACCGCCATCGGGTTTGGGCGCACTCAGCCGATAGACTCTAACGATACCGCAACAGGACGTGCCCGTAATCGGCGGGTGGAGTTGATCTTCCGCCACCAATAGATGGCTGCGGGTTTTGAGTTGCGACCACACACTGCAGATGTACGGCTGGCCCTTTGGGCTGAAAGCCTCCCGGAGCTCTTCGCAATCGCGCTCCAAGGGTTAGCTGAAGTGCTCTTACCCCAAAGGTGTCAACAGATTGGCCGCCTTCCTCTACGGCGCACGCTGGTCATACATGAGGCCGATAGTACGGCTCTGCTCGTTGAGTTCCTAAGCCGTGTCCTGCTCTACAGCCAGATTCGTAAGGCGTTGTTCTGTCGGGCCCGGTTTCGGAGCGTCACGGAGACCGATCTCGATGCGGTAATCTATGGGGCGCCTGTAGATGGGTTTCAGCAAGATGTGAAGGCTGTGACCTACCACGAGGCAGAGGTCCGTCGTCTCCATACAGGTCAGTATACGGCGCATCTTGTCTTGGACGTGTGAGGATGGTCCGGAAAGAGCAGTTGCGGCGGATTGGGGAGGTTGTCTGGGAGGTTCCTCCCACTGTGCGGTCAGACATGCGAGTTCCAGCGCATGTCTATGCCTCAGAGGAGCTATTGGGGCAGATTCTGCAAGATCGGTCGCTGGAACAGCTCATCAACGTCGCAACGCTCCCCGGAATCCAGTCAGCAGCGATTGTTATGCCGGATGCCCATGAGGGCTATGGCTTCCCTATTGGTGGGATCGCTGCGATGGAGCTGGATGGGGGAGTGATTTCACCGGGGGGAATAGGGTACGATATCAACTGCGGAGTACGCCTACTGGTATCGGAGCTGTCACGTTCAGAGGTTGAGCCTCGGCTGGAACAGCTAGCGAAGGAGCTCTACAAGGCAATCCCCTCTGGAGTTGGTCGGGGGGGACGCTTCAAGCTTTCATTGCGGGAGCTGGATCGAGTCCTCGAGCAGGGAGTGCGGTGGGCGCTTGCCCAAGGGTATGCCGAAGAGGAAGACTTGGAGGCCATAGAGTCCCGCGGCTCCCTCAGCGAGGCTGACGCTGATGCGGTGTCCAAGGATGCGAAAGAGCGGGGGCGAGATCAGCTAGGGACGATGGGAGCAGGAAATCACTTCGTGGAGGTTGACTATGTTGACACGCTCTACGATGAGGGTATTGCTCGAGTGTTGGGACTGTGGCGCCACCAAGTGGTGATCCTCATCCACACGGGCTCGCGTGGTCTTGGCCACCAAGTCGCCACTGACTACATCCGGGTTATGCTGTCGGCGCTTTCGCGGTATGGCCTGCATCTACCAGATCGAGAATTAGCGTGTGCTCCCTTCCGCTCACCGGAGGGGCAGCGGTACTTCAGCGCCATGTGTGCCGCGGCCAACTTTGCCTGGACGAACCGGCAGCTCATCACATGGGAGGTACGTCAAGTGTGGCGGGAACTTTTCGGGACAGCGGGGAGACTGCGGGTACTCTACGACGTTGCTCACAACATCGCCAAGATTGAGGAGCATATCGTAGGGACCGACCGCAAGCGCGTTCTAGTTCACCGCAAAGGAGCGACGCGGGCCTTTCCGCCAGGGCATCCGGAGACACCGGCTGCATACCGTTCCGTTGGGCAGCCTGTGCTTATCCCGGGTAGCATGGGGACAGCATCGTATGTGCTCGTCGGTGCGCCGGGCAGCATGGAGCATACGTTTGGCTCCACCTGCCACGGAGCAGGACGGCAGATGTCCCGTCACGCTGCGAAGCGGCAGGTCAACGCGGAGGAGTTACGCCATGAGCTGCGGAAGCGCGGGATTGTGGTGCAGGCTGGCTCCGTGCGAGGATTGGTCGAGGAAGCCCCGGTTGCGTACAAGGACGTCGACGCAGTAGTGCGTGTCGTCCACGAAGCTGGAATTGCTCGTATGGTAGCACGCCTCCGCCCGATTGCAGTGGTCAAAGGGTAGAGGCAGAGGTACGAGCTTTCGCTACCCGACGCTCAAGTTCGTGCAGCAGCTCGTGTTCGCCGCGCTCCTTGAGGTCTGCTACCATCGCTGCGAAGCCTTTTCTGTCCAATGTCTTCAGGGCCTTTGCTGTCAGCCGCAGTCGAACCCACCGGCCGTACTCCGGAATCCACACTCGCTTCCATTGAAGGTTTGGCAGGAAGCGCCGATTAGAACGATTGTTGGCGTGAGAGACCCTATGCCCGTACTGAGGCTTTACTCCCGTCAGCTGGCAGCGCTTCGCCATTGTGCGGCTCACGACGTGTAACCTTAAGCGGGTGCACAAAATTACAGGCTTCGCTATCGAGATGGCCTCCGTTGTAATTTTGGTCGGTAGCCGGCAAAGGGGTATAGTGGGACATGTGGAAGTACGCGGTACAGCGGGTGCTGCTCTTCATCCCGACCCTCTTCCTCATCACACTGCTAACCTTTGGAATCAGCCGCTTAGCTCCTGGGGATCCAGCAGCTCTCAAGGTAGGTGTAACTGCTGAAGGGGGAATTGCGGGACGCACGGGGCTCAACGAGCGAACTCTCGAACTTCTACGTCAGCAGTGGCACTTGGATAAGCCGATCTGGCAGCAGTACCTTCTGTGGCTGCGCGATCTCATCCGCTTGGACTTTGGACGCTCGTTCCAGGACAATCGTCCTGTGCTAGAGAAGATTGGCGAGCGACTGCCCATCACGCTAGCAATGAACGTGCTAGCAGTATTGCTGGCGTATGGCATCGCGATCCCGTTAGGAGTCTACTCTGCAGCTCGGGCTGGCAGCTGGGTGGATCGGGCAGTTGCGTTCGTTCTCTTTGCGTTGTATTCGCTGCCTACCTTCTGGGTAGGGATGCTGGCGATCACATTTCTCTGCAATCCTGAGTACTTAGCGCTCTTCCCCACGGGTGGAGTTCGTTCCGTCTTCCATTCAGAGAATTGGAGCCTGTGGCGACGGATTCTTGATTATGCCTGGCATTTGACCCTTCCGATGCTCGTGTACACATATAGCAGCTTCGCCTTCATCTCCCGGCAGACGCGGAGCGCGATGCTGGAGGTATTGCGTCAGGACTACATTCGGACAGCGTATGCGAAAGGGGTGTCGTCTGGGGTTGCCCTCTGGAAGCATGCGTTACGAAACTCCTTGATCCCGATCGTCACGATACTGGCGGGGGTACTGCCTGCACTCATCGGAGGTAGTGTCATTGTGGAAACGCTCTTTAGCATTCCTGGGATGGGTGAGCTTTCGTTCCGGGCCTTGGTTGCTCGGGATTACCCTGTGATCATGGCCGTTTTTACGCTGTCGGCCATCCTTACTCTCGTAGGAATCCTGCTGGCGGACATCCTCTATGCCGTTGTGGATCCGCGAATCAGCTTCGAGCGGAGAGCGGAATGAGCGAGACCTTCCGGATTCCACCCCCGGAATTATCATCGCCGGCGGAACCATCGTCGCCAGTTCCTGAGCAGGGTGAATCGTATGGGCGGATGGTGTGGCGGCAGTTTCGGAAGAACACGCTGGGGATGGTATCCCTGTACTTCGTTGGTGCATTGGCTGCGGTTGCCATCTTCGCGGACTTTTTAGCCAACGATGTTCCAATCGTTGCTCTCTATCGTGGCCAGCTCTGGTTCCCGGTGCTGCAGCAGTACGCGGTACAGCTTGGGGTGGTGATCCAGGGAGGAGGGGAACTGATCGACTGGCGTACGGCTCAGTATGACTGGGCGCTGTGGCCGCCTGTTCCGTACCGTCCGGAGACGACTGATCCGACTTTGCGAACCCTGCGCGATCGGGCCCCTTCGGCTCGGCATTGGCTCGGGACCGACGAGATAGGGCGTGACGTGCTTGCCGGAATCATCCACGGTGCTCGATACGCTCTTTCCATTGGCTTCGTGGCCATGGGAATTGCACTGGCGATTGGTATCCTCGTTGGGGCGTTGGCTGGATACTACGGTGGGGTGCTGGATATCATCCTCTCGCGCCTCATTGAGTTGGTCCTCACGCTCCCAACCTTCTTCCTCATCATTACGGTTGTGGCCCTGGTCCAGCAGGGGAGCATCTGGCTCATTATGGCAATGATTGGACTGACGGGCTGGACAGGGGTTGCACGGTTTGTTCGGGGAGAAGTGTTGCGGGTCCGCACTCTGGAGTATGTAACAGCGGCACGTGCGCTGGGGTTTTCTGCCGCGCGCATCATCTTCCGTCACGTGCTCCCAAACGCGTTGGCTCCTGTGCTCGTTGCTGCGGCCTTCGGAATTGCTAACGCAGTGCTCGTTGAGTCTGCGCTGAGCTTCCTTGGGTTTGGGGTACCTCCGACGGTTGTGACGTGGGGCTCCATGCTGGCAAAGGCGCGGGGGAGTATCTCTGCATGGTGGTTGGTGTTGTTCCCGGGACTCCTGATCTTCTTGACTGTGGCTGCATATAACCTGATTGGGGATGCCTTGCGGGATGCGTTGGATCCCCGTCTGCGGCAGTGAGATAGCCTAGCGCGCTGCTGCATGATGTCGTGCAAGATTTTGCCGTTATTGCAAGAGTCCCCAACCAAACAAAAAGTCAAAAACACAAAAACAACCACGAACAAACTCCTCACCTCCCTCATCCTCGCCTGCACTGCAGCTGCTCAGAATAGCCTACAACTGGAGTTCCACCACCAGAAGCCAACAGCGACGTGGTCAGGAAGCTTCTTCACTGCGTTCTCCCTCTCCAGCCGCGACTCCTTCTGGGCTAAGCTAAGCTATAGTGCGCTTGGGGAGCGTATGCCTTCAGCGAGCTTCCGTGATGATGTAGGTGCGAGCATTCGGTACACTTATCTGCTTGGCGTTCCGTGGCAGCTTGAGTCTCAGCTAATGTGGTACTACCTGCGGGACACGCGCCTATCTGGCCATCCGGAAAGCGCCTGCTGGCGGGCTACGGTCGGTTTCTTGCACTCGCTCCCAAAATTGCAGGTAGGCGGCGGTGGAGGTTGGGAGATACTTCGCCAGTTCTCTCGGTCGGACTGGGGAATGAGCGGGTACGCACGGCTTCATTGGGACGGAGTAGCTGGAGTTTGGCTACAAGCACAACTTGCTGCCGAAGGAACTCGATTCCAGGGCCAACGGCGCCGTTATGATGTCCGAGCGCATATCGCCAGCAGAGGAGGGGATGGGGATACGCTCTTTGCTGGTAGCGCACGCCTCATGCAGAATGACATTCCAGGACTTGAGCCTGAGGAGCTCCAACGGCGCCGTGAGCAACACTTCGGAGGGTTCCTCATTCTCGACGAGCCTCTTCTACCAGCACTGAGGTGGCGGTTACGGCTGAGAATGCAGAGTATGCGTGTCGTCAATACATGGTTGGGGAGGGCTTCGGGAGTCTCCCCGAAGGAGCAGACTCGGCTGGGCGGAGAGGCAGAGAACATGCTGGATTGGTCGCTACCTCTGGGGACAGTTCGCGCCACAGCAGAACTCCAGTACAGCGAAGAGGCATACCGCATCCGGGGCTCCTTCACGCAGCTTGGCGACCTGCAGAAGCAACAACAGGAGAGACTCAAGGACTTCACCAGCCTGTGGGTGCGCCTCGCTGCTTCGGCGCACTTGGGGCTTAGCCAGCGTGACAGCCTCTTGCTGATAGGCTCTATCGCTCTACTCCGCTACGACACCCCAAGTCCACAGAACACGGACGACCGAGACGAGCAGCATCTCTTCACAGCCCTCACCCATCGCCGCTCCTGGGGTAAGGCAGTCACGACGACGCTTACGGTCGAATTCCAAGGCCGGCACCTGGTCTTCTTGCTGGCTCCAAGAAGTGCATGGAACCACTGGCTCTATACCCTTGCACTGCGCTGGCAAGGGAAATGGCTAACGGAACGCCTCATGTGGCAGCCGACATGGGAAGTTCGCGCTACGTACACTGTCCGCGATTACGACTACACTACTGTCCTCCGCGACCTCTCACTACGGCAATGGAGCTACCGTGACAGCATCCGGATACGGCTGTCTGCAGAGTGGGAAGCCGAGGTGGGCTACATTGGCCGAATTACTCGAATTGGACTCCTGCAGTGGAAGGCATTTTCAGAACAGCCGCAAGCGCAGGTCCAGGAGCAGAGCGGAGGTTTGCTCTTCGTCTGGGGGAGGGGACGACAGAGCTGGGGGATAGGGGCCCGGTTGTTGGTGTCTGAGTACCGCGAGCATCGAGGAGAAGGTAGTCGAAGCTCCTACGGCCTCGGGCCGCAGGCGCGTGTTGTCCTTCAGACGGCCTACGGGACCCTTACAGCGATGGGATGGTACGAGCTGCGGCGCTCTGACCGAGACCAACAGTGGTCGGTCGTTCCCTGGCTCACGCTCTCGTTCCGCACGGTGGAGTAGGGTCACAGCCCAGGAAGGGTTTTCTCCTCGTACTTCAGGTCACGGAGGATCGCCGCTTTCGGGCTGAAACGGAGCCAATACCCCCGGAAGGTACCTATCGGGTACCACTGGAAGCGCAGCTCCCAGCAGTGGAGCTGCCGAACCACAGCAATACTTGGGGCAATGAGTTGGCCTCCCAGCACATCAACGTTACCATTCGCCTGGATGTCCCAGCCACCGAGCACAATCCCAAGTCCGATTCCCAAGTTTGCTGCACGGCTCCTCTGGCTGGGGACAGGCTCATCGTATCGGAGTGCAGCCGAGAGCGATAGCCGCCACTGAAGCGTGAAGGGCGATGCAGCCGTATCAGTACCGTTAGGCTCGTGCGTAGGCGTGGCTGGCAGCGGGAAGCTTCCAGCGAGGCTGAAGTCAGCTTGCAGTCGGAAGCTAGTCCAACGCACCGGGAAACGGCCATCAGCGATCCGCAGGCGATTGACACGGTACCACTGACGGCCATCCGGGGAGGGAACCTCGACGTAGAAGCTACCAGTCGCCCCTCCCTGAAGGTTGAGGAGCTTGAGTGCTGGAATGGAGAAATCCAGAGCGACGTCGCTCAAACGCAGCGAATCAGCGAGTGGAGCATATCCCCCAGCAATGGCAAGCCGGAAGACCTCTACGACGGAAGGGGGAGCCGTGTCTGCAGCAGGGAGGAGGCGCAGTTCGAAGCTGTTGAGCAGGCGATAGTCTAAGCGGGCAGACCGAGTACGCGGGGCAAAGCCTCCACCGTCTAATGCAAAGCGGCTGTAGGTAACGGCCCTACCGGTCCGATAGTCAACGTAGGAGGAGTAGAACTGCGGGAACCCAGGGGTAAAGGACACAGTCACGGTCGGCTGCAAGACGTGGCGGATAGCATCTGCCCCAATGATGGAGGGCAGGTCTGCAACCCCGTAGAGACGAGTGCCGATGCCCAGGGCGATGCTGTAGCTGTACTCCCGGAATAGCCCGGCCAGGCGCTCTTGGACCAAGGTGGAGTCCTCCGGGCGCATCCTCTGGCGGAGTTGGCGGAAGTACCACCGCTCCTCATAGCTCAGGCTGGGAGTGAACACGAAGTACCCCAGGCGGGGACTGACTCGGAGAGACGGAGTATGGCTAATGGAGCTCTGGTGGGCGTATCCAGTTGCCGAGCGCTGATATTGCCAGCGTGCAACCATGGAGTAGCCCAGGGTCAGTTGGCGTAGCCATTCCGGAGCGGCATACCACCGCTGGAGTGGCATCCAGCTAGGCAGCGTCAGAGTTAGCCGAGGGAGGGTGCCAGCGTGTGCTCCAGTGATGAGGTTCTGCTCACGCTGCAGTGTCAACGAGAGGGAAGCGCCCGACTCGAAGAGGTAAGAGCTGCTGAGTGTTGACAACAAGCTCTCCAGGAGGCGCTGCTGGAGGTCAGTGGAGACCTGCCGGAAGTAGTCCGGCGAACTGAGACGGAGGTTGGCTTGGAGGTCCCAAGTTGGGGTAATACGCTGGCGGTGCTGCCAGTTGATGTTCCAGTGCCGCTGGAGAGGTACGTCTAGGTCAGGACGGGTTATGCCCCCACTCAGCTCGGCTGAGCCTTGGAGCCAGTCCCGAAGGGCATACCGGAAGAGCACATGTCCTAACGCCCCTTGACGAGTCCGGAGGGTTGCTCGGAGCTGGATATCCCAGTAGTCGCTCGGGGCATAGAAGTAGCCGAGGCCCTCCGCTACCAAACCGCCTGTGGCTGAGAAGAAGAACGACGGCGTGAGGACGCCGGATTGCCGTCCGCCGCGGTTAGGGAAGAAGAGCCCGAAAGGGAAGAGGAAGACGGGGAGGTCCTCCACGTACACGATGACGGGGTCGGCAAAGATGCGGTCACCTGTGACGACCTTCATGCGTGGTGCGCAGAAGCGGTAGTGCGGACGCTCGTGGTCACAGGTGGTATAGCAGCCTCCCTGCACGAAGAAGACGCCAGGCTCCACCTGCTTGAGGCGTTCCCCAGCATAGTAGCCTTCGCCGAGGTGGGTTGAGACCCCTACGACAACTCCGCGCCGGGTTTGGAAGCTGTACCGGATTTGTTCGCCCTTGTAGACCTGGTCGCCGTCGCGAAAGATGGGAGTTCCTTGAGGCTTTCCAGAAGAGTCAGGGACTCCTGCCGCCGTTAGTTCTGACCGGGGAAGCCATAGCTCTACGACTTCGGCTGTAAGCTCCTGTTGGCGAAGCACCAGCCTGGCCTTTCCACGAAGGCGGAGCCGCTGTTCCGCAGCTACATAAAGCAGGGTGTCGTTCGCCGAGAAGACGACAACTGTGTCAAGGTTGCGGTTCCGCCGCGGTTCAGAGGCAGGCCGTGGCTCCGCAGAGGCAGTAGTATCGGGAAACTGTACAGGAAATGTCGGTTGGGGTAGGGTAAGGCTTGTGTCACCCTGTCTCTCGACTTCTGGAGACTTCGGTTGTGTGCGGATTTGAAGCTGTGGTAGGGCTACAGTGCCGGCTGTGCAGAAGCCCAGCAGCCACCACAGCAGCTTACTCAAGTTCAATCCGGGCCGCATTGGTCGGAATATGCAGGCTATATGGGCGCGACGGGGTAGAATGGTAAGCAACGTCGCGGACTACAAGCACGAGGTTGATCCCGGCCATCGCAATACGCAGTCGCTCCGGGTAGCTTGGTAGGGAATGGTGCTGACCGCTATACTCTACTTGGAGTCGCCCCGCGGGAAGCTCAGCCTCGTAGGAAAGTAGCCTTAAGTCCAGAGACCGAAAGGTCCAGCAGCTACCGGCTGTATCGCAGAGCTTCAGCTGCTGTTTGTCCTCTTCCCAAGCAGCCGATCCCAACCTTTCTGGCAGGGAGACCTCAGGCCGTAAGAGAGTGAACAGCACCGACGGTGGAAGAGCGAGTCCAAGCACGCGCTCGACGGCCTGCGGAGTTGGTCTTCCTCGGAGGAGCACGTTCCGGAGGGCATCGTAGTACTGCATCTCCGATACCGTCAAGCGCAACTGTCCTACAGCGACGCCAAAAGGCCCCCACAGCTCTGCCCAGAGGGAGTCAGAGCCAGCAACCTCTATCTGACATCGAACCGGCAAAGGTGTCCGTGGCAGCAAGAGGTCTGCCGACAGCGTCACCACTAGGGCATTCGGCTGTTGCCATGTATGGAGTCGCTTCAGCATCGCTGAGAGCTCGCTTTTGCTCAGAGGGGTAACGCCGGAGCGCGGTGTTGCACAACTCAGGAGGAGCATGCAGAGGAGGAGTATGCAGAGGGCCACTGCAAATGCTTGGCTCCGGACAGCCATCGTAAGCTTCTGCTGCGGAGTTTGGAGTTTTTACGATTTTTGTCCCCGGCTATTGCGTTGCAGCCGAAGGTACAGAGCGCAGTTTCTTAGAACGCTAGCCAACTGCCCGCAGCCAATGGTCTATGTCACGCGTCGAGCAACCTTTTCCGCAGCACACCGGCTCTACAACCCGCAGTGGTCAGATGAGCAGAATCGCGAGGTCTTCGGAAAGTGTGCTAACCCGAACGGCCATGGACACAACTACGTGGTAGAGGTTACCGTGGCCGGTATGCCGGACCCGGAGACTGGCTATGTCATTGACCTGAAGCTGCTAGCGCAGGTGCTGGAGGCAGAGATCATCAGCAAGGTGGACCACAAGCACCTCAACTACGACGTGGACTTCCTCCGTGGCATCAATCCCACGGTGGAGAATCTTGCGATTGCCTTCTGGCGTGTCCTCCAAGGGAAAATTCCGCAAGGGCAGCTCTATGCTGTTCGCGTTTACGAGTCTGATAACAACTACGCGGAGTACCGTGGCGAGCCGACTCCGTGGAACCCTACCCAGGTCATGTCCCATAGCCTGTCAGCGGATGGATAGGGCGTGATGCAAACGAATGGGCAGATAGCGGCTGTATCCCAGCCCTCCTTAGCCGACGCGAATGGGAATCTCCGCTTAACGGTGGAAGAGCTTCAGCAGATGGAGCAGGAGCTAGAGCGGAAGTTTGCCGACATTCTGCGCATCCTGCGGATTGATCCCAGCGACCCTAACAGTGCTGACACTCCGAAGCGGCTAGCCCGAATGTGGGTGCGAGAGCTCTTCCGGGGCCGGTATGAGCCGCCACCACGATGTACGGTCTTCCCGAATCGGCGGCAGGTCAGCGGCATAGTCATGAGTCGTGGAATAGACGTCCGCTCGGTCTGTTCCCACCACTGGCAGCCTATCATCGGGCAGTGCGTGATCGGCTACGTGCCCGACGAGTACATCATCGGGCTGTCGAAGCTCAACCGGGTTGTGGAGTGGTTCAGCCGGCGTGGGCAGGTCCAGGAAGAGCTGACGGAGCAGATCGCGGACTTCCTCCAGGATCGGTTGCGCCCAAAGGCCCTTGGAGTCATCTTAGCCTGCCGCCACTACTGCATGATCCTACGGGGTGTCGAAGGAGACGAGGAGCAGGCGATTATGGTGACGGCAGCATGGCGCGGTGAGCTCGCCACAAATCCAGAGCTTCGGCAAGAATTCCTCCGCCTGGCTGCAATCGAAGTGCCCGAGTATGGCGCGAAGTAGCCTCACGCCCCAGTACGAGCAGCCGTGGTGGCAGCGTGGAAAGTATGTTGCTGGCGTTGATGAGGTCGGTCGTGGAGCGCTCGCCGGTCCCGTCGTAGCTGCGGCTATCGTCCTGCCTATCGGCTTTGTTTCGGCGCTCCCAGTGTGTGATTCGAAGCTCCTTTCCCCTCAGCAACGCCAGCGGGTAGCTGCGTATCTTGAGCAATGTGCTGTTGCCTACGCCTTCGGGTGGGTTGAGCCGCAGGTCGTTGATACGCTTGGCATTTTCCAGGCAACGCTCTTGGCGATGGGGCAGGCACTCTACGGACTCCGAGTGGTCCCGGACTACGTCTTCGTGGATGGTCCCGTCTTCCCCGACGTAGAGCTACCAGGCTGCGCTATTGTGGATGGGGACCGTCGCTGTCTATCGATTGCTGCCGCTTCTATCGTAGCCAAGGTTGCCCGGGATCGCTGGATGGTTGAGGTTGCTGACCTTCGGTACCCCGTCTATGGCTTCGCCCAGCACAAGGGATACGGAACCCCGGCTCACTGGACAGCACTCCGCCGTTACGGCCCCTGCAGCCTTCACCGCCGCACGTTTCTCCGTCGACTTGACACCGTTGCGGATCATGAACGTGCTCTTTGAGGGCATTCGAGTCCTCAATCCAGCGCAAGCATTGGATGGCCGTTTCTCCCTGTGGCTCAAGGATGGCCGTATCGTTGCATTGAGTCATGAGCCGATCGTTGTAGAGCCGACGACACAGCGGATACCAGCCTCCCATCTCCTTGCCGTCCCTGGGCTCTTCGACATGCACGTCCATCTGCGTGAGCCAGGGCAGACCCACAAGGAGGACATTGCCTCTGGAACAGCCGCGGCGGCCAATGGAGGCTTCACCGGGATCTGCTGCATGCCAAATACCGAGCCAGCAATTGATCATCCCGTGGTCCTGAAGGCAGTGTTGGCTACGCCGTACGATGCTCCCGTGGACCTTGTCTGTTGTGCGGCCCTCACTCGCGGTCGGAGCGGGCAAGAGTTAGCTCCGCTGCTGGAGCTTCACGCTGCTGGCGCAGTGATGTTCTCCGATGACGGCACCTGGCTCTCCAATGCAGAGCTATTACGACGCGCATTCCGTTTAGTGAGCTCTTTCAATGGGCTCGTCGCCCAGCACTGTCAGGAGCCAACCCTTACGGAGGGGTTTGCCGTCAATGATGGCGTCGTTGCAACCCGTCTCGGACTCAAAGGATATCCAGCCGTTGCCGAGGAAATAGCCATTGCCCGAGACCTCCTGTTGGCTGCTTACTGTCAGGCCCGGTACCACGTACAGCATGTGAGCACGCGCGGAGCTGTTGCCCTCATTCGGGAGGCGAAGCGTCGGGGCGTGCAAGTAAGCTGCGAGGTCACTCCACACCACCTTGTCCTGACAGAGGAGGCAGTCGGTGATTACGACACGAATGCGAAGATGAACCCACCACTGCGCACCCAGGCCGATGTTGACGCCCTTCGGGAAGCGCTGGCCGATGGTACGATCGACTGCATCGCCACCGACCATGCCCCACATGCCACCTACGAGAAACAGCAAGAGTTTGAAGCAGCCCCTCACGGAGTCATCGGACTCGAGACCGCTGTTGGCGTCGTTCTGACGCACCTTGTACACACAGGCATCCTGAGCTACGAGCGCTTCGTGCAGGTGATGGCCATAGCGCCGAGGCAGCTCTTAGGGCTGCCACTCCCGGAAATCACTCCGGGAGCGCAAGCGAATCTCACCATCATCGCGCCGGAGGAAGAGTGGACCGTCTCACCCGAGCGCTTCTGTTCCAAGGCGCGCAACACGCCCTTTGCGGGCTGGACTCTCCGCGGTAAGCCGAAATGGGTCATCAACCGTGGACAGATGTGGGAGTGCCAGCTTTGAGAGCAGTCGAGGTGCTGACTGAGTAGCAGCGAGGGAGTAGACTGGTTTTGATATTTTCGTGCCGCACACCTGCAGGGTAGAGGAGCGATGAAAAAGTGGCTAGTTGGAATTAGCGGTATGCTGCTCTTCATAGGAGTCGCTGGCTGCAACATCCGCGGCTTCTTCGTACGGTACGAAGATGATCCCGTCTTCCATGGCCCATCTGAGGAGCCCACACAGCAAGCGTCGGGGCAGACAGCCGGGACAATAGCGGCTGGGGACAGCAAAGGAGCCGGTGTGTATCGGCAGATCTGTGCTTCATGCCATCAGCAGAACGGCCAAGGGATCGCCGGTGTCTATCCGCCGTTAGCTGGCTCAGAGTTCCTCCAGGGGGATCCGACGATTTCGATCCGCATCGTACTCCATGGGTTCCAAGGCCGAATTGAGCGTCAAGGGAAGGTCTACAATGGTGTTATGAGCGGGTGGGGAACTGTGCTCAGCGACGAGGACATTGCGGCAGTCTTGAGCTACGCCCGCTCTGCCTGGGGGAATTCTGCCCCACCAATCACGGCAGAGCAGGTACGGGAAGTCCGCCAGAAGACACAAGGTCGTAGCCAGCCCTATACGGAGGCAGAACTCAAGCAGCCTCTGTGACCCTATCAATGTCCACCGCACCGATGGAACTCTCCCTGCAAGTCACGGCTGAGGTACCACCACGGGGTTTGCGGCAATTCAGCATAGCGCTGATGCTGATGACCTTCGGTCTCATTGGCCTGGGAGGACTTGTCAACAGTACAGGCTCAGGGCTCAGCGTCCCCGACTGGCCGACAACGTATGGTCAGCACCTGTTCCTCTACCCAATCAGCGAATGGCGGGGGGGCATCCTATATGAGCACACGCACCGCTTGGTAGCTGCTGTCGTCGGGTTGATGAGCTTTGTGCTTGTCCTCTGGAGTTGGCTTCTCATTCGGGAGCCACGGTACCAGTGGGTACGCAATGTGGCCCTCGTAGCCTTTGTCCTGGTGGTGCTGCAGGGACTTCTGGGAGGCTTGACAGTACTCTACCGCCTACCGACGCTGCTCTCTGCCAGTCATGCCGTGGTGGCGCAGAGCTTCTTTGCCTGCACGGTCTTGCTGGTTGTTGGGCTACAGGCAGGATGGTATCGCAGCCCGTCACTGCCGCTGGACAAGGTACAGTCACTCGCCAAGTTCGCACTCTTCGTTTGGCTGTTGAGCTTTGGACAAATCCTCTTTGGGGCGCTGACGCGGCATACGTACAGCGCTCTTGCGATTCCCGACTTTCCGCTTGTCTTCGGTGGAATCTTCCCTCCCACTTCGGCCCTCAATGGGCAGGTGCTCATTCACTACATGCACCGTCTCTTGGGCTTTGTACTTGCGGCAGCGATGCTCCTGCAGGGGTGGCTCCTCTGGTCGGAGAAGGGGCAGGCGGCCTGGGTTCGCTGGCTTGCCCTGGGTGGAGCCATTGTAGTCATTGGGCAGATTCTGCTGGGTGGCTGGCTGGTGTGGAGCTATCGAGCTGTGTTTCCAACGACATTGCACGTCATCGTTGGCACGGCACTCTGGGCAGTGAACACAGCCCTCTTCTTCCAACTATGGCGATGGCGGTGGCTGAGTCTGCAAGGGCAGTGAAGAAGGAAACGAAGCTGTGGGCCTACTACGCGCTGACGAAGCCCAGAGTGACGGCAACGGTAGCCCTCAGTATGGTAGCCGGCTACATCTTAGCGCTACCGCGAGGAGTCCACGACCTCCTGGCGTGGGATGCCGCAGCTCGTTTCGTCGCCACCCTCGTGGGGACTATCCTAGTCAGTGCAGGGAGTGCAGCGTTGAACCACTCTGTTGAGTGGACAACCGACCAGTTAATGCCCAGGACACGGAATCGCCCAATCCCAGCGGGCATTCTTACACCTCGGCAAGGGCTTCTGTGGGGAGCTATACTCTGCGGCTTAGGGCTTGGAATCCTGTTGTTCATCGACTTCCTTGTCCTACTGCTGGCGACGCTGACGGTGGTAGCGTACATCGTGGTCTACACCCCAATGAAGCGCCGCAGTCCGTATGCTCTCCTCATAGGGGCCATTCCTGGGGCGCTCCCGGCTGCCGGCGGTTGGATTGCGGCTTCCGGTGTAGGACTGGGGGCAGCGCTGGTTTTCCTCGTTCTGTACTGGTGGCAGCTGCCCCACTTCCTCGCCCTCTCGTGGCTCTATCGCAAGGACTACGCCCAAGCTGGGTTTCCGGTAGCCGCCGTGGCTCAAGAAGATGGGCATCGGATGGGGTGGTATCTTCTCCTCTCTTCGGTTGCTCTCCTGTGCTCAGGGGTCCTGAGCGGTATATCTCTCAGGCTCTCTCCTGTGTTCGTTGCTGGAATGGCAGTGCTTGGTGGGTGGCTCGTTGGGATGGCTGCGCTCTTCTGGCGCAGTCCAGGCTTTGAACGTGCCCGCCAAGTCCTACGGAGTGCATATGTCTACCTGCTGGGGTTCGTTGCACTAGCGTTACTAGCGCGGCCGTGAGATGCTCGTCTGGACAGTGCCTATAACGCTGTTGCTCTTGGCATGTGCCCGCCAAGAACCCCGTATTCCAGTGGAGTTGCCAGAGTATTTCCCGGCCCCAAGCTTCACAGCTACTACGGCTGAAGGACGGCCTTTCAGCTCAGAAGAGCTGCGAGGGAGCATCTACGTCGTCTCGTTCTTCTTCACTTCGTGTACGGGTCCCTGCCCAATCATGAACTCTCGCTTGAGCGTCTTGCACTCGATCTTTGCTGAAGAACCCTCGGTACGGTTCGTCTCCGTTACCGTCGATCCCCAGCGCGATACGCCGCAGGTGCTCAAGTACTACGCTGAGCGCTACGGTGCCAAACCTGGACGGTGGGACTTCCTCTGGATGAGACCCGACAGCACAGAGTGGCTCGCTACAAAGGGATTCCGTGTACCAGCTAGTGTCGGCAATCCCGACCTCCACAGTACCCGTCTGATTCTCGTGGACCATCATGGGATGGTGCGCGGCTTCTTCTCGGGAGTGGATGGGTCGGGACATAAGCAATTGGAGGCAGCTATCCGACAGCTACTTGCGCAGATGAAAGAGCAGGGGACCTGAAGCGATGGCCGTCATTGAGCTGCTCCCAACGATTAACGCAGCACTCAACGGAACTGCAGCGATTTGTCTGCTGTTGGGCCGGTGGGCTATCGCTCGCCGGCAGGTAGTGTACCACCGCGCTTTGATGGTATCAGCTTTCGTCGTTTCGATCCTCTTCCTGGTGTCGTATTTGGTGTACCATTTCAGCACCCACGTCATTACGCCGTTCGGCGGAACAGGGCTGTGGCGTGCGGTCTACTATAGCGTCCTAATTTCGCACTCCGTTCTAGCAGCCAGTGTGCCGGCATTGGCTATCATAACGCTGTGGCGGGCAGTGCGAAACGACCTCCGTCGCCATCGTGCGATTGCTCGATGGACCTTCCCGATTTGGCTCTATGTCTCCGTTACAGGCGTGCTCATCTACCTGATGCTCTACCACTTGTTTCCGGCGTCTGCATGACGATGTCGGGCTCAATGGTGATGGACGATGTTTACGCCAAGCGTTGACCGCCGAATCAAGCACATCATCCTCGGTACCGCCGGTACTGTGCTAACGGCAGCAGTTGTGACGTACTTCGGCATGCACAACCGCGTAACCGACGTTGGCTACCGGCCGCAACAGCCCGTGCCATTCTCGCACAAGCTGCACGTTGGCGAATTGGGAATCAAATGCATTTACTGCCATGCTGGAGTAGAGCGTTCGGCGGTCTCGCCCATCCCCACAGCAAGCTCATGCATGGGATGCCATACTGTCGTCAGGGCGGAGAGTCCGAAGCTAGCTCTCGTGCGAGAAGCTTACGAGACAGGGAAGCCAATCGAGTGGCGCCGTGTCCATAAGCTGCCAGACTACGTCCACTTCAACCATGCCCGGCACATTCGGGCAGGAATCGATTGCGCCTCCTGCCACGGACCTGTTGAACGCATGGGGGTCGTTTCGCAAGTGGCACCGCTCAGCATGGGATGGTGCCTGGATTGCCATCGCAATCCCGAGAAGCACATCATCCCGGCACGTCCCATCTCCGGTATCTTCACAGGACTCCCCGAACAAAAGCAGCCTGTGAGGAAGGTAAAGCTTGCTGAGAGCCGGCCGGTCACTAACCCGCCGTACGGGATGTGGCAGACGCCAGTACCAGCGCAGGTCATTCCTGGAGTGCCCACACCCAAACTACCGGGACGTGGCCCTGAGAATTGTTCAGCTTGCCATTACTGATGTAGGGCAACTGCGAGGACCTGCTCAATGCAGCAGCACCTTTGGCGGAGCCTTCAGGACTTCACAGAACTGTCACCGTCCGATCCATGGGAAGAGCTGCCGGAGCCGTTGCCGGAAGCGGGAGTCAGTCGCCGCCAGTTCCTAAAGCTGGCTTCACTCGGGACAGCGATGGCAGCGATTGCTGCTGGATGCCGTCGTCCTGACCACAAACTCGTCCCGGCAGTAGCAGCTCCCGAATACCAGATCCCTGGCCTACCACTGTTCTACGCAACCGCTTTCCAGCACAAGAACGCTGCCTATGGGCTGGTAGCAAAGTGCCGCGAAGGTCGGCCCATCAAACTTGAAGGTAACGAGCGTCATCCGATGAGTCTGGGAGCTTCCTCCGCTTATGCACAGGCGCTGCTCTATACCCTCTACGATCCTGACCGAATTCGCCGAGTTCGGATGGGTAAGCAGCGCTCCACTCCTCTGAAGGCCGCTCTGCAAGCGATAGCCGAGAAGCTCCAGCAGGTCCAGCAGCAAGGGAAGCTGTGCTACCTCTGCATTGAAGAGCACTGCTCGCCAAGCTACGATGCACTGCTACAGGAGCTCCAGCGCCGCTTCTCATGGCTGCGAGTTGTCGTGCTCCCAAGCTTCCTGGCTGACACAGCTGCGGCCCTCAACGCGGAGGTGTTAGGTATCCCTGCAGAGTTCGTTCCGCACTTGGGTCGGGCTGATTACATCCTGAGCGTAGAGGCCGACTTTCTAGGGATTGACCGCTATGCAGTATGGCACACGCACAACTTCGCCCAGCGGCGACGGCTGCAGTCTCGACAGGACACCATGAACCGCCTCGTAGCTGTCGAGGCACTGATGACCCTGACGGGCACGAATGCAGACTCTCGGCTCCGGATGCATCCGGCTGCGTTTGAAGGCTTTTTGGCATCTATCCTCCTAGAGCTTGCTCTCTCTCGGCCAGTCCCTGAACCTGTGCGTCAGGCTGCTTCCCGAATCCCTGCTGCTTATGCAGAGAAGGCACAGCAGATAGCCCAAGAGCTCCTTCGTTCTGGCGAGCGAGCTGTTGTCCTGGTAGGTGCGCATTTGCCGCGGACAGTTCACGCTTTAGCACTGGCAATCAATACTGCTCTGGGCAGTGTGGGAGAGGGGAAGGTGCTCGATCCTGCCTACACACTGCCTAACAGCTTTCCGAAAGAGTCCGAGCTAACACGCTTCCGGCAAGATTTGCGTGAAGGGCGTGTCGGTGCACTCCTCTTCGCGAACGTTAACCCAGAGTACAGCGCTGACTGGGAACTCCAGCGTCTAATTGCCACAGTACCATGGCGGATTGCACTGTCACTCTACCACGACGAGACGGCAGCTAACTGCTGGATCCACATCCCGGTCGCACACCCCTTAGAATCGTGGGGGGATGTCATGGCTGCGGATGGCAGCCTGAGTGTCCAGCAGCCGCTAATAGCTCCCCTCAACGAGGGGATTGGGTCGATACAGGATGTCCTCATCCTCCTGGCTCAGCAACTGGACACCTCGGCCTTTGCTGGGGTGAAGAGCTACTACGATTTCCTGCGTCAGCGCTGGCAATCGAACTACGGCGTTACGGATGCGCAGTGGGAGAACATCCTACGTGAGGGGGTCTTTGTACCGCCGCGGCGGCCTGTGCCAACGCTCCGCTTTTCGGCAGCAGCGCTGGCAGCGGCTATTAGTCCATCGGGACTTAGCCGGGAAGGGCTGCTTGCTATCGCCTTGCCGGCCTACGGGATTTACGACGGCTCCTTCGCTAACTGCGCCTGGCTGCAGGAGCTGCCTGACCCAGTCTCTAAGCTCGTGTGGGACAACGTTGCTGCGATGAGCCCTGGAACGGCATATCGACTCGGCCTTTCAACGGAGGACGTTGTTCAGCTTCGCGTGGGAGATGTCAGCATCAAGCTCCCAGTCTGGGTTCAGCCAGGTATGGCAGATGGGGTCATCCTAACGCAGCTCGGCTATGGACGCCGGGAGGGTGGGGAGGTACTTAGAGGAGTTGGCCAGAACACGTATCCGCTCTTGCCGCAAGGGAGGTTAAGCTATGTCGTGGTGAGCCTTGAGCCACTGAGAGAGCGATACCCCCTGGCAACGACCCAGCACCATGCTCGACTCTATGGACGCCCAATTGTCCGAGTAACGACGTTGGCTGAGTACCAGTCCCCAGAGGGCCCACGCTTTGAGGAGCCGAAGTTTCCAGGCTACCCCTCACCGGACGGCCGGTATCGCATTCCACTAACAATTGTGCCTCCATATGAGTACAAGGGCCACCGGTGGGGGATGGTGATCGACATGAATACTTGCACCGGTTGTGGGGCCTGCATCATTGCCTGTCAGGCAGAGAACAACATTCCGACAGTTGGCAAAGAGGAAGTCCGGCGGGGGAGGGAGATGCATTGGATCCGGATAGACCGGTACTACCTTGGCTCCCCAGACGCCCCATGGGTGGTGCATCAGCCGATGCTGTGTCAACACTGCGAGAATGCCCCCTGCGAAAATGTTTGCCCCGTAGCCGCAACTACTCACAGTCCAGAGGGGCTCAATGAGATGACCTACAACCGCTGCGTTGGTACTCGGTACTGCTTGAACAATTGCCCCTACAAGGTGCGTCGCTTCAACTTCCTGGATTACCATACCGACCGGCGACCACCGAAGGAGATGCTCTTCAATCCCGACGTCACTGTGCGCATGCGTGGCATTATGGAGAAGTGTACCTTCTGCGTCCAGCGCATCAACGAGGCAAAATACCATGCGAAAGATGAGGGACGAGAGCGTGTCCGGGATGGTGAAGTCCTCACAGCCTGTCAGCAAGCATGTCCTGCAGGAGCGATCATCTTCGGAGATATGAACGACCCGCAGAGCAAAGTTGCTCAGCTGCGGCTGAATGATCGTGGATACCACGTGTTAGAGGAGCTTAACGTGCGTCCATCCGTAACCTACCTTGCAAAGGTGTGGAACGTGCAGCCAGAGGAAGTCTCCCAAGTCAGAACAGCATAGCATGGCACAGATCGCTGTAGAGACTACTCCAAGGGTTGACCATGAACCCTTACGGGAGAGCCTAGTCCTTGGGAACCCGACCCTCCACGATGTAACGGAGAAAATCGCTGGGATCATAGAGCGACCGCCTACCTGGAAGTATTGGCTCACACTATCGATTACGGGGCTAGCCGCTGCCTGGGGAATCTTCTGCATTGGGTATACGATTGCAACGGGCATCGGTGTCTGGGGGCTCAATAACCCCGTAGCATGGGGGTGGGACATCACGAACTTCGTCTGGTGGATCGGTATTGGTCATGCCGGTACCCTCATTTCGGCCATCCTTCACCTCTTCCGCCAGCGCTGGCGTACGGCCATCAACCGCTCTGCCGAGGCGATGACCATCTTTGCCGTCATCTGTGCTGGGTTATTCCCCCTCATCCATCTTGGCCGACCATGGTTTGCCTACTGGCTGCTCCCATATCCTAACCAGATGTACATGTGGGTGAACTTTCGCTCGCCCCTAATCTGGGACGTGTTTGCAGTGTCTACATACTTGACGGTGTCCATTCTCTTTTGGTACCTCGGGCTATTGCCAGATCTGGCTACAGTTCGGAACTTCGTGCAGCGTCGCTTGCCGAAGGCGATCTACTCCTTCTTCAGCCTCGGGTGGGTTGGAGCAGCTCGCCATTGGCAGCACTACGAGATTGCATACCTCATCTTGGCAGCTATCTCTACACCGCTAGTCCTCTCCGTCCACAGCGTCGTATCGTTCGATTTCGCCGTCTCCATCTTGCCGGGGTGGCACACCACGATCTTTCCACCGTACTTTGTTGCTGGCGCTATCTTTTCCGGATTTGCAATGGTGCTCACCCTGGTGTTGATCGCCCGCTGGGTCCTGAATCTACAGGACTTCATCACGCTGAAGCACATTGATAACATGAACCGAATCCTCCTCGCCACCGGCATGATGGTAGGCTACGCCTACGCAATGGAGTTCTTCGTCGCGATGTATAGCGGTAACGAGTATGAGCGGTATGTCTTCCTCAACCGCGCCTTCGGTCCATATGGGTGGGCATACTGGGCGATGGTATTCTGCAACGTCGCTGTTCCCCAGCTCTTCTGGTCGCGGCGCCTCCGGCGGAACATCGTCGTTACCTTCATCGCCTCCATCCTTGTGAACATCGGGATGTGGTTTGAGCGCTTTGTCATCATCGTCTCCTCACTCCACCACGACTTCCTGCCGGCCAGCTGGGGGTACTACGCGCCGACCTGGGTGGAGGTGTCCATCTACGTTGGGACGTTGGGCATCTTCTTCACGCTCTTCTTGCTGTTTGCGAAGTATGTCCCCATCATTGCCATCTCGGAAGTCAAGGCCATACTCCCTCGGTCACAGCCTCAGCACCATGTACCAGTAGCTGCTTAGGCTACGAATGGTAGCGAAGCCCAAACCTCTAGCCGTCATGGGGAACTACAAGGACCCTGATGCCCTGCTACAAGCCGTGGTAGAGATCCGCAAGGCAGGCTACCGGCACTTTGAGGTCTACACGCCGTATCCTATCCACGGGCTGGAGCAGGCAATGGGATTGCAGCGTAGTCGGCTATCTTACATTTCTCTGTTTGGTGGGTTGGCTGGTTTAGGAACAGCCCTCTTACTGCAGTGGTGGACTGGCGCCGTTGACTACCCCCTCAACATCGGTGGGAAGCCCTTTTTTGCATGGGAATTCTCCGTTCCGGTCAACTTTGAGCTAACCGTCCTCTTTACGGCATTTGCCACAGTCATTGGCTTCCTCTGGTTGTGCCGGCTACCTCGCTGGTACTCGGACTACCAGCATGATGCTGGCTTCCGGGCTGCAACGGACGACACGTTCGTTGTGAGTATAGAGAGTCGTGACCCGCTGTTCTCCATAGAGGAGACCCGAGCGCTCTTAGAGCGTCTTGGAGCAGAGAGTGTGCGCTTAGTCGAGGCGTAGTGCGATGGAAGCGTTCCGTCGGATTCGGTGGTGGTACATCCCGATCGGCATCGTAGGCATTGCTTTCGTGGGGTTCTGGATTCTTGTCTTTTCGGGTCAGAAGACATGGTTTTCGGAACACCCGCCACTGCAAATCATCTCTGATATGGATGACCAATTCCGCGTTGACCCGTTGGAGGCCTCTCGCTTCTTTGCAGATCGTAGCTCCTTCCGCATACCACCTGAGCACACTGTCCCCCGAGATGCACGATCCTATCCGCTAGGACAGGCCGATGTCACGAAAGCGGAAGAGCTCTTCCCGCAGGCTCCATTCCCGGTGAACGACTATGTCCTTGCGTACGGCCGCAACCGCTATGACATTTTCTGCAGTCCATGCCACGGCGTGGATGGGAAAGGGAACGGACCTGTCGTCCAGCGTGGCTTCGTAGCTCCACCGGACCTAACCCGCCCGCAAGCACAAGCATACAGCGATGCTCGTATCTTCCATGTCATCAGTGCTGGGCAAAACATTATGCCCTCCTATGCGAGCAAGCTCGCCGAGCCAGAGCGCTGGGCGATTGTCTACTACATCCGCCAGCTCCAGCGGACGGCCAGCGGTGCTTCCGCTGCCCAGCTGTCAGTACCTGCACCACAGCATCAGTGAGTTAGAGGAACGAACCAGCAATGGGCAGCCACCCATTCGTTTACGAAGTGCCGAGTCTCCAAGGGAGTCGATTCGTGCAGACTCTGCAGCGCATAGGTACAGTCCTCTTGGTCATCGGACTGTTGGGAACTGCGTTTACTGCGGTACTAACACCCGAGCGGTTGGCACCGAGCTACATTCTCGGATTCTTCTACGTCCTCAGTATCGCAGTTACGGCTACCCTCCTAAGCGCTCTGCTCTTCTTAGTGAGGGCAGGGTGGAGCGCAACGGTACGCCGAAGCATAGAGTTCGTTGCAGCGCCCCTGCCTCTCTTGCTCTTAGGACTGCTCCCTCTTGCTATCGCTCCTGGTCTTTTCTTCCACTGGATTCACGAGCTCCATGCTGGCGATCCAATCATCGCTAGCAAGGGTTGGTTTCTCAACGAACCTTTCCTCGCTGCTCGACTGATACTCTACGGAGTTGCGTGGGCCTTCATGTACTGCTCTGTCATTGGGAACTCTCTCCGCCAAGACCTCGCTCCGGAAGGGGATTATACCCCGACACTCCGTAACTTCCGACGGTCAGCCCTCTGGGTACTTGTGTATGCTTTGACCTTTACCTTCGCCTCGGTTGATCTCCTGATGGCCCTTGAGCCGCACTGGTACAGCACTATCTTCGGCGTTTACAGCTTTGCGGCCAGCTTTACGGCCACTCTTTCTGCTGTTATCCTTCTCGTGGTCGCTTTGCGGGAGCAGGGGTATTTGCGAGACTTCGTGACAGACGAGCACTACCACGACTTAGGGAAGCTCCTCTTTGCGTTCTGCATTTTCTGGGCATACATCGCTTTCTCGCAGTACATGCTGATCTGGTACGGGAATCTGCCAGAAGAGACGGTCTACTTTCTCAAGCGAATGGGGCAAGGGACATGGCAGATCTTCGGCATTTTCTTGCCAGCATTACGCTTCGTCCTTCCCTTTGTCCTCTTACTACGGCGGGATGCAAAGAGGAATCCTCGCATCCTCGTAGCAGCGGCCATCGCCGTGCTGCTTGGCCATTACGTTGACATTGCCTGGATCGTGCTGCCAGCATTCGCTCCAAGCCTACGGTGGGGATGGCAGGAAGTAGGAGTGCTCACCGCATGGCTGGGCGTTGCACTCCTTTTAGTTGCCCGCCAGATGCAGCGTGTTCCTGCTGTCGCGTACCGTGATCCGTACTTCCAGGAGTCCCTCCACACCGTTTCTGGATGAATCCCACAGAGCAGACTGCTCTGAGCGTTTTAGGGGCCATAGGAATAGCGGCAGGTGGGTGGATCGCCGATTTCATCCTCTACCGCTTCCTTAAAGGAGTGGCTCGACGGACACAGTGGTGGTGGGGAAATGCGATAGCAGAGTCCCTTCGGAGGACACTGTTTGCTAGTACCATAGTCGTCGCAGTCTTCTGGCTTGTCCGGTGGATCACGTTACCGGCATCGCTCATCCTGATCATGGACAGGGTCCTCTTAGTAGCAGGCATTGGAATTGCTACTGTCGCGTTGCTACGCTTTGCGATTCGTGCCGTACGCCATTGGCTCCATGCTACCGACAGTGGATTGCCAGCTGTTTCCATCCTGGTCAACGTTGTACGCCTGGGGATCATTATCGTTGCAGCTCTAATTGTGCTCCAGGTACTTGGGATCCCGATTGCACCGTTGCTAACAGCACTCGGAATTGGTGGACTAGCGTTAGCCTTAGCACTGCAGGACACGCTCTCCAACCTCTTCGCTGGGCTTCACATATTAGCAGCCCGACAAGTTCGTCCAGGTGATTTCGTTCGGCTAGATACTGGGCATGAAGGGGTAGTGGAAGACGTCAACTGGCGCAACACCACGATCCGAACATTAGGCAACAACGTGGTGATCATCCCGAATAGTCGCCTTGCCAATGCTGTGCTCGTCAACTACCGAGTCCCAGAGCCGGAACTCTCGGTGACCGTTCCGATTCAAGTAGCTTACGGCAGCGATCTGGAACTCGTCGAAAGGGTGACCTTAGAAGTGGCACGTGGGGTTCAGCAGGAGGTCGAGGGCGCCGTGAGGGAGTTCCAGCCACTCGTTCGCCTTCAGGAGTTCACCGACTATGGTATCCGGCTGCTCGTCATCTTACGTGCTGAGAAGGCAGAAGACCAGTATCTCTTACGCCATGAATTCTTGAAGCGCCTCCTGGTTGCATATCGCTCGGCAGGGATTGAAATACCGTTTCCTACGCATCGCGTTACTGGGGACCTGCAGGTGAGCTGGTCTCCTAGGGAGTTTCCACTTGGAACTGCGTAGAGAGCTCAGACTGATAAGGGACATTATGTAAACTTCATGCTCCCGTCCATACTTCGTCCATGCTTCCCGACCTCTCCCTCAGAGCCAGAGAAGCACGTACTGGCGTTGCTCCCTGCCGGTACAGATCCGCAGTAGCAGAGGTTGTCCACGGACTGGGAGGCACAGATGCTGCCTGATGGTTCCCTCAGAGAGGCAGCGCCCTTCAACGGTGAAGATGCTGTAGCGTGCACCTCGGGCAATTCCTAGACTTCCTAGACCCTCAGCAGGCAGGCAGGGTTCACGGAGCAAGAGTTGGGAGCTTACGGTGGTGTAAGTCTCGGGAATAGACCGCACCTCTGTAGGAGAGCTCACCAGATACCGGCTCCCGATGGCGTCTAGGTCGAAGCCGCTCAAGGTTGGGTCCCAAAAGGGATGCTGCGGCTGCCGAGCTAGCCATATAGTGAGGTCGGTAATCCGAATGTAGCGCACAGAGTCAATGCTGAGAGCCTGTAGATCAAACCAATCCCCACCACTCTGTGAAGGGTCAAGCAAGTCTTGAGCAGCGCCATTCGTTGGAGTCCTGCCCGCACAGCCCTCCAGAGTCAAGCTATCCCACAGGAAGCTCTGCCATGTAATTCCATCTTTGCTGACGCTGACCAGTGCTGGCTCAACGAAGACTCTGCCGCGAGGCGTCACGAAGGCATTCTCAAAGATTACGAAGTCGGGACCTGGTCCGTCCACGATAACCTTACCTCGGAATCCAACGACGATTTCGCCCCCCATGCCAAGCGAGAGGATTTGGTGGGGGTTAGCTGACGGCAAAGATGGCCGCGCTGCTGTATCGGGCGGGCCAAATATGTTCCGGGGGTAGTATGCGCTGTCTTGGCCAAAGTTCTGCCCACTGCCAGGCCGAAAGGCGACGACGGTGTCGATCCAGCCGCGCTCCCAGCGATATGCGCCCCCTGAAAACACTGGTACGCTGAGGGTATACACGGCTATCCATGTCTGCAGTAGTTTTGTACTCTGTAACCTCGGCAGCATTCCAGATGAAGTCGCAGAGAGACGGCCGTTGGAAGCAGACGTCAATTGCCCTTGGGCTTATTGTACTGGCAGCCCTGAGCCGTCTACTCCCCCACCCTCCCAACTTCACCCCAATGATGGCGATAGCTCTCTTCGGAGGCACGGTGTTAAGTTCGGGTTGGGCCTATGGAATTCCACTCGGAGCCATGGCACTGAGCGATATTGCTTTGGGATTTCTGAACCGAGACTGGACGATCACCTTCCACCCTACCCTTCCGGTCGTTTACGGTTGCTTTGCCATAGGGGTTGCTTTGGCGCAGGGCTTCTTAAGGCTCAAGTTCCGCTTAAGCCGGTTGGTAGCCGTGGTGTTTGCCTCGTCGTTCATCTTCTTCATTGTGACAAACTTTGCCGTTTGGCTTCTGACCGATTGGTACCCGAAGACCATAGAGGGACTAGTAGCCTGTTACGTCGCAGCCCTTCCTTTTTACCGTAACAGCTTGATGGCAGATATCGTGTACTCAGGCCTGCTCTTCGGGGCTTACTTTTCCGCTGCACGGCTGTTTGGCTACGTTCCTGTTCCTGGCTGGGGACACCTAAGCCAGGGTTTTACGCGGTTATTGCCCGGTGACGACGAGTCAGAACACGTACGAAGACAGCAGCAGCTTTGAGGATACCGCTGATAAGGGCTGCAGCATCTTCCAGAGGTGGAGCAACCCTTCTGTATACTCTCTGTTCCAGACTGCGCACGTCCTCCGCGATTCCTTGCAGAATTGCCAGGAAGCGCTGTAGTGCTCCAAGGCTTGGTTCTACTTGGTTGAGGATTCTGTCAAAGCGCTGAGCAGCCGTCGTTATCGCTTCTACACCAGGAATGAGGCTTCGGCGAAGCTCACCGAGCAAGCGGAGGAGGTCATGGAGACTGATTTCCACGGTGCGGAAGATCCTTTGAAGTTGGAGGAGCAGCCGCACCAGGACGAATCCTATAGTGAGCAAGACAATCGCTGCTGTGGCAATCAGTACAGAAAGCCACGTTTCCATGGTTCTCCCCTAGCTCCTGATGGGCAGTCCCTACCCTGTCTTCGGAGCCGGAGAGGTTCCTTCTATCTCGCTGCGAAGGGCTTCGGAACTTGCCTGTACTGCTTCCCGAAGGCGTTCCGTAGTCGATGACACCCTTTCGCGTGCCTCTTGAATAGTCCGCTCAGCGCCTTTAAGAAGGGCACCGGCCTGTTCCTGTGCAGTCTGAACGATGGCCTGAGCCCGTTGCCGAGCTTCATTGAGCACTTCGGTGGCCTCCGCTGAAGTCTCGTCCAACAGCTTGCGTGCCTTCGTGTAGAGCTCTTCTGAGCGCCGACGGATATCGGCCCGTAGCTCGCGGCCGCTCTTCGGAGCAAGGAGCAGTGCTGTAATAGCTCCGACGAAGCTTCCAAGGAACACACCGGTCAAGAATCCTTGGAAGTATGCATTTCCCCGCTCGCCCATGGTTGGTGTGGAGAGTAGTGAGACCTACTTGCCAGCAATGATCTCCTCAGGATCCCAGCGCTGTACTTTGAGGGTTGACTCGCAGAACTCCCGAACGGCTCCATTTCCTTCAGGCTGTCGGCAGATGTATGAAACCTGCCAGCGTACTTCCGGTATAGCATCTGCTGGGCAAGATGAGATGCCGATAACTTGAAAGGCGGGAAGGTCGGTAAGATCATCACCGATGTAGACAACATCCTCCGGTTCAAGGGAGAGCATTTCAGCTACTTGCTAAACGGTAGCCGCCTCGTCGTCCACTCCTATTAAGCAGCAGGGGCTCCCGGCTTCTGGGCACGCACACTGATAGCGGGTGAGTCCTCTTGAGAGAGTGGAGCGACAGAGATCCCCACCAGCTGCACCGGGCGAATCCCCAAGCCGTCGTGGACGTGGAAACACCAGAGTACCTCACTTGAGGGCCAGGTAGCAGTAGAGTTTACCATTGGTGAGCGTCCCATCAATGCCTACGACGAGCAAGCGACACGCTATAGTTTTGCGACTGGCTCTTCACTCTTAGTCTCTCTGGGCTGATATTGAGCTTTGCGAGGTAGCGGTGACGAATGTCGGGTTCGAGGATTGCGATTCTGTTCCTGGCCGTTGGGATCATAGGTGTGGCGTGGAGCTGTGACACCGCACGCCATTCTCTTTCTAGAGTTACGAACAGCGACACTGCAGCGTCGGTAGAGACTCCTCAGCCTTCATTCGACGCCGATCATGCCTACCAGCTCGTTGTACGTCAAGTAACCTTTGGGCCACGAGCCCCTGGCCTCCCTGGACATGACAGCTGCCGCATGTTCCTGGTAGAGTTCCTGAGGCAATATGCAGACACAGTATTCGAGCAACGCTTTTCCCGACAAGTCTACGGCAAGTTGCTGCAGTTAACCAACGTTGGAGCCTCCTTCCGGCCTGAGCTCTCTAAGCGGGTACTCCTCTGTGCTCACTGGGACACGCGTCCATACGCAGATGAAGATCCAGATCCGCGAAATCGGCAGCAACCAATTCTAGGAGCTAATGACGGTGCCAGTGGAGTTGCAGTGCTGCTGGAGATTGCCCGCATCTTAAAGCATCATCCTCCACCGGTTGGTATAGACTTGCTCCTCTTAGATGGAGAAGACTACGGCAAGGCATCGGATCTAGAGAACTTCTGCTTAGGGTCCCAACATGCCGCCCAGAACTATCCGTTCCAGAGGTCCCCGACATGGGTGATTGTCGTTGACTTGGTGGGTGATCGAGAAGCGTGGTTCCCATGGGAAGAATACTCGTGGCACAGTGCACCCAACCTCTTGATAAGCCTGTGGCAAAAGGGGGCTCGGTACTCCTCCACGATGTTTCGCAACGAACTTGTTGGACCGATCTACGACGATCACGTACCCTTTATTCAGAGAGGACACCGGGCCATCGTCATCATCGATGCTGAGCTCGTCGGCAATCGCTCTCCTAATCCTCGGCGCCGCTACTGGCATACCTTACGCGACACACCTGAGAATATCTCCTCGGAAACCTTGCGCGTTGTTGGTCAGACACTGCTTGATTGGATTTACCAGACGCAATGGTAGAGGACTTCATTAGCGTAGAGCTTCGGATTCCAGAGGAGTACCTTTCCATCGCCTACGGACTCCTTTCTCCCTTCCCCACTACTGGAATTGAGGAAGGAGAGGGATACTTGCGGGTCTACTTTCCTAGTTCCAGCTGGGAACGGATAGAAACCGCTTTCTACCACTCTATAGTGGGGCTACTACCTCCTGGCTGCGTGCATGCCGTCCATACTGTAGCATCGCGGGATTGGTATTCCCTGTGGGTGAGCCAGTTAGTTCCCGTGTGGCTCTCTGACGATATCGTTGTCCATCCTTTCCCGGAAGTCCCAACGCCATCGATGTACCCTACGGCTCGTGATATTCTGCATATTGTTCCTGGCACCGCATTCGGAACAGGCCATCATGCCAGCACTCGTCTAGCAGCCAAACTCCTCCTTCGTCATTTACTTCCCAACACAACTTGGTTAGATGTCGGTACGGGTACAGGAATTTTGGGGATCTTGGCGCTTCGGCGTGGGGCAGCTTGTGTATATGCGATTGATAACAATCCGTTTGCTCTACAGCAGGCCCGTGATAACGCACTGCGTAATCGCGTAGTGGACAGGTTTCTCCTCATGTCAGGTGATGTTGAGACCTTCGGCCTTCCCAAAGTAGATGGGATTGTGGCTAACCTCGATGCCGAGCTCTTGTACCGGCTAGCGCCGAAATTTAACGGGGTCCTACCACAAGGTGGAGTTGCTGTCATGAGTGGAATCCTTGTAGTTAGCGCGGAAAGAATTTGTAGGAGGTTTGAGGAATTTGAGTTCGAAGTCGTTGAAAAAGAGTTAGAAAACGATTGGATAGCCTTTGCCTTCCGTAAGCAGTGATGGGGTGTTGGGCTGTATTAGATATGGGAACGAACACTTTTTTGTTGCTGGTTGCGAAATGGGATGCGGCTGAACAGCACCTGAGCGTGTTGGAGGACCGAGTTGCTGTCGTTCGCCTCGGCGAGAATGTAGCCCGAACTGGCAGGATTCGGGAAAGCAGCATAGAGAGGGCAATCGAAGTAGTCAAGTTTTACAACAACTTATGCTTAATTCGCCAAGTTGCTCTCATTTGGATGGTAGGTACGGAAGTGTTTCGGCGATCGCTCAATGCCATTGATGTCGTTGAGAAACTGAGGAAATATTTTACAGCGCCCTCATCAGTTGTGATACTTTCCCCAGCAGAAGAAGCTAGGCTGAGTCTCTATGGCGCTGTTTTTGGTGATTTCCCAGATGGGCCTATCACCGTGGTAGACATCGGCGGGGGTAGCACTGAGATTGTTTACGGAAGTAGAATGGAAATCAATAGCTTTGTCTCGATCCCGATAGGTGCAGTATGGCTACAGGAGCACATAGACGCTAAGGGCTGGGACATCCAAGAATCTATGAGTTTTGTCAGCGATATCTTGCGGAAGTGGCTTCCTCCTATTCCCCAACTACCGGGACACGCATATGCTGTAGCTGGCACACCTATAACTCTTGCTGGGCTTCTGGCAGGCCTCCCCTACCAGCGCTGGTGGGAGGTGCATGGTGCACTGTTGACCCGCCACGAGGTTACATGTTTACTTCAGTGGCTCTGGAATACTCCGATAGAAGAAAGGCGCCGCCATCCCGCTATCCATCCACAACGGGCCGATATACTCCCGGGCGGTACCCTGATCTTAGCAGCCATCATGGAAGCCCTTCAACTCTCTGCAGTTCGTGTCAGCATTTATGGGCTTCGATACGGAGCGCTATACGAAAAGCTGAAAGATTGGGAAGGAGTAGATATTGCCAGGTTGGGCAGCCTCAAGGTAAGCTATGGGCCTCGATCGCTATGAAAAGCAGGCCTCTATGAATCGTCGCTGTTCTTGCTCATGGAATAGGAAAGAACCGGTCGCTGGACTGGCACCAGCAGGGCGACCAACATATGATAGATCCCATCCAAAATTAGCGTGGAGAACTGGTCCAAGGGAGAGGGCCATGTGAGACCATGCTCCCATATTTTGAGGCTCTTCCTGAACCCAGACTATCCGCCGGGCAGCAGGGTAGCAACGCAGAACTGAGAAAAGCTTCTCTGTGTGGATTGGGAAGAGCTGTTCCACGCGGATAAGAGCTGTATCCCAGCGCTCATGGAGCTTCCGGTACTCCCATAGCTCGTAGAAAACCTTGCCACTACACAGCAGAATCGTTCGTACCGTTGAAGGATCACGTCCAACGAGCGGATCGTCGAGGACCTCCTGAAATGAGCCTTCGACGAGATCCGTCACTGGGGAAACGACCATCGGATGCCGCAGAAGGCTTTTGGGTGTCAGCACGACTAAAGGTTTACGGACCGGGGACAGTAGTTGACGTCTCAGTAGGTGGAAATACTGAGCGGGGGTCGTAGGGATGCAGACATACATGTTCCCATCGGCGCAGAGCTGAAGGTATCGCTCGATACGAGCGCTAGAGTGTTCTGGACCCTGTCCTTCGTACCCATGCGGAAGTAACAGGACAAGGTTGCTCTGTTGTCCCCACTTAGCTTCCCCACTGCTTATGAACTGGTCTATGATGACCTGGGCGCCATTCGAGAAGTCTCCAAACTGGGCTTCCCAGATAGTAAGACCATGGAGAGTCTGGATACTGTAGCCATACTCAAAGCCTAAGACAGCAAGCTCACTGAGCGGACTGTCGTATATCTCCAGGAAAGCCCTCTGTTGGGGAAGGATATGGTTGAGCGGGATGTACTCGCGCTCCGTCTCCACATCAATCAGCACAGCATGGCGCTGACTGAAGGTACCGCGCCGAGAGTCTTGCCCACTTAGTCGGACTGGGAAACCTTCAAGGAGCAGGGTTCCAAAGGCTAGCAGTTCGGCCGTCGCCCAGTCGACTCCGCGTTCTAGAGCGGTTGCGCGATACCGGATGAGCTCCTGAAGCTTGGGATGCAGATGGAAGTCCTCTGGTACGCGCCCTAAGGCAGCTGCCACTGCTTGTAGTTCAGAACGTGGGACTGCCGTCATAACAGGTTGCAGCACTGTGGTGACAGCTGTCCTTTGGGGAGGCGAGGTGACGGAAGGGGGACGACGTTCTGAGAATGCTGTATTGAGCTGTTGGAGGAAGCCATCGGCCATCTGTCGCTCCTCAGCTTCGGTCAGTATGCCCTCCCGAAGCAGGCGCTCCTTGTAGAGCTGCCGTACACTGGGATGATGGCGGATACGGCGGTAGAGTAAGGGTTGCGTATACGTTGGCTCGTCTGCCTCGTTGTGACCGTACTTGCGATAGCAGAAGAGATCGATGACAGCGTCTTCATGGAAGTTCATGCGATACTCTAGGGCTAAAAGAGCAGCTGTCACCACCGCCTCCGGGTCGTCGCCATTGACGTGGAAAATGGGGGCTTGGACCATCTTTGCTACATCTGTTGGGTAGACCATGGAGCGTGCGTCCACGGGTTCAGTGGTGAAGCCAATCTGGTTGTTGACGATAATGTGGACCGTACCGCCAGTTGTATACCCCGCCAGCTTAGAGAGGTTCAAGGTCTCAGCAACGATTCCCTGCCCTGCGAATGCCGCATCTCCATGGATGAGGATTGGGAGGACACGACGGCGGTCTCTATCGCCCAGCTGATCCTGAAGGGCTCTAGCCATGCCCTCTACCACTGGGTCTACCGCTTCTAAGTGGCTGGGGTTGGAGGCCAAGATGAGCTGCAAGCTCTGCCCTGTTGTAGGGTGCACGTAGAGCCCACGAGCCCCCAAGTGGTACTTAACATCACCGGAGCCATGGAATGAGAGCGGATCGGCTTCTCCTTCAAACTCATCGAAGATCCGCCGGAAAGACTTCCCGACGATGTTGGCCAATACGTTGAGCCGCCCTCGATGGGCCATGCCAATGACGGCGTACTCGAGCCCTAGCTCTATGGCTCTCTGGAGGATCGTGTCCAACAGGGGGAGTAACGACTCCCCGCCTTCCAGCGAAAAGCGCTTGTGTCCGACGAACTTGCGGTGTAGGAACTGCTCAAAAATCTCTGCCTCCAGGAGCTTCTGGTAGACACGGCGCCGCTGCTGGTCCGAAAGGCGGATCGAATGTCGGAGCCGTTCCATCCGCTCTTGTATCCAGCGGCGACGTTCAGGGTCCTGGATGTGCATGAATTCTACTGCAATGGGACCACAGTAAGAGTCCCAGAGCACTTCTAGAACCTGCCGTAAGGTTGCCTTCTCGTACTCCCCTACTCCGCCAGTGTGAAAGTGTCGGTCTAGGTCCCAGATAGTGAAGCCGTAGTGCGCGGGGTCAAGGTCTGGATGGTAGTCCCACGTATCGCGTAGAGGGTTCGTTTGCGCAATTAGATGGCCGCGGACACGGTACGAGCGGATCAATTGCGCTAGTCGCTCCTCCTTGACGCCAGGCTCTACCGTGGTATCCTCTGCCCAACGGAACGGAGGCATGGGTAGCCGGAGTTCGCCGAAGATGGACTCATAGAAGCCTTCCGTCCCCAGCAGGAGCTGCTCGATGAAGGCCAGGAACTCTCCAGATTCTGCACCCTGGATAATTCGGTGATCGTAGGTGCTTGTGACGACTAGCACTTTGCCGAGCGTGACCTGTGCAAGGATTTCCGCGGGAGTTGCTCGCAGCTCTGCTGGGTAAGCGATGGCTCCTGTAGCCACAATGAGGCCCTGCCCTTCTGGCAGCCGTGGTACCGACATGACAGTGCCAAGCATACCGGGATTCGTCAGTGAGACCGTGGCACCAGTAAGCTCTTCTATTGTTAGACGCCCTGTCCGTGCACGCTCCACAAGCTCGTCATAGCGGCGGACAAACTCCGAGAACGAGAGAGTCTGGGCATCTCTAATGACAGGAACAAGCAGTGAGCGGCTACCATCCTTGCGGACAACATCAACGGCAATGCCGAGATTGAGAGAGTGACGACGGACGCGGTAAAGTCGGCCTCCCACCGTAGCACAGGCATCGTTGAGATGGGGATAACGCTTGAGCGCTTGGACAACAGCCCAAGCTAGGAAGTGCGTAAAGCTCAGCTTGGGCTGGGAGCGACGCTGCAGATAGCGATTCGCCAACCACCGATTCTCCTCCAGGAGCTTGACAGGAATAGCGCGGAACGAGGTGGCTGTTGGCACAGTCAGGCTCCGCGCCATGTTCTGGGCAATCCGCTCTGCAACGCCATCCAGTGGGAGAAGCTCATCCGTCGGCAGAAGCCAGGATGGACGGTCCGAAGGTACGGCGCTGACCAACCCTGGTTGTGACTGGGCCGGGAGTGTTAGACCATCTCGACCGTTAGTTCTCTGGCTTTCGAAGTATTGGCGCCACTCCGGAGGCACGGAGTCAGGGTCTGCTAGGTACTGTAGGTATACCTCGCGGATGTATGCGTCGTTAACGGAAGGCACCTCTAGAGGTTGCATCGCTATCTGGAATCAACGGTTCTAACACGCCCGGAGCTAAAAGACGGACGTTACCAGAGTATAGTCCTAGCATAGCACGCGCGCCGCTGTTGGGGGTCCTAACTTTCCTAACTTTGTCGAGGAGTTGGGTAGCAGGAGTTTCATGGTGATAGTTGTTGCAGCCGCCGTTGCGCTAGGATGGCTTGGGGGAACGGCGCTACAGGCTCAGATGTCCCTATCCCTCCGTGCAGCCCTTCTTCAGACATGGCATGCTGCAGAGCTCAGAAGTACCTCTGGCATTGTTGACTGCGGGACCTTTCGGTCCGGTTCAGGACAAGGTTGGGGTGCTGCAGTTGGGGTAGAGTTCCCTGTCCTCTCCCCGCTGCGAGTAGAGCTTTCCGCCCTGCTGAGCCAGCGGGGGGGCACACTGGTTACCCAGACTACCTTCCCAATACGGGATACGGTGACGGGTGATGTCCTTGATGTCACAACCGAAGCCCAGCTGGAGAGCCGATGGCTTGTCGGAGAGCTCCAGCCAGCCCTTGTCCTCCCAGTTGGAAGGCGTTTTCGAGCAGTTCTTGGCGGTCGCATCGGGCTGCCGCTCGTTGCACGCTTTCGCCAAGTTGAGCACATCCGATCTCCAGACACCGTGCTGTTTCTGATGCCCGACGGACGACGTCTACGGACTCGGCTCCTCGCAGAAGGAACCTTCTCTCCCCTGCTCGTTCCTCACGTAGGACTGACGGCTGGGTTGGAGCATTCGGTCTCCATCGGAGCAAGTATCCGATGGCTACAGCGGGCTGTCGTAGAGTACAACCTCACCAGTTTCCTACTCGATGCACGATGGCGGCCCTGGTCAGCGCGAGCGGAGACAGGGATTCGCCTTGAGATTCCTTTATCTTCGCCTCTACCTGTACCTCCTTTACTACCTCCTTCTCCACCTCCGCCTCCCCGCCCTGAGCCGCCGTTGTTGTCGCTCCAGCCCGCAGAGATTACGGGTTACGTGCGGACGGGATATGAGTTACTGGCTACACCACCGATTGTCACAGCGGTCTTCTTCGAGCACGACTCTGCCCGTGTCCCTGAGCGATACGTACGGCGTAATGTCCCGCTGGAGGAGATCTTCAGCCTAGACCCGCTGACAGCACACCGCTATGTGCTCCCGTACGTTGCAGAAGTCTTGCGCCGCAATCCTGCAGCTCAGGTGGTGCTGGAGGGTGCAACGTCAGCAGAGGATGAGTCCGGAGGAGAGGAGCTTGCTCGACAGCGGTGTGAGGCTGTCTCACAAGCTCTCCAAGCCCTTGGGGTTCCTGCAGGGCGGATCAGCACGAGATGGCGCCTGCTGCCGCGAGTTCCTTCTAACCCCGCGTATCCAGAGGGGCGGGCTGAGAATCGGCGGGTGGATATCGTCATCCAGAATGCTGCCTCGATAGAGTACGTGCGACAACAGTTGTTCAGCGAGTTCGTAGGGGTGGCACGCCTGCGTATTGATTGCCGCAGTTTCGATGAAAGAGCTAGCCTTGAGCTTCGAGCGTCGTGCAGTGATACCCTGCTACGCTTGCCGTGCCATGATGGTGTTGTTGAGCTCCCCCTACAGTGCCGCCTCCCTGCTGAGAGTCCGGGGCTACCACTCGTTGTCTCAGCCACGGTTCCATCAGCAGGCACTGCCACAGATGCCCATATGGAGCTAGCGCTACAGGAGTATCCTCGCGATAGTGTCCTTCTCGATACACGGCGCTTTCGGGCAATCCTCCGCTTTGACTACAACAGCTCAGTCCTAACCTCGGAGGTAGAGGAACGTTTGAGGCAACTGGTAGCCATCCTTCCTCGACAGGCCCGCGTGAGGATTTACGGCAGTAGCGACGCGCTTGGCACAGAGCGCCGGAATGTCGAGCTCACGGCCGAGCGTGCTCAGCGAACGGCGGAGTTCCTCCGCCGTCTTGCTCCGGGACTGCAGGTCCAGACACTGCCGCTGCCAGCGGCTCGCAAGTTCCCAGAAGACCTCCCCGAGGGGCGTTTCCTGAACCGCTCTATTTGGGTAGAAGTCGAACTGTGAAGCTAGGCAGTTCAGGGATAGAGTTTGTTGTAGAAGTCCCGCGGAGAGTACATGGAGCTCCGGGTTGCGTTCTCAAAGGCGAGCGGTGAGCCGAAGTATAGGAACTACGTCGAGTGGCTTTACCGGGTGATTCCTGAGATGGTGGCTGTGGATATTTCCGCTGTGCAAGACCCCGTAGAGGCTTTACAGGAGTGTGCTGGGCTCGTGCTGACTGGGGGGCCAGACATCGCACCCTACCGCTATGGCCGACCGGAATACGCTCCGCTGTGTACGGAGACCCCGGACGAGGAGCGGGATGAGCTGGAGCTGAGAGCCATCCAGCAGGCAGTTGAGCTCAAGATGCCAATCCTGGCTATCTGCCGCGGAGCTCAGGTCCTCAACGTCGCCTTCGGCGGGACCTTGATTGCTGACCTACCAACTCAGCGTCAGACCCCGGTTACCCACTGGAAAGTGGAGGGCAAAGACTCTATCCACGACGTCACCGTGCTACCAGCAACGCTCCTCTGGAAGTACACCCATGTAGAGCAGTCCGAAGTTGCCAGCGCCCATCACCAAGCGGTTGAAGAACTAGCTCCCGTCTTCATGCCCTCTGCCCTTGCTCCAGATGGGGTTGTAGAGGCCTTCGAGTGGGCCAATCCAGAAGACCGAGGCTTCCTAATTGCTGTGCAGTGGCATCCGGAGCGGATGCCATGGGAGAACCCTCTATCGTCGGCCCTTGCGGAACGCTTTGCGCTAGAGGTAGAGAGCTATGCCCGGCTCTTCCGCTGCTGATCCGGACGGGATGTCGAGGATATGGGTCCAGCTTTGTATTTTTGCGTCCGGCAAGCGAATGCGGGAATAGCTCAGTTGGTAGAGCACGACCTTGCCAAGGTCGGGGTCGCGGGTTCGAGTCCCGTTTCCCGCTCAGCGACGCGAGTCGCCACTTCCTCTCTATGCTGCATGCCTTGCCATCGCCTTCCCCAGATGGCAGGGCATTTTTTTACACGAAGCCTATAGTTCGGTCGTTTTAGGAAGCCAGCAAAGTGAGACAGCCATGGGTGGAGCGATAGGCGACAGTGACGGTGTTCGATAGCCTCTCTGCTCTCCATGCGATATTGGCCGGTATGGTGGTGTGCTATCCTCTTCAGCGTGGGAACTAATGCCGGAGGGCAGCATCCGGGTGTCAAAGTCATCCTCTCCTCGACGGAGGAGCTTCGGTTTACCTATCACCCAGTGCAGGGGGTTCCAAAGCACGGTATTCCGGCATTTTTGAGCATCCAAGCAGCAGAGCTGCGTGGGAGATCGTCGGAGGATTGGGTGGTTCCAGTCGTTGAGTTCCCGATTACAGTTCCAGGGCCGGATGCACTCGGCGGTATAGAGATACTCAGGGTTGAGAGCTCACGCTCCCAAGGACTGCCGCCAACAGTTCGTGAACTAGCCCTACGCTGGGGCGGGTCACTGCTAATGGGTCCCGTGCCGGAGCGATGGGCAGAGCTCGTCTACGGCGGCGTAGCTCGGGACCGACATGTGGGGTACGTCCGCTTGCGTTGTGCTCTTCCCGTTCCTGAGCTTGGGGTGACGGAGGTCCTTCGGGGTATAGAGGTCCGGGTTCGGTTCCTTCCTGAGCGCGCTGTCCCACCACCGAACTGGTTGGGGTTAAGGGAACGCCTAGGGATTCGGTGGACGCTGAATGATGAAGTTGCTCATAGCTGGTATGCCAGCGTAGCTGTTCCGCAAGGGCAACGAGTCGTCCTACAGGGGTGGAGAGAGCTCTCCTCTGGGACATGGCTTCGAGTTAAGGTGCGGGAGGAGGGAGTCTACCGAATTACGGCCGAGCAGCTCCGTCAGCTCGGTATTCAGATTGCTCCAAACGACATCCCGACACTGAAGCTGTTCGGTACAGGTGGGGAACCGCTGCCGGAGGCTGTTGCCACAGCGTTGGAAGAGCACGTTGTGGAACAGCCCATTGTGGTCCGCACAACGGCTGATGGACAGCTCTCGGAGATCATCTTCTATGGGGCTGCACCATCAGGCTTTCGGTATCGAGCCGGAGAGTTTGAGCACTTCGTGAACCCTTACACTGATGCCAACGTCTACCTGCTGACCTGGGGCGGAGGGCCAGGGTTGCGTGCTACGCCCCTCCCACCCCCTGCAGCGGACAGTATCTACCGCCCGAGCTCTTTTACCGCTCGACTGTTTCGGGAGGAGGAGCTCTATAACCCCTTCACACTTCCATCAGGGCAGGATTGGTTTGGACAGATTGTCGACCCTTCACTCCCAGTGGTCCTCACTACCCCATTGCCGGGATTGGAGCGATCGGGGAAGGTGCGCTATCGGTTCGTCGTCGTCAATCGTGCAGCGGTACTGGCCCGGTTCCGCGTCTTCGAGAGAGAACGGATGCTATGGGAAGGGAGCCTGCGTGCCACGGCTGGTTACACCGAAGCCGTAGCCACTGCTCCCATCACAGTGGAAATCCCAGCAGAGCTACTGGCTAGGGAGGAACGCAGTGTGCTTCGGTTCGTCTATACTCCACAGTCAGGCTCAGGCTTTGGGCACATTGATTGGGTTGAGATCCACTATCCTCGCCGCTTCGCTGCCCACAACGATGTTTTGGAAGTCTTCACTGAGCCTCAGTGGGAAGGTGTGATTGAGATTAGCATCCCTGGCTTTTCAGACAGGGAGGTTTGGGGCTTTGATGTCACAGACCGGCGCCGTCCACTCCTACTACAGAACTTAGCCCACTCCTCCGGTACCTTCGTCTTCCGGACCTCCCAAGAGCGCAACCGGCCACGCCGCTTCTTTCTGAGCGCTCGGTTGCTGAGTCCCGAAATCGAGCGGACACAGGTCGCGGGATTGCGTGACCGTCGTCGAGGAGTGCCATTGGTGATCATCACCCACCCTGCCCTCCAGCAATCTGCTGAGGAATACCGACGCTACCGTGAAGCTACCGGGCTCCAAGGGATCGTCGTCACTGTGGATGCTATTGCGAATGAGTTCGCAGCAGGGATTGCTGATCCAACGGCTGTGAGGAACTTCTTGACGTTTGCCCTAACTGCATGGCAGCCTCCGCCGCTCTTTGTCCTCCTCTGGGGAGACGGTCACCACGACTACAAGAACGTCTCAACCCAACAGCCCAACTACGTGCTAACGTACCAATCCCACATCCCTCAGACCGGCTCGCTCGATGGGCAAATCGTCTACAACGCCATCTTGAGCTACACCACGGACGACTACTACACCTGGCTTGTAGGTGAGGACCCGCTGCCAGATATCGCCTTGGGCCGAATCCCTATAACTTCCGACGCTGAGGGCCGGTGGATGGTGGATAAAATCCGGAGCTACGAGCAACGTTCAGCCCCGGGTATCTGGCGGACTACCATCACGCTCGTTGCTGACGACGGACCAACCAGCGGCGGAAGCGACTATACGCTGCACACTGGGCAGAGTGAGGACCTCAGTCGTCAATTGCCAGCTTTCCTCATCCAGCGGAAGCTCTATCTCGCGGAGTACCCAACAGAGAATGTTCCTGGGGGACGCCGTAAGCCCAGAGTGACTCAGGACTTGGTAGCATCGGTTAATGCTGGCACAATCCTCCTCAACTGGATCGGTCACGGCAATCCTCGCCTCTGGGCCCACGAACAGGTGCTAGAGCGAGAGACGACCATTCCACTCTTCCGGAATGCCGACCGGCTCTTCTTCTTGACAGCTGCGACATGTGATTTTGCTCGCTTCGACAATCCGCAGGTCCCGAGCGGTGCGGAGGCGATGGTACTAAGCCGCTCCGGTGGAGCCATCGGAGTATTTGCTGCATCGCGGCTGGTCTACCCTACCCCGAACGCTGCGATTATGAGCCATTTCTACCGTCTACTCTTCCAGCGCCAACCGGACAGTTCTTTCGCTCCCCTAGGGCTTGTCCATATGGCAACAAAGCTGCAGCAGTTCGATGCCCTCAACGACCGCAAGTATGTCCTACTGGCAGATCCCACCCTTCGACTCCTCTTCCCCACCGGCTGGCTTAGTGTCGACTCCGTCAACGGGAGGGCTGTGACTGACTCGCTTCCACCAGTGGCTGCCTGGTCCCAGCTCCGCCTCAGTGGCCGTGTCCTATCACCGGTGGGACAGCCAGCCGAGCAATTCTCAGGCACGCTCTACCTGCTCTTGACCGATGCACCAGTTTCCGTGGCTGTGCCGGAGACCTTCGGCGGGTACACAACCATCCACTCGTTCACGAAGCTTGGAGGTACGCTGCACCAGGGTATCTATGCTGTCAAAGATGGACGCTGGACGGCTTCATTCGTGATACCGAGCGAGCTGAGCTTCTCTGAACTGCCCGGGAAGTTGTTCGTGGTTGCCTTTTCTCACGACGGGACAGCCTCTGCAGCAGGTCTCTTCGCTAGCCTTCGGTTCGCTGGGTTCCAAGTGCCGGAGGAGCGGGACACTACAGGTCCCCGGATTCGGCTCTACCTAGACGATCCAAGCTTCCGCCCTGGAGATGTCGTGCGCACTGTCCCAGAGCTCGTTGCGGAGATATGGGACGAGTCAGGGATCCATACTGCGGCAACATTAGGACGCCGCATCGAGGCATGGGTGGATGAGAGCCCGTTCGCGATAGACCTCACCCCGCTATTCCAGCCAATGATCGAGCGACCAGGAGCTGGAGTTGTTCGCAAGCCTCTCGTCGGACTGGTTCCAGGCCTCCATCGCGTGCGAGTCCGAGCCTGGGATGTCTACGGCAATCCTTCAACAGCAGAGACAGTATTTCGGATCCCTTCCCAACCAGGCCTAGAGGCTGCCGATGTGTTCCCGAATCCTGCCACAGGCTTCCCAGTGCGGTTCAGCTTCCTCTACACTGGTGTAGAGCCACAACAAGCTGAGCTGCTCATTGCCGACTTGCAAGGGAGGATCCTCCACCGACAAGCCTTCCTTGCCCTGCCTACCCGGCGGGTGGAGATTCTCTGGGATGGGCGCACGAGCGAAGGTACACCCGTAACAACGGGGACTTACGTCTATGGAGTGCGTTTGCGGCCTCCGGCAACTGGTGAGACAGTCCGGATATTTCACGTCATTCGATAGTCCCACAGTGCAGAGACAGCAATGGTCCGCAGGATTCTTGTCATCGCCCTGCTTGTAAGTAGTAGTGTCGTGGCCTGGGCACAGGCAGGGGCAGCTGCAGTCCCCTTCCTTCTCATAGCCCCCGATGCCCGAGCTAGCGGTATGGGTGAAGCCGGCACAGCACTGGCAGACAACATCAACGCCATCTACTGGAATCCGGGGGGCTTGGGCTTTCAGAAGCGACGCCAGATTGCCTTAAGCTTCTCCCGCTGGCTCCCCCAGTTCAACGCCGACCTCTTCTACAGTTACGTCACCGCTGGACAGTACCTCCCACAGGTTGATGGCACTGTGGCTGTCAACTTCATCCTCATGAACTTGGGCGAGTTCGTTCGCACAGACAACCTCGGGAATGTCCTTGGGACCTTCCGCTCGAACGAGTTCACGTTGGGCGTCTCCTATGGCACCCTGGTTGCCGATGATGTCGGAGCTGGCATCCAGCTCCGCTTCATTCGCTCCAACCTGGCACCGGCAGCTCCCGGCGAGTCTGTGGCAGGGGTTGGAACAAGCGGTAGCTTTGACCTTGGGCTGCTGTGGAAGCCATCGCAGCTCTCGGTAGGTGGCCTTGACCTCGGACGGCGGATCTCCCTTGGGATCAACATCCAGAACATCGGTCCGAAGATCACCTACCGTAACGAAGCTGACCCCCTGCCAACCAATCTACGACTGGGCCTAGGGGTACAAGCCGTGAAGGACGAGTTCAACGACCTAAAGTTCGCTGTGGACATCGCCAAACTCATGGTACGCCGGGACAGCCTAGGCTCTGACGCCCTACCGACTTCCTTCATCACTGCCTGGCGGAACCCTGGGGTTGAGCTTGCGATGGGGATGGAGTATTGGTACCAGCAGACTGTAGCGCTGCGGATAGGATACTTCACAGAGCCTTCCCGGTTGGGTAATCGGCGCTTTATGACTTTTGGGGCAGGCATCCGATACGACATGTTTACGCTGGACTTCAACTACATCAACACCATCGAGGAAAACCACCCACTAGCGGGTACGATGCGCTTCTCCCTCTTGGTGGACCTCGGGAGCATAGCGGAGGAGGCAGAGGAGTAGGGCTTTTAGGGCGTAGGAGCTTGTGCAAAGACGCGCGCTCGGAAATCGCTAGCACTCTGGAGACCCTGTTCCGTAACCACAAATGCTACATGCTCCCACGGGGTGCAATCGTAGAGCACCCTTATCTGAGTGAGCGGGCGTGAGGTCAACGGTGGAGCTGTGCCCGCCATTTCTGGACTCCAGCGGCGTTGCAGGAGCTTTTCTCCGCAGCTCACAGCCCAGAGAGGCCGATGTTCTAACCACAAGATGTAGGCTAACAGCGCAGTGCCGACCTTGTGGACGACACCGTCATAGCATAGAGCATCCGAGCCGATGAGGAGGAGGTGTACTTCGGAGATGACAGCGCTTAACTGAGATTCGGCCAGAAGCACGACGGGGAATCCTGCCGAATGGGCCCATTGAGCTAGTCGAACCCCTTCTCTGCCTGGCTCTGAAAGTGTGCAGAACAAGTGTAAGCGCTTGCCAAGCGTCTTCGCTTCCTGCAAGAGGAGCCGAACCTGGGAACTAGACGAGTGGAGGAGGAGAGTTGAGCCGTTCGGGATAGCGGATGCTCCAATACGAGCTGCTTCTCGAACGTGTGACTCAACCAACTGGTAGAATTCCGAGGCTGCATGGACAAAGTCCCTAGCTGTTGATCCAGAGAGATCCTCAAAGCGGAGATAGAGATTCCAGAGGAGCGCCATTGAAGCGTGCGCCGTAGCCAACCGATGTGCCGCATGGCGGAACTCCTCTGCCGAGGCTCCCTCTGCCGCCATCTTTCGGCAAAGGGCGGTGAAACGCCGGAGGAGCTCTGTAGAGCCGTGTCGTCGGTCATTGGCGAGTGCGGAGAGCACTAAAGGCCACTTCATCGTAGTACCTCACCTGTCTCCAAGCTCCACCAGAGCAAATCCAGTGCTGCTGGTGGGAAGCCCAGCTCGAAGGCAATGCGGCAGAAGAGCCCCTCTGCCTGCTCATATTCCTTAACTGAGCCTGATAGGCGCACAGTGTAGCCTAAGCGCTGCATCCAGCGTACGACATGTCGGTCGAGGACTGCTAAGTGCCTCTCCCCAGTGTTTCGCAGGAAATGAGAAGCTTCCTTCATCCCGAATCCGGGTACCTCCACCACGAGTTGGCGCCGCAGTACAGTAACTGGCTGAGGTGTATGACGTAGCTTCCAGAGCCTCGGAAAGAGCTGGTGCGCCAGGAGAAGGCGGCGAGCTTTCGTGCGGTGGAAGCGGATGTAGTGTGAAGGATCCCGAAGGAGACCCTCTATGTCCTCTAGCGGTAGCGGGTGGCGGTAGAAGTCGCATCGTCGGAGTTTCTCTATGGCAGCAATCGCATGACTCGCTTTCGTCAGAGCTGTACAGAGACAGTAGCAGAGCTCGTAGAACGTTGCCTCGGGCTGTTGACCGACAGCAGCAAACTCCTCGAGTCGCTGCTCAATGAGGTGAGCACGCTCAGCGTAGGCCTGCTGGAAGAGGGCTACGAGCTGCCTTGGTACCAGAGACGACATGAGGGGGCTGGTCCGTCAAAGACTCCGAGCTCGGTATTCCCGGTGGCGGCGCAGAGACATGCTCATTGGGTTCTACAAGCCGTACGGCGTGCTTTCTCAATTTACGCCGATCTCAGGTTCTCGCTTCCGGACTCTCGCAGAGTTTGGGTTCCCTCCAGGGGTCTATCCAATTGGTCGGCTGGATGCGGAAAGCGAAGGACTGTTGCTGCTGAGTGATGAACCATGGCTGAACTACCGCCTTCTCCATCCACGCTTCTGCCATCGACGCGTCTACTGGGCGCAGGTAGAGGGTATCCCCACGGATGAGGAGCTGGAACGACTACGCCAAGGTGTCCGAATTGCCGGCGGATACCGAACCCAACCATGCAAGGCCTGGATCCTCTCTCCTCCGCCTCCTGTACCACCCCGCACTCCTCCCATCCGTTTCCGCAAAACCATCCCCACCAGTTGGATTGCCCTAGAGCTTACTGAGGGCAAGTATCATCAAGTCCGCCGAATGACTGCTGCTATCGGACATCCCACCCTTCGGCTCCTGCGGGTACAGATTGGAGACTTCCAACTCTGGACGCTCCGGCCTGGAGAGTGGCGCATTTTGACACCAGCCGAGCGGGCAGCTGTGCTAGTAGCCCTCTGAGCTACAGACCCAGAGCAACCGAGAGCAGTACGGACAGGTATCGTTTCTGCTCTTCTCCGCTACTCCGCCCTATGAGGTTGGCAATAGCGTACCTGGCCTCTAGACCAAGTCCAACAGGCCCGAGTTGAATTCCCAGCCCTATCCCTGCGTCAGCCCCTATCCGGTGTTCGTTCCGTGTGCCAAGAACAAGTGGCACGGAGATTTGCCCCCTTTCCAGGTCGGTTGAAGAGTTGAGAATGGTGTAGCTCAGTTGGGTGCTCAAAGAGAGCCGTACGGCGTATGGTAGGGGAACAAACTCTATTCCCAGACAGATGGGGACGAGGTTCTGCACAGAGACGAGCACCACGAGCGTATCTCCTGACTGAGGGTCAGTGACATACAGACGGCTAGTTGGGAAGCGGACAAGAGAGATGCTGCTGAGGAAGCGGAAGCGCTCCGAAAGGGCTACGCTCGTGCGAACCCCAAGCTGATATCCCAGGCGTACGGCTTCCCGCACCAACGACCGTAGTGTGTCCCCAGAGCGGATGTCACGCGTATTGTACACATCGTTGATCGCCTCACTAGGGGTTGCCAATCCGCCTAGAAAGGCGACTTGGGTCTGCGGCAGCAACGCTGTGGTTAGGAAACAGAAGCTGAGGGCATAGGCTACTAACCGCATTGCCCCGCTACTGCTAGTTGGACTCCGTCTTCACCGCTGCTGTAGTGCAGCCTCTAGCATGTCCTGGAGACTCCGAAAGTACGCTGCGGGATTGGTATACCCTACCGTCCGGAACTGAACAAGCCCATTGCGGTCAATGAGGACCTGGGTTGGAACAGCGGTCACTCCTAAGCCAACAGGTATGGCGTCGGTTGGGTCTATGTACACAGGCAGTCCGTCGTAAGCTCCGTCTTGGAGGAAGTTGCGGACCTTGGCAGAGCGGTCTTCCGATGGCTCCCAGACATTAACGGCAATGATGTAGACATCTGTCCGGTCTCGGTAGAGCTCCCAGAGCTTCTGCAGGTACGGGAGCGACTCCTTGCATGGACGACACCAGGTCGCCCAGAAGTCTAGGAGCACGGTCTTGCCACGTAGCTGTGCCAACGTCAGCGTGTCTCCCCGCAGGGAGACAAGCGGAGCAGTAGCAATGGGAGCAGGAACACTCCATTCCAGACGCTCGCTCCAGAGCAGTTGGCGGCGACGTACTGCAGCCTGTTCCTGCAGGCGGAACATTTGCTCTTGCAGCTCTAGAGAATCCCGGCGGACGAGCTGGAGGAAGAGCTCCCGGAACTGGCTCCAGAGAGTATCGCTGTCACGGGAGCTCAGAATTGCCTGGGTACAGACAGCAAAGGCATTCTTGTGCTGCCCTAGGACTCGGAAAGCGTCGACAAGCTGCTCGTAGAGTACCACGGGAGCATCTTCGCGGTAGACAGAGAGAGCTTCCTGAAAGCGTTGGATTGCTTCCTCAATCCGCTTCTGCTGCCGTAGGAGTCGGGCCTCCGTTGCTAAGACCATCCCCTCTAGGAGCCGATTCCCCCGTTCCCATTCAGCACTGCTGACGTACTGAGGCTTCCGGTGGAGACGGACCAAGCGCTGCTGACTGAAGGCTTGGCGCATCTGACGTACCCACCGCTCAGCTTCTTCGGGGCGATTCTGTTCCAGCCAGTAGTCGGCAATCTCAGCATAGGCAGCGGCGGGGGCACGAGGAAATTGTCGGGTTACGGCAGCGGCGCTGTCTGGATGGTCGTGCTGGAGGAACGCTCGGACGAGAGCGAGGTACATCTCCTCGTAGCCGGGCTCCTCTGGCGGGTACATTCGGAGGAAGCGCTGGGCAGTAGCTCTGTACTCCTGAGCAATAGCAGCGCGGTTGAGGCGGACCGCTAAGATCTCACGGCTCAGCTCCCACTGCGGAAACCTCTGGAGGATGCGCTCTTCCAGCAGCTCCATCCTCCGCCGTTCGCGGAGGCGACCCAAGGCCCACAGAGCTGCTCGAACGTCAGCAGGATTCGTTTCAGGATATGGCTGCTGCAAGAGCTCCCGGAGTCGTTGCTCTTGGTCTTGCGCACTGATCCGACCTAGCCGTCCTTGGACAGCAAGGAGCCAGACGCGAGCAGCAAAGCTCTCTGGGAAGCGTCGCACAGCCTGCTGAAGGAGGCTCTCCGCTTCCCAAAGGTTCGGAGCCCGCCGCCACCCACCTTCTTGCAGCGTACCAAAACGGGTCAGCGCTGCCTGCAGCAGGGCCCCATGGAGAGGTTCTTCGTGCTCATAGACGAGGATCTCCCACAGTCGTCCCTGACGTGTATCGAAGAGTCTCTCTGTCCCAACTTTGCAGAGCGCGAAGACGGTTGCTGTGTCCAGCCGGAAGGCAGCAATGTGCTTCTTCGTGGTGTGCTGGTATTCCAGCGAGATCTCCCGGAGGAAAGGGTAAGCTTCCCCATCACGGAACTCATACACGTACAGCCAGAGATGCTCGCCAGGAGCGAAACGGCCAGAGTCAGGGGTATACTCAACCGAGATGGAACTACCGCGTTGCGGTCGCTCCGGTGTCAAGCGTAACTCTCCAGTAATCCCGACCAATGGGAACGTAAGGAAGCAGAGCAAAAGTGCCTGCATAGCCCACCTATCCTTCCCCTGTTCTACCTCTACGGTGCTTGCTCGTATGGCGCACCGAGTCCATGTACGGTCCGCAGATGCTCTTGCAGGTAGGCGAAGGCTTCCTGCGGAGAGTTAGCGTACGTTATTAGCTTTAGGTCTTCCGGGGCAATGACCCCTACTTCTGCCATGTAGTCGAAATTGATCACCTTGCGCCAAAAGTCCTCTCCGTACAGGAGGATGGGAAGTCGACGGCGAATCTTCTGGGTCTGCACGAGCGTCAGTACTTCCATGAGCTCGTCCATAGTTCCGAAACCGCCCGGGAAGAGCACCATCGCCTTAGCTAAGTAGACGAACCAAAACTTCCGCATGAAGAAGTAGTGGAACTCAAAGTTCAGCTCGGGAGTGATGTAGGGGTTAGTAACTTGTTCGTGTGGGAGACTGATCCCTAGACCAATCGAAATGCCCCCTGCTTCATAAGCACCACGGTTCGCTGCCTCCATAATCCCTGGTCCTCCCCCAGAGCAAATCACGAAGCGACGAGCTGGAGGGAGAGTGAGAGACCACTCAGTTAGCATTCGTGCCAAGAGCCGGGCTTCTTCATAGTAGCGCGTCAGTATGTGGAGACGCTGAAGCTCTTGGAGGCGCTTCTCCAGCTCTGTCGTGCCGCCTTTACGCCATTCCCGCTGTGCTTGTATGGCGTTCCATTGATGCTGAAATTCCTCTTCAGATAGGCAGCGTGCCGATCCCCAGAAGACAATAGTGTTGCGAATCTGGAACTTCCGCAGGCGCTGCTCTGGGTAGAGGTACTCTGCGACGATCCGCAGTATGCGAGCGTCTCGGCTGCGTAAGAAGTCTTGGTTTTCGTATGCCTTCAGAGGACGCTGACCCGTAGGGATACGGTTGTCCATGCTCATCGCACCAAGTGATACCCACCGTCTACAATCAGCCATTGCCCAGTGATGTATGAAGTAGCCGTAGCAAAGAAGTAGACGGCTTCAAAGACATCGCTTGCATTCCCGTATCGCCTGGAAGGAATGCGGTCAACAGGGACGAACTCTGGGTCTTGGGGATCTATCCGAAGCAACCCAGGGCATACGGCGTTGACGGTGATTCGTGGAGCCAGTTCCAATGCTAAGTTCTTCGTTAGCTGGAGGAGAGCAGCCTTGGAGACATTGTAGGCCGCCCGGTGTCGCCAAGTCCGGAGTCCACCAAGGGAGGCTACATTGATGATGCGGCCTTCCCCCTGCTGGAAAGCAGCGAAGGCCTGGCTCGTATAGAGACAGGCGGTGAGGTTCGTGCTGAGCGTCTCTTCCCAAAGTCCCGGGGTAAGGTCTGTCAATGTATGTTCGGGAGGAAAGACCGCAGCGTTGTTGACTAAGACGTCTGGTGGACCAAGCTGCTCCACTATCTCCCTGAATGCATGCCATACCTCATTCGGCTTTCGCAAGTCTGCCTGGATTCTCATCGCCCGGATCCCGTAGCGTTGTGGCAGTACTTGCTCTAACTCCTGGGCCCCTTCCTCAGAGCGGTAGTAGTGGATGACGACATTCCATCCTTGCCGTGCAAAGTTTTCTGCAAGGGCTTTTCCTAGTCTTCGTGTCCCTCCTGTGATGATGGCTGTTGGCATTGCGGGCTTGCAATAACGGTATTTTCGCTACTCCCAACCCAGAATACCCCTTCCCGGCTCCACTCTCGACGTACATACCCTAACCCTGCCCAAAGCTGACGCCACGAAACGGCTATCGAGCTCGTGAGGACACCAACCTGCTGCTCTTTTGCCATGATCGGGGCTGGAGCTACCAGAGGCTCGAGGCTTTGGAGACAGATGAGCTGCCGCTGGAGTTTGCCGTAAGTATCTATGCGTGCGATTACCTCCTGCCCAACGTAGCACCCCTTAGAGAAGCTAATGAGTCCGTTTAAGCCAGCCTCCAGCGGATTGTAGTCTTCTGTCCACTCTGTACCATGGCGTCCAATGCCTGCCAAGATTCGTAGAGCCTCCTGCTCTACTGCAGAAAGTGGTGGTCCCAAGATGTCCTCAAGGGCTCTGTAGAGAGCAGATGCCATTGTGTCTGACACCACGATACCGTATGCGGCCCCGCCAAAAGGAGGTACACGCAAGCACACCACCTCCCCGCCCTGCCATACTCTCAAGGCTCCTGTGCCCCATGAAGAAGCATCCGTCAAGGGCTCTATGCCTAACTGCGCTAGCACGGCGGATGCGGAAACTCCGTGGACTTCAACACTTTGACACTGGGTTGGCTGGGAGAGCCGAACCTCTTCTAGTACGAGAAACCGGCGGAGCCACTGATAGAGCGTTACCCCGTACGACCGGGCACAGATAAGCCCTAGACGCTCTCGCTGGTAGCAGACGACATAAGCAACGGCCTTGATTCGCCCTTTCTCAGTGGTGAACACTGTTGCCTGTACTTTTCCTGGAGTCAATCGAAGCAGATCAGCAGTACTCATCCGGTGGAGAAATTCTAGTGCATCGGGGCCGAGGACCTCGATGTGGTCCAACACTACAGGATACCAAACAGCATGGGTAGCCACCAGAGTCTCTGGATCAGGCCTGATGTTCATAGTCTGAGCGCACAACGCAGGCGTTTGTTAGGGTAACGGTCATCACTGTCACACCATAGCTTGCTGCGGCCTGGAAGGCCGAGCGGAGTGCATCCAGCACTGCATCCAGAGAGCCAGAGAGCTCTGTGTGCATTGGCTGAACGTCGACCTCTAAACCTGAAGAACATAGAGCTTCGACTGCTGCCTCAACGGCACGGTAGTCCTGCTGTCGCAAGGGATACACAGCAACTGTCGCAGCAACAGTCATGGTTTCCTCCACTGGAGGATGACCATTGCCGGAGGATTGCCTGCACGGAGTCCGGCAGCATCTGCCTCCTCATACGGTGCCTGAGCTCCCGGAGCACAGTAGATGGACTCGGCCCTTGCTTCCGGAGGAAATCCGAGAAGCTGTTCCAACTCTTCCGGCGTGTAGAAGCGGGCATAGCTCCACGGCAGCTCACCTCGACGCCCTAACCAGCAGTAAAGAGCTGCCCAGGGGCTGTGAGCGTGAAGTATACCTAACAGCAGCACCCCACCAGGTTGCAGAACACGCAGGGCCTCTCGTAAGGCCCATAGTGGCTCCGCAACGAACTCCAGCGTAGCGAACATCAAGACAGCAGTCTGAGAATTGTCGGGAAAAGGCAGCAGCGAAGCATGGGCAGCAACCCATTGGACTGGTAGACCAGCAGTACGCTGCTCGCCGTACCGGCGCATTGCTGAAGCTGGCTCTACAGCGATGACTCGGAATCCGAGCTGTGCCAACCACGCCGCAACCCGTCCTGTACCAGCACCGACTTCGACGATGGGCTGATTACGCTCTAGCCTCTCCACAAGCCGTTGGAGTGCCGCCAGCTCCTGAGCCTCTACAAACGCACCCAGTGGCGACTCATACCATTGATCGTAAGCCGCTGCCAGCTCTTCTCGCTCAAATGGGTTGTAGTTCGCCAACATCGTCCCATAGGAAGCCTGTCAGTGCACAAGGACGACCGAGGAGACTTCTCGGTGCTCCCTAGCGCCGACAACGGCCACGTATACTCCCGAAGGAAGTTCGGAAAGGCTCAACCGCAACGCAGAGGATGAGACATTCCCCTGCCATCTCCAGACACGCTGCCCGAGCCAATTGTAGAGCTCTACCACTGCTGGTCCATCGCTCGGAAGTGTCACTTCCAGGATGCCATCCTGGCTTACTATTCCCTTGCCCGCGTGCTGTAGAGCACGACTATTCGGTAGAGGAACGCTGACAACGAGTCCGAGGTCATCATCCTTACGGGGAACGAGCTTGTAGTTGCCGAAGCTGTAGAAGAGGATGCCCCGGAGATACTCCAGCCGCTGGCCGCGCTGGAGGACTATCTTGCCATCAGTCCCGCGAGTACCATAGCGAGTCGCACCATCGTCGGTCTCTACGCGCAATCGCGCTGTCGCCTCCTGCGGAGTGCCGAAGAGTTCGGCATCTACAACGAAGAACTCCCCGAAGTTGGAGGGAGCATCGGCGTTTGTGTCCGTCACGACAACGTTTCTCATCTCAACGAGCATACTCTCCCACCCTTCAGCCGGCATCTCCCCTCGCCGTTTGTCAGCAATGGAACGCGTGGAGACGAGCACCGGTGGAATGGTGTTCCCGCTAGAGATGAAGCCACCGTCGCCGTTCTGGTCAACCAAGGCTAGTGCTGTCAGCGCCGTCACATGGCGATCCTGAGCCCGAGCACCAAGTTCCGTGACAATTCCTGAGACCCGGATTCTATCCCCACGCCGGAAGCTGCGAATGGGGTCCGTGGTTGCCGTCGTATGGAGCCAGATACCGGAGAATGCTGTGGTGTCGTCCTGCAGGTACATCCGTGGGGCGGCGTTGTTGGGAATGTCCGAAGTGTCGGCCGTAATGACTCCTTCTACAGTGACGCGGAATCCAATGTAGCCGGAAGAGCCATCCAGGTTGAGCGTACGCCGGATGTCGGCAATCCGTGGGGCTCGGTCCAACACCGTGTAGAAGTACTCTCCCCGTAAGGGCATCCGAACCTGGGTCCCAGCTGTATCAACAGCCTCAACCCAGTATCGCACGAGGGTCTCAGACGGATACGGCGGAATGGTGGCCACGAACATCGTGTCGGATCGGCGAGTGGCAGGGATAGTACGCGTCTGCCCGCCTACATCTACCCTCAGATGGACGTAGGCCAGTGGGAGATCTCCTTGTCGCAGTCCGATAGTGATCGGAACGGAATCGGTGGAGCGTGGAAACGGTCGAGCAGGGTCGCGTGTTACCGATGTGATGACAGGAGGTGTTGTCCCCAATTCTACGTCCTCCGGGTATACGGGCGTAATCATGAACGACTGTGGCTGTCCACCGACTGTGCTTGCCGTAATGTAGCCACGTAGACGCCTGATACGTTGCCCGACAGGATAAGGCGTGAAGTTGCGCAGTCGGTGGCCACGAGTCGTGAAGTACCCAGACTGGTCCCGCATGTACATCTGGTTCCCGTCGGCATCAGCAACAACGATGATGGGCTGGTTGGCAACGACGGTAACATCTCGCAGCTCTACGAGCATCCCCACGTATCGAGACCCCTGGCTGATGTTTGGTGTTGCATTCCCGACTGGGCCGGTGTAGAAATCAGAGATCCGCACAGGCACAGGGTCTGGGAGTGGCACACCGAAGTCCAAAAACTCCACAGGACGTGACGTTATAACCTCAGCTTGTGTCGGCCCTAAGCGATTCCGAATGGGATCGGAGCTTGTGGGAAAGTTCGTGATGCGCACCAGCACCTCCACGTAGTCGCCAGGCCGGATGCGGTCAAAGTACGTCGTCTGCACTGTAGTGTCCGTCTGCAGGATGTTGATGCCAGCATATGCCCGTAACTGGGGATTGGAGTCCCGCAGGAAGCTCACCCATCGCGCCCCAGCCCACAGCAGAGGACGCCGATCCGAAGCTGGATCGAGTACTGGTGGCACTGTGACGATCCCGACAAGCAGCACCGTATCCCCTAGGAATGGTGAGAGCAGTGAACCGACAGCAATCGAGTCCGGCGGCAGCTCCATGATCTCGTGGACATGAACCCGCCGATACTGTCCTATTCCATCGAGGAGGACCAAGCACGAGAGCAGAGCGATAGAGAATGGACGTCGCATTGGCAGACTCCCCTTGACCTACTTGACGACGAGGAAGTACCCCACCCGAATGGCTGAGGTCTCTGCATCTTCGGCGATTACCAGGTATAGCCCTGGTGCTATCGGTTGGTCAGCCTTGCTGAGCAGATTCCAAGCGTAGAGGCCACCGCTGACTTGAAGCCCTGGGATACCGCTCGTCGCCGGAGGCTGCTCGCCTTGACTGCTGCCATCATGCCAGAGGGTGGCAATCTCCTCCCCTGCGGCATTCCAGATGCGGATACGGCAGCGCGGCGGGAGGTTGTAGAAGTAGAGTCTGCGTCCGCGCTCGGATCCCCCAGACTCCCAACTGGCCGAGAGACGGTAAGGGTTGGGGACTATACCTATGCGCTGGATGCTGTCGCTCGGCACCGGACGGCGCCCCGGGATGAAGAAGATCTCCGTGGAAAGCGGGCTAGACTCCAACGACGGAATGCCATTGAGCTCGTCGGGAGAGCTGAAGGCTGTCAGAGCGATTCGGTAGAGCCAGCCGTCCAGAAGGTTCTCCACACGGTAAGCGTAGGTGTAGCCCGTTGTATCCCCCGGGAAGCGGAGCCGAATTGGACGTCCTTCATGGTCGCGAAGACGGATGGAAGCGAAGCCGTTATCATACCCGACTCCGTTGGCCGGCAAATCCCACTGCCGCAGGAGCTGTAGGGTGTCGGAACTGCCAACAGAGGGTCCAGCAAACCACAGCCGATAGCCCTCAAAATGGCGCCGATTGGTGAAGATATCTCGCGAGCTTTCAGCATTGTCGCTCCAGTAGAGCGTTGCCTCTCCACTCCCAACCTCTAACCGGAGCCGTGGCACCTCTGGAGGCGACGGTAGCACGAAGCGCACAATCTGTCCGTTGCCAAGTAGATCGGGTTCGTCGGCGTCTAAACGGCCATTGCCATTCAAGTCGGTCCCGTTATATGCCCGCTGTGCCCATCGGGCGTAGCGAAGGAGGTTGACCCGTGTGGCATCGTTGTCGGCCGTCGGTTCCCCCGGCTTCTTTGCGCAGATGACGGCAAAGGCAACCCGCAGGGAATCCCCTGGAGCCAGCGTGGCAAAAGGCCCCACGGAGAGCAGAATGGAACGGTTGCTGGGAATTCGCAGCGCTTGACGAGCGTACTCCAACGAGACCTGTCCCAGGAAGCTACTGGAGAGCCGTCGGTAGCGAGCAAGGTCATTCTGCGGGGACTGGGTCCATTCGTCCCCGGTGGTATTCCGGAACTGCCACGAGTTGAAGAAGTACCCGGGGGCAGCTGGTTCGCTACCTAGAAACTTCAGCGCAAAGTAACTGTCAGCCAATCCTCGGTCCCCTGCGGCATCCCACTCATAGATGAGCGCCTCCTCGGGGAGGAATCCTTCGGCTCCGGCGCTGTAGAAAGAACTTCCTCGAGGCGCGACGAGCCGAGTATTGCGGACTACAGCATCGGTCCATAGCCCAACGTAGAGGCTTTCAATCGGGTTCGCGGAGACGTTGTAGAGCGTGTACCACAAGATGACGAAGGCATCGGCGAAGGGATAGTTCCAAGCATAGGCCTCCAAGCGGACGTGCAGCCCTAAGGGAACTGTGTGTCCTGGAATCTGTTGGCCAGTTCCCGGCACCACCCTGTTGGTGTCGGTGAACTCCACGATGATGTCTCGGTGGCTGATAGCCCGCGGAGTGTAGTACGGGTCAGTTGGAAGCGTGGAGCGCTTCTGGACCGGAGTCAGGGGCGTGAACTCGAAGCCTTCGCTGGCGTAGCGCGCCGAGGCGACATCAATAGCGGCCGTGGAGACGGCAATGAACTCTTCTCCACCCCTGCGGACCCGCCCTCCTACCCACAGCCCGCCAATGAAGAGATGCTCTATCCCGCTCCCCCGAGGATACTCGCACGAGGGCTGCGTTGGCCAATTGGCGAACCCTGTACCCAGGGTTCCAAAGTTGGAAATCGTCAGCCGTATGTTCCCGACGTCAGTGTACTGTGAGGCATCGTCGGGGACGGTCGTCTGCGCCCAGCCACCGTAGAGTGCTATGAGCAGCAAAGGCCACATGGCGGCCGCAAAATTACACTCCACACTCTGAGCTATGCCATGCAGGACTCCTACTCTTCACGTAGCGCTTCGGTAATCTGCTGCCGCCCGGCCCGCCAGGCAGGATAGGCACTGGCGAAGAGCACAAGTGCAAAGGCAACCCCAATGATGAGCACAACGTCCCAGAGCTCGAGGAAGACCGGCAGCCGCGACAAGATGTAGCGCAAGGGGTCTAAGCGAAACCACCCAAAATGCTGCTGTCCCCAGTAGAACCCCAGTCCGCCGAGCATTCCTAGTCCAATGCCAACCACCCCAAGCACAACTCCCTGCCATCGGTACAGCCGCTGGATATCTCGAGCTTGCAGCCCCAAGGCGCGCAGAAGAGCTAGCTCACGGCTTTTCTGGACGACGCTCATCCAGAGCGAAGCCGCAACGTTGAAGACCGCTACTACTACAATCAAGCTCAAGACGGCGAACGTTCCCAATCGCTCCAAGCGAAGCACATCGTAGAGCTGCCGGTGGAACTCGTACCACGGAACCGCTTGGAGTGAGGTCGGGAGCATCTGCCGAAGAGTCTTTACCGCCCAATCTGTCTGCTCCGTCTGCGGCAACCAGAGGGCGATGCCGCTCCACGTCTGTGGCGGGAGCTGGAGCAGTCGACGTCCAAAAGCGGCATTCACGTAGAGGGCAAAGCTCTGCTCTTCCCCCGCAGGCGCTTGGAAGATGCCCACAACCTGCACAGGGACACCTTGGCCCCAGGAAAGTCCGACAGCCATCTGCTCTATCATTGCCGGACTCCAGAGCCTCACCGTATCACCTGGCAAGAGCCGCAAACGTTCAGCAATCCCAGCACCAGCGACAGCTGTGGGCAGTCCATCATGCCGAAGGTCGAACTCCCCTGCGAGGATGCTCTGCTCGATGTCCGTAGCTTCCCGTAGGGCCTCCTCTGGAGCCGCAATGAGGACTGCCGCGGCAAAGGACTCTCCGCGCTGGAGGAGGAACTTCTGCGAAATCATCGGCAAGACTGCTCGCGCTCCTACTGTACGGGCGTATCGCTGGAGCGTGTCTTCCGTAACGCTGAGCCACTGCCCACGCGCCGGCAGAATCCGAAGGTGCGGCTCATAGCGGAGAAGCAGCACCTGTACCGCCTGATGAAACCCCTTGAAGATGCTCAACACGCTCAGCAACGTTGCTGTCCCAATCCCAATCCCAACGACTGACAGGGCAGCGATTATCTGGATGATCCCCCACCGCCGGCGCAGCAGTAGCCACCGCCATAGCAAGAGCCACAGAACCGTTCGAGAAGCCATCAGTACCCTACAACGATTACAGCCTTGGCCTCGTAGCGACCGACCCCACCAGCCTCCTGTGCCTCCACTAGAGCAACGTAAGGTCCTGGTGGCACCAGCTCCCCTCGGTCACTCCTCCCGTCCCACGCTACATGGCCGTGGGCTGCAGAGTATGCAGCCAATAGCAATGTCCGTAGGCAAGCCCCTTCGTCAGAGAAGATCCGAACTGTTACCAGCGCCTTCTGGAACGGTAAGCGATACGAGATGACGCAGTACTGGCGTTCCGCAGCAGAGAGTCGGAAGGGATTTGGAGAAGCCGTTAGCTCGCCGTCGGGCAAGGATGGCACGGCGATGCTGTTTGGAGCTCCAGGGGTTGCTCCTGCGGGAGCCGCACAAGTGCTCCATGAGCTCCGCTCAGATGAAGGCAGGAGGGGATGGAGCTTCTCCAGGCTTCTACCACGCCGTGCGCTCCCTACAGCAGGGTCATGCCACGTGGGGTCGTAAGAGACTGAATCCACCACAATTCCATTCGGATCGCGAAGCACGATCCCGTCGCCCGCATTGTTCAGCGTGAGAGCCGGAGTCCCGATATACATGCTCGAGCTCCCTTGCAGCTCTGCATAGGCCACCAGAAGGGAGCTATCCCACCCCAGTACACCAAACTGATTCGGGGCTAAGCGCAATGCGGTACCAATCCGCAGCGTATCGGAACTGCTGCCTAGGTCGTGAAGCAACCACCCCTCCAATGTGACTGTGTCCTCCCCAACGTTGACGAGCTCAACGAACTCTGCTCCATTCGGCAGAGGGTCGTAGAGGATCTCATTGATCCGGACCACCGAGGACCCCACCGAACGATAGTAGCGCCGCCGAAGGGTATCATTCCATCGGCGGACATCCTCAGCCAGCTCCACTACGAGCTGCAGCATGTACCATCCTCTGGGAAGCTCCCCCCAGAGAGCCTCCGCAGGAATTCGCTCCTCCCATCTCTGCCCCGGCTGTAGTGGCGGAAGAGACCTCCGCAAGCGTAGCTCCGCAGGAGAAAAGCTAGAATCACCGTCACGATCCAGCCACACAGTATACGACACCCTGCTTTGGGCAGTTGTCCCAGTGTTGATGACTGCTACGAGGAGCGTATCGCTTGACAGCAGCCGGAAATCAGCGCAGGCATAGTCCACGGGGACGGGGGTGACGCTATTCACATCGCCAGCTGTTGCCCCTGTCGGAGACTGGGACGGGAGGAGGTTTTCCGGAGACCACGCCGGTAGCTCTGCCCGAGCCCGCTCTAACGACACCCCCGCCCTGCCCCACCTCACGGAGTAGTACACCGAGTCCACCAAAGATGAGTCGGAAGCCCGTAGGGTGATGACATCGCTTGTGTTGTTGAGGGTGGGGAGTCGGAGTTCGATCAGTACAGCCATGGCTGGTAGGCTTCGGACCTCGCGGAGAGCCACGGTGTCACGGCATAGGACAGCATAGCCTCGGGGAGGGAGCACGAAAGCCGGCAGACGGACAGCCATTCGTGAATCGGTCAGCCACCAATTGGAGAACGCTACCGGTGTGTCTGCAGCGTTGAAGAGCTCCAGCCACTCTGGCTCCCCTTTCGGTGGAACAGGCATGAGCTCATTGATGACTGGCTGAGCTGCGGTTGCTGTCCCCCAGAACACAGCAAGACCAACTAGGAGCCTCCTCGCGGCACGATACCAATCGTAGAGCAGAGCTCGGCTCACCATCGGTAATAGCGCCGGAGTCGCTTCAGGTCTGAGCCTGCAATGAGCTGATCGACAAGCTGCTGGATACCCTGTGCATCTTCTTGCGTGAAGCGATCAAGTTGAGAACTATCGAGGTCGACAACACCACAGAGTACGTCTCCTGCTACCATCGGGACAACGAGTTCTGCTCTAGTCTCTGGACTGCAGGCAATGTAGTCCGGAAAGGCGGAAACGTCCGGAACAATGATTGGCTGACGTCGCAATGCAGCTTGACCGCAGACACCCCGGCCAATGGGGATCCGCTGACATGCTGGTCTCCCTTGAAAGGGCCCTAGGAGCAAGTCGTCGCCGTCACGCAGATAGAACCCCACCCAATTTACCTCTGGCAATCGCCAGAAGAGGAGGGCAGCCATATTAGCAGCACGGACGAAGAAGTCTATCTCATCCGACCAGAGCGCCGCTAACTCTTCGCCGAGTTGCTCGTAAGTCCCAGCCGCTAAGGGTACCTCCTGTCTCATCCTCTCTCAACGTCAATCTGCGCACGCTGCAGCTTGCCAGAGTAGTCGATGTAGACGGTCTTCCACTCTGTGAAGATGTCAAAGACGGTCCAGCCACCCTCACGGTGTCCATTCCCCGTTGCTTTGATGCCACCAAAGGGCATGTGGGCTTCTGCCCCAATCGTCGGTGCATTGACGTACGTGATTCCAGCCTCTAAGTCACGGATTGCGCGCAGGGCTGCTGCAATGTCCCGTGTGTAGATGGAGGACGAAAGGCCATACTCGCTGTCGTTGGCTACAGCAATCGCCTCCTCTAACGAATCCACTGCCGTGACGCAGAGTACTGGCCCGAAGATCTCCTCCCGGAAGATGCGCATCTGCGGTTTCACATCAGTGAAGATTGTCGGTGCGAAGAAAAAGCCATAGGCATACTCCCCATCGGTAAGGCGCTGCCCCCCAACTAGAAGCCTCGCCCCCTCCTGGAGTCCGATCTGGACATATTGCTCTATACGCTGGAGCTGCCGGGCATTGATGATTGGCCCAAGATTGACATCTTCACGCAAGCCATTGCCGATCCGTAGGGCCTGAGTGCGCTCGCAGAGCTGCCCCAGGAACGTCTCGGCAATCTGGCGATGGAGGATCAAGCGGGAGGTCGCTGTACAGCGTTGTCCTGAGGTGCCAAAAGCTCCCCAGAGGACCCCTTCCAGAGCAAGCTCAAGTGGAGCGTCCGGCAGGATGATCAGCGGATTCTTCCCACCCATCTCCAGAGAGCACTTCTTGTTCAGCGCCCCACAGAGGCTAGCAATCTGGCGTCCAACTGCTGTAGAGCCAGTAAAAGCAATGAGACGCACATCAGGATGGCGCACAAGTGCTTCCCCAGCTTCGGCGTCCCCGTGGACAACGTTGAAGACCCCTTCGGGAATGCCAGCCTCTATGAGCACTTCCGCCAGCAGGTTCGCACACCATGGAGAGTCCTCTGAGGGCTTCCAAACAATCGTGTTTCCAGCTACGAGGGCTGGAAAGATCTTCCATGAAGGCACGGCAATTGGGAAGTTCCAAGCCGTAATAAGCCCACAGACACCAACGGGCATGCGGAAGGAGAGATTCACCTTGTTGGGAAGCTCACTGGGAGTAGTGTAGCCGAAGAGTCGTCGCCCTTCGGAAGCAGCGTAGTAGGCCGTATCTATGGCCTCCTGGACGTCTCCGCGAGCCTCCACAAGGGGCTTGCCCATCTCACGGGTCATTGCACGAGCAAGCTCCTCCTTGCGCCGGCTTAAGATATCCCCTGCTCGCCGGACGAGCTCTCCACGGTAGGGTGCAGGAGTCAAGCGCCACCGCTCATAAGCTGCCTTCGCTGCTGCAACAGCTTCCGCTACATCGGCAGCTGAAGAGAGCGGAAAGAGACCAATGCAATCGCGCGTATCCGCAGGATTACGCTTTTCAAACCGACGTCCGCTTCGGCTCGGGAGCCATCGCCCGTTGACAAAGTTGTTGTACTCCATGAGCACAGGCCCCAGAAAGATGACCTTGCCCTACTTCACAAACTTAGTTGAAGCTGCCGAATGCACTCTCTGCCTGAGGATGAAAGAACTATCAGCAACGTTTTAGCTTCCTTTGCCCTCTTTTTGGGACCTCTTTCACAGGAGGTTCATGCACCTCTCAGAGGCTTGACGGTAGTTTTGCCACTGCGGTTGAGGTTATGTTCAACAACCTTAGGTTGTCCCATGAAGCGCCTCCTGGTAGTGGCGCTGGCTCTGGTCACGAGCGGCGCTATGGCTGCTGCAGCACAGCAGACAGCTGCTCCTACGTGGCAGATGACGAAGCCACAGACATCGACACAGCACACCCCCGCGCCTGCGAAGCCCACGGAAACGAAACACGAGGGAGTAGGAAAGCACGAGCAGAAGCGCGAAGAGGCAAAGCACGAACAGAAGCATAAAGAGGCAAAGAAGCACGAGCGTGCAAAGAAGCGGGCACAGGCTAAGAAACACGAAGCGAAAGGGTCAGCACAAACGGAGCAGCAGCCTCGCTGATAAGCGCACGGGAGTAGCGTACGGGAGCGCCGAGGTCGACCTCGGCGCTCCTTTTTATGTTGCCGAAGTCAATCGCAGCGTGCTATATTGTGGCCGGTGTCCCTTTGAGTCCAGCTTAGCGATGCGGTTCTACGAGAACGTTTTGCAGCTCATCGGGAAAACGCCCCTGGTCAAGCTACAGCGCGTAACGGCCGGTATCGCTGCTACGGTCTTGGTTAAGCTAGAGAATCGGAATCCTGGAGGTTCGGTGAAGGACCGGATTGGGATCGCGATGATTGAAGCTGCGGAACGTGAAGGCCGTTTGCGACCGGGACTGCTGATCGTAGAGCCTACAAGCGGCAATACCGGCATTGGTCTGGCTTTAGCGGCCCGACTGAAGGGCTACCAATGCCTCTTCGTGATGACTGATAAGGCCTCGCAGGAACGTATCCGGTATCTGCAGGCACTGGGCGCCGATGTTCTCATTGTCCCTTCAGCCGTCGGTCCCAGCTCACCGGATTACTACTTCAATGTCGCCCAGCGCTTAGCTCGGGAGTTGCCAAACGCTATTATGCTGAACCAGTACGACAACCCGGCCAATCCCGCCATCCATGAGCAGACCACAGGACCAGAAATTTGGGAAGATACCGAAGGGCGCGTTACCCACTTCGTTGCTGGGATTGGAACCGGCGGTACTATCACCGGCGTGGCCCGCTTTCTCAAGCGTATGAATCCCGCCATCCGCATCATTGCTGCTGACCCCGTAGGTTCGGTGATCAAGGGGTACAAGGAGACGGGCCGTGTCGGCGAAGCCATCCCCTACTTAGTGGAGGGCATCGGACAGGAGCGGATTCCAGCCAACTTGGACATCAACCTCATTGATGAGGTCATCGCCATCAGCGACCGAGAATCCTTCCTTACGGCGCGCCGTCTCGCACGAGAGGAAGGCATCTTCTGCGGTGGCTCTTCGGGAACGAATGTGGCAGCAGCCCTCCATGTAGCTCGCCTATTACCGGCCGACGCGGTTGTCGTAACAATCATCTGCGATACGGGCGAACGCTACTTGACCAAGCATCACTCTGAAGAATGGCTGCGTCAGCACCGGCTACTGGATATTGGTGACTTCTCGCTGAAGAGCGTGCTTCAGACGAAGCTATCCCGTGGACGGGTTCCTGCTCTCGTAGCACTGCCTCCATCGGCCTCTGTTCAGGAGGCACTGCAACAGATGAGCGCTTATGAGATCTCCCAGCTCCCTGTCATTGAACAGCGTCAGCTCCTCGGTACAGTCCGAGAGAGTCGCCTCTTGAAGGCATTGCTGGACAATCCCTCCTCCCTCTCTGAGCCGCTCCAACAGTTCATGGAAGACCCCCTCCCCGTGGTTGACGCCCATGCCTCTATCCAAGAGGGAATCCAGGTTCTGCGTGAATACCCAGCAATTGTGCTCTCTGAGTTTGGCCACCCAACTGCTGTCATCACACGGCATGACGTGCTGGACTACCTCTAAAAGCGCGCCAGCCCTATAGGGTGCTATTTTTGCGGCTCCGGGTGCTCGCAGCAGGGAGAGCCTATGAAAGCTCTTGTTACCGGTGCTACAGGGTTCATCGGGAGCCACTTAGTGGAGGCGTTGCTCCGCCAGGGGATCGAAGTACGTTGTATCGTCCGGCGCCAGAGCAATCGCCGCTGGCTCGTCGGCAAGCCCGTAGAGATTGTAGAGGCGAGCTTAACTGCGCCAGAAACACTCCCGCCAGCCGTCAAGGGCGTGGATATCGTCTGCCACGTCGCGGGAGTTATTGCCGCACGGAGTGCCGCGGAGTTCATGAGAGGGAATCGGGATGCCACAGTGAACCTGCTCCAGGCTGTTCTCCGATATGCTCCAAGCCTCCAGCGGTTCGTTTTCCTCAGCAGCCTGGCAGCTGTTGGGCCTGCCCGCTCGTTAGCGGAGCCAGTGACCGAGACCTCTCCCTGTCAGCCCATAACGGCATATGGTAAGAGCAAGAAGGCTGCAGAGGAAGCTGTACTAGCGGCAGCGGACCGTCTACCGGTGACAGTCATTCGGCCACCAGCCGTCTATGGTCCGCGTGATGCTGCCACGCTCCCTTTCTTCCGGGCTGTCCGGCTCGGAATTGCACCTCTGATCGGCTTTCAGGAGAAGTACCTTAGCCTGGTGTATGTCGAAGACTTAGTCCGAGGCATCCTACAAGCAGCTGCTTCTGAACGTGCTGTAGGCCAAGTCTACTTCATCAGCTCCGAGGAGTATTACACCTGGGGACAGCTGACAGAAGCAGCACGTGTAGCGTTGGGACGGCGTTACGTCTGGCGAATTCGGGTCCCCCATGCCTTCATTTTGGGCGTTGCTAGTATCGCGGAGGTCGCTGGTTGGATCATGCGCCGTCCGCCAGTATTTGACTTGGAGAAGGGGTGGGACATGATCCAGCCCTACTGGATCTGCCAGCCTACAAAAGCTGCCGTTGAGCTTGGGTACAGACAGACGGTGGGACTAGTAGAGGGAATGCGGAAGACTGTCGAGTGGTATCGCGAGCATGGCTGGCTTTAAGGAATGCTGTGGCGCTTCGTACTCCCACTGCTGGGTGTTGCAATTATTGTGGCACTCTCCCTCGGCATCGGCGGCTGGTTCTTCCTCTCCCGCTCGCTACCGTTAGAGTTCGCTATTGTTCGAGTGGCCGTTCAGGACAGCGTTGTCGTCTGGCGCGACTCCTTTGCGATCCCGACAATCCGTGCAGCACACACCTCTGACGCCTTCTTTGCACTCGGCTACCTCCACGCCGAAGATCGCCTCTGGCAGATGGACATTCTGCGCCGAATTGCCCTGGGACGAGTTGCGGAACTCGTCGGCGAAGAAGCGCTGCCCCTGGACTACCTCATGCGCACTCTCGGCTTCGGTAGAATGGCTCAGCGGCTGTGGGAGAACCTCCACCCGATATCGCGCTCTATCCTGCGGCGGTATGCCGAGGGAGTCAATGCCTGGCTACAACAGAATGCCCGCCGACTGCCACCTGAGTTCCTCATCCTTGGCTACCATCCCGAACCCTGGACTCCACAGCACTCATTGGCAATAGCCCGCCTCATGGCCTTTGACCTGGCATTCTGCTTCTGGAGCGACATCGCCGTCGGAGCTATTGCCGAAGAAATCGGAGTGGAGAAGGCGTGGGACCTCTTGCCTGGATACCCGAGCAGTGCACCTACAATTGTCGGCAAGGAGCCAGCAAATTTTCCCCCTCCTAATGGCTCCCGGAGTCAGCATCCTACATTGCCGCCGCCCCCCTATGGTTTCTCAGAGCTAGCGTCGCTCCGCACAGCACTCCTACCATGGCTACGCCCAGCAGCTGGCCAAGGAAGCAATGCATGGGCTGTCCGAACTCGCACGGGGGCTGTGCTGGCAAACGATCCGCACTTAGTCCTTGGACTACCAGCACGCTGGTATCCTGTATGCATTCTCTCGCCTGACTACGAAGTCGCTGGCCTTACTCTGCCCGGGCTCCCATTGGTGATCATTGGCCGCAACCGCTTCATCGCCTGGGGTGTGACGAACCTGATGGCCGACGAATCTGATTTCGTGTTGGAGCAGATTGACTCAACAGCACCAACCCGCTACTGGGATGGCAAGCAGTGGCGTCGCTTCCAGCGACAGCGTGATACAATCCATGTCCGCGGAAGACCACCTATGGTCATCGAGATCCTACGCTCGCATAACGGCCCGATCATCTCTGACGTCCATCTCTTTGCAGCCCCTGCTTTCCTATTCCGCCGACGCTCGGACACAAGCACCAATCCCTTGCTCCGGCGTTATCGTCTTAGCTACCGATGGGCTGCTGACACGGTTAGCGATGAGGTCTTGGCTGCTTACCGGATTGGCCGAGCTCGCTCGCTGAGCCAATTCCGCAGTGCCCTTCGGACATGGGTAGCCCCCGTACTCTGCTTCGTCTACGCCGACCATCGCGGTACCATCGCAGCCCAAGCGGCTGGGCTAGTCCCCATTAGAGATAGCACGGCGCCAGAGCAAACGTGGGCATTCCCGCTGAAAGGCTGGGAGCCACAATACTGGTGGCGTGGCCTCCTACAGGCTCTCGAATTGCCTTCGGTCGCCAACCCCAAACAGGGTTTCGTTGTGAGCGCCAATAACCAACTGGCACCCCAGCTCCCCTTCCCACTGACTTACATCTGGGAGCCCCACTCCCGCGCAGAGCGCCTGACGGAGCTCCTCTCACAGTACGGCGCTGACTACACCCTCAGTGATGCCGAGCGCATGCAGATTGATGTCGTCTCCCCATATGCCCGGAATGTCCTCAAAGTCGTGCTGCCGTTGCTGGAAGAGCGTCAACCACGATCTCGAGTAGAGCAGCACGTTCTGGATTCACTCCGGTCCTGGGACTGCCACTTTGGCCGTTCCTCCGTTGGAGCTAGCATCTTCGCTATCCTGCTGCAACGCCTCCTGGTAAATACCTTTGGTCAGCATCTCTCGCCGCCACGCCTACGAGAGTACCTCTTCCTAAGCAACCTCGCGTTACGACGGCTCTGGGAGCTCCTCCCTGCCCTCTATGCAGCGTTCTTCGACGACCCACGAACTCAGCGCCGCGAGACACTTCGCGACATACTGCATCGAAGTTTCGTCGAGGCGATTGATACCCTCCGCCACCGATTAGGGAACGACATTAGCTCGTGGCGCTACGAGCGACTCCATCAGCTTCACTTAGAGCATCCACTAGGGCTCCACCCGTTGCTTCGGCCCCTGTTCTCGCGCGGACCGTACCCGACGCCAGGAGCCCCAACAACAGTCAATACTGGCGAGTGGCGCCTCTGGGAACCATTCAGACAGATGCTTGGGGCTTCTGCCCGCTTCATAGCAGACCTTGCAGATTCTACATGGGCTGTTGCACTCCCCGGTGGGGTCTCAGGCCATTTCCTGAGCCACCACTACACCGACCAACTCCCCCTCTGGCTCTACGGTGCCACCGTGCGCCGTCCCTTGGGGATCTCCAAGACGGACCGACTCAGCCTTGTGTTTGTGCCCTCCCGTTCCGTCCCTCCGCCCGTGAGTCCATAGTTTTGCGCCAGCGATGCATCATGCGCGTACCGACACCAGCCTAAGTACAGAGCTCCGACCCCAGTGTGCGGTCGTTGGAGTCTACAACCATCCCCAAGCAGCCCTAATTGCTTACTACTGCCTGCATGCGTTGCAGCACCGAGGGCAGGAGGCTACAGGGATTGTCTCTGCCTACTGGGACCAGAAGCATCGCCGACGTTTCGTCAGCTACAAGGGTGAAGGACTCGTGCTCGATGTCTTCACGCCAGACGTTCTGCAGAACGTCCTCAAGGGTGACGCAGCGATAGGACACAATCGGTACTCCACAACCGGTAGCCCTTCGCCAGCCAACATCCAGCCCTTCCACATCACCTACCGGATGGGGAACCTCGCTCTGGCACACAACGGGAACCTGACGAACACTCGATCCTTGCGCCAACAGCTCCAGGAAGAAGGTGCAATCTTCCAGAGCACCACCGACAGCGAACTCTTCCTCCACCTCATAGCCCGCAGCCGCCAGGTAACACAGCTAGAGCAGATCCGAGAAGCACTTCGGATCGCGCGTGGCGCATACTCTTTGGTCATCCTTACTGACACCGCCCTCATCGCTGTCCGTGACCCTCATGGTTTTCGCCCCTTAGCGATTGGGCGTTTACCGGTCCGCGACGGACAACATGCATACGTTGTGGCTTCGGAGACGTGTGCCTTCGACCTCGTAGGGGCTGAGTACGTCCGGGATGTGCGCCACAACGAGATTGTGGTCATAGACCAAGACACCGTGGTGACCGGGGAGATGAAGAGCTACCCCGTCGCAGAAGTTACCCCCGAGGCTCGACACTGCATCTTTGAGTTCATCTACTTCTCCCGCCCTGACAGCACCATCTTCGGCCATAGCGTAGATGCAGTCCGCCGAAGACTAGGGGAGAGCCTAGCAAAGGAAAGCCCAGTCCTTACAGACTCCCCTGATGATCCCGTCGTGGTCATCCCAGTCCCTGACAGCGGCAACACTGCTGCCGTTGGGTATGCTCGTGCCAATGCTGAACAGGGTATTCCAACGCAGTTCGACGTTGGCCTGATTCGCAGCCACTATGTCGGACGCACCTTCATCGCCCCAGAACAGAACCAACGAGAGCTCAAGGTACGGACGAAGTTCAACACCGTTCGTAGTGTCCTATCAGGCAGGAAGGTGGTCGTTGTCGACGATTCCATCGTTCGAGGCACAACCTCCAAGGCACTAATCCAGCTCATCCGCCAAGCTGGTCCCCGCGAAGTCCATTTGCGCGTTACCGCGCCACCGATCCGCTATCCATGCAAGTACGGCATGGACTTCCCCAGCTACGAGGAGCTGATTGCCAACTACTACGAAACTGAAGAAGAGATTGGCCAAGCCATCGGGGCCGACTCTCTACGCTACCTCTCGCTAGACAGCCTCCTCCTCTCCGTCCCACATGAGCCGGGGATCGGCTACTGCACCGCTTGCTTTACTGGCGAGTACCCCGTTGCAGTAGAGCCCGAGCTCAACAAGCGTGTCACAGAAGAGTAACATCTGGTGTGACATCTCTGCGGCTTGGTCTCCCAGTAGGTGCCCTCTTGCCTCTGCTCGCATTTCCTTGACACATCTGCATTTTCTGGATTGCACTGCGTGGTTGGCACCAGATTTTGCCATGCTTCCGTGAGGAACTGACACGGTAGTCCAGCGATGCTACACCTCACACGACATGCTCAAGTTCGGATGAAGCAACGCGGAGTACCTCGCGAATTCGTCGCCCTACTACTCCTCTTCGCAAAGCTGTTGCATTGTCGGGATGGCTTCAGCTTCCGGCTAACATGCAAGCAATCCCGTCAGATTCAGAGGCTTTTTCTCGACTGTGCTCCTGAAACAGGTACCGAAAGAGATTGTCCGAGCGCTCTGTCGACTCTTGGAATGGAAGGAGGACGAGGTTGAAGTTCTCCACCGAAAGATTGCAGCTTTGCTTCGCCAAAAAGGGGCCAAGCTTACTCAGCTATACCTCGTGGTCGGTTCTGACGGCTACATTGCCACCGTTGCTCATCGAATGTCCCGGCTGAAATACGACTAGGCCACAATAGTTGCAGTGGGTTCGTGGGGGATGATCCGGCAACTTTGGCTGCTTCCCACTCTTCTACTGTGTATTGCCGGAGAAGACTAATGCTGTGCTCAGCGACGCCGAGGAGGACTTCCTCGCCTACCCGGACGGCACATAGCATTGCCTTCGGCGTCATAGGCAGCTGGGCTAGCAGCCGAAACCGCGGCCCGTCTGTATTCCTTCCGCTCAGTGCCCACCGACGGATCCCATACGCGGCTGCTCCTAAAACTGCCTCCTAAAACTGCAAAGAAGCCTACCAAGGTCAGCACTGTGCGAATCAACATCCCCTCGTCCATCCTTTACCTCCGCAGGCCGTGCAACCGTTCTGCCGGTTCCACTAGAGTTGTAATCCGAATGCCGAAATGCTTGTCTATGACAACCACCTCCCCTTCGGCAATCTTCTTGCCGTTGACGAGCACATCTACAGGATCCGTGATGAGGCGCTCAAACTCTATGACTGAGCCACGTCCCAAGCGAAGGATATCGCGGATGAACATCATCGTGCGGCCGAGCTCCACTGATACTGGTAGCTGAATGCTGAAGAGAAGCTCTAGCTTGGGATCGTGCAGGAATTCTTCAGCTTTGAGTCCCCGTACTTCTCCACCCAGTTGAGCACTCTCCTGGGGGGTGAACCCCTCCTTTGGAGCTTCTCCACCAGTGGAGGGCTGTGCTGTCCCCGACTCAGGGATTTCTGGAGCGATAGACTCTTGCTCTGGCATTGTCCACTACCCTCACATGATCTCGCTCGGATCGATTGGGCGTACAATCTGAACAGCCCGTCGGCCAGTGACACTGCCTGGCCGCACCCACAGCTTAGGCTGCTCCTGAATGAAGAGCATCAACAAGTCTGTCGTCTGTGTATCCAGCCGCAGAACATCTCCGACGCGAAGCTGCAGTAGCTCTTTGACAGTAATGGTAGCAGTGCCTAACTGTACAGCCACTTGCAGTGGCAGGGTCAGTAGGTGTCCCAAAATGGTAGCGCTATTGGCTTGCTGCTGCTCTGGGTGTGCAGCATGGGTGACTTGTTGGCGTTCCAAGCGGCTCAGGACATCTTCTAACGCGAATGTCGGATAGCAGAGGCTCATCATGTAAGAATGAATCCCAATGGAGACTAACGACGACCACAATTTCAGAAGCAGAAGCAATTTGAACGAAGTCGGGCTCCGTCTCCATTCGGACCAGACGAAACTCCAAAGGCGCTGTCGGTGCCCAGCTCTCTTCCAGCACACGACACATGTGCTCTACTACCCCTTTGAGCACCGCCTGTTCAATGGGCGTAATAGACCGCGTCTTTGGGGGCGGAGTGATGCCCTCCCCACCAAGCAGACGCTCTACAATGACTAATGCCAACTGCTGGCTCAGTTCCAAAATGATGTGTTGCTGAGAGCCCCCAACCTCTGCCACATACAGGCAACCCGGACGAGGTAATGACAACAAGTACTCGGAGTAGAAGAGCTGGTCTACGGAGGTCACGCTCAATGAGGCCAGGGCTTGGAGCCGAGACAGTAAGTGGTAAGCCACCGTCTCAGCGAATGACTCGTGGATAGACTGGAGCGATCGCAGTTGGGCTTTAGAGATACGGTTAGGGCGACGGAAGTCATAGGGGAGGACTTGCTTAGGGGCTTCCTGGAGTAAGGATTCCACTTCTACCATCCCGCTAGAGACGACAAGAGGGCATCGATCTCTTGCTGACTCAGCACTGGCGGCATTCTGGAGGTAGCTTACTGGATAACAAACTTGGAGAAGTAGACATTTCGCAGGTGAATCTCCGGCAGGAGTAGTTCCAGCTCCTGGCGGATTCGCATCCTTAGGCTATCCCGGATCCCTACTGTCTGGAGTTCCTCTACCGAGTACGAGGACACGACCGACATGATGCGGTCACGGACGGGAATCATCAGCTCCCGACGGAGACGCTCTCCCTCCTTAGGATTTGCAACTTCTAGGCCAAGTGCCACGAGAACGTAGCGAGAAGAGGAGCCACGCGGGTTGACGACCAGATCGTCTACTGGCACAATCACTCCGGTTGGGACGTTGGCTGTAGCCTCAGCTGTGATCTCTTTGTGGCCATGCTGCTGGAGGGATTGTCCCGATGGTGGAGTCACAAACGTTCGGAGGACTACCACCAAGACCACTACCTGCAGCGCTACTGCTCCGCCCATCAGCCCGATAATCACAGGAAGGCTAAGTCTTTTGGAGCTCCCCTCCTTGCTCTCAACCTTCGATCCCGCCATGGCCGCCATGGGTGTCACACACTGGTACCACGTGTTACATTATCGGACGTCCTGCGGAGAGCCTAAGGGGTAGACCGAAGGACGCCCAATGCTATGGTACTCAAAGCCAAGGCGCAGCATCTCTGGAGGGGAGAAGAGATTGCGTCCGTCAAAGATGATGGCCTGCCGGAGGCAACGCCGGAGGTGATGGAAATCCGGGTTGCGAAATTCTGCCCACTCTGTAGCAATGATGAGGGCATCAGCCCCTTCCGCACATTCGTAAGCCGATGAAGTGTAAGTGAGTCTCTCTCCGTAGAGCCGACGAAGGTTGTCAAGCGCCTGTGGATCGTAGACCCGAATCTGCCCCCCATCCTGCAGCAACGCATCAATCACGTACAGTGCTGGAGCCTCGCGGATATCGTCCGTATTTGGCTTGAAGGCGACTCCCCAGAGGGCAAGCACTCTACCGTCGATGGACCCGAATCGACGACGAATCTTCTCAACAAAGCGCCGGAGCTGCCGCTCATTAACCCTCGCCACTGCCGGAATCAGCTCCAAGGGGACCTCCACCGAACGCGCCGATTGCACCAGAGCGCGGATATCCTTCGGTAGGCAGCTTCCTCCATATCCCAAGCCAGCAAAGAGGTACCGCTTTCCAATTCGGCTATCGGCTCCCATTCCGAGACGGACCTGTTCTATGTCCGCTCCAATCGCCTCACAGTATGCCGATAGCTCATTCATGAACGACACACGCATCGCCAGAAAGGCATTTGAAGCGTACTTGACAACCTCAGCGCTGGTCTCATCCATCACATAGATCGGGTTGCCAGTCCGCACAAAGGGTTCGTAGAGGGTCCGCAACACCGTAGCAGCCCAGGGATCACGAGTACCGATGATGACCCGCTCTGGCTTCATGAAGTTCTCTACGGCAGAACCCTGGCTAAGGAATTCAGGGTTGGAAGCGACGGTGATCTGGACAGTGGGAAGCTCTCGGTGGAAGAGCTCTGCCAATTGCCGTGTTGTTCCGGGAGGTACTGTACTCTTCGTCACCAGCAAGCGGCGCCCCTCCGGTGGGAACTGCCGGTAGTACTCTATGAGCTCCCGAGCTACAGCGAAGACACGCCGAACATCTGCAGAGCCATCTTCCTGCGAAGGGGTCGGCAAGCACAGCATGAGAACATCACAGTTGGCGGCTGCTTCGGATAATTCGGTGGTGAAGCTAACGCGCTGCTTCTGTAGGTTTCTGCTCAACAAGGCCTGAAGGCCAGGCTCGTAGAAAGGGATTTCACCACTCCGTAGGCGTTCAATCTTCGCAGCATCCACGTCGACACAGATGACTTCGTTCCCCGTCTCAGCAAAACAGAGTCCCGTAACCAGACCTACGTATCCCGTGCCGATAATCCCAACTCGGTACATCAGAGGCTCTTCATCGTCAGGCTATTCCAGCTCAAAGGCAAAGGTGATAATGCCGACCATCTCCATCTGGGTCGGCAGGGGATTGAAACGCCACTGACGCAGCGCCTCTACAGCCACCCGCTCCAGCACCGGATCCGTGCGCTGGACAGGGATGATCGTTCCGACAGTACCATCAGGCAGCACAGTAAACCGCAGACGCACTCTCCCTCCAACGTTGTGTCCCCGCGGGTACTGCGGCAAAACCCTGTAGACCACAATTCGGTTACCCCCACCTCCCCACTGAATATCGAACCCTAAACCTCGGCCACTCCCACTGCCCTGGAGCCCTAGTCCAGAGCCTTCAGCCGACCTTTCTGGGACACCGGCTGCCCCTCCCGATTCTCCCGGCGAGTTCGTAGCAGCCTTCGTCGTCTCTGGAACAGGTCGTGGTATGGCATGCACGGACTCCGTGACACCCCCGGCTCTCTGTGTGGAACGAGAGGCTATCTGAGCATCCTCCAACGGAGAGCGCGCTGGCCGTGCCCTCCGCGCCGCACCTTCTGGCGATAGACTACCACCGGCTGGTTTTTCGCCTTCACCCCACCCAAGGGTCAAGAGCTCCACGGGAATGCTGCGAGCCTCGAGCTGTCGTGGAGGCTCAGGAATCCATCGTACGTTGAGCATGAGGAGGAAGATGCAGATATGCAGCAGGAGCGACAGCAGAAAGGCACGGGCAGTGATGCGGTCCCAGGGGATGCGTACGGTCAGAACGGTCGTCCGCTCGTAAGAGGTATGCATCTTCATTCACTGGACCCTCACAATCCAGGCATTCGTAGCTCCGAAGCGCAGAGCTGCTTGCTCAGCTTGTAGACGAGTTGCATACGGCCCAAAGCGTACGCGCCACCACGTCTGTCCTCGAATGTTCACGGCACTGACCACAACGGCTGGAGCTCCTTGTCGGCGGAGGTACTCTGCCACTTCCTTGGCATCATCCAGGGAAGGCGAGGCATAGACTTGGACAGCATACCAATCCTGGGACTCTCCTCGTGCTAGCGGAGCTGGAAGATGCTGAGGTGCTTTTCGTAACACCACTGTCGTAGCTCTCATAGGTCTAGGGCTTTTGGGGCTTGGTGGTTGATTTGTTTTTGCTGACTGTGTTGTTGTTGGGAGACCAGTTTGCAATAACGGCGAAAAGACCTCGACCCTCACAGGATCTACCCACACCACCTCTCGAAATGGAGCATCCACCGAATGCTGTTGCCCGTACTGCTGTCCAATCCCCTTGGGCTCCACCTCCCCGAGCTCTGTTCCTCCGAGAAGCACAACATCCCATCGGCGCGCCGTTCCGAGGTGCCAGAGAAGAGCTCCTCCACCCAGGACAAGGAGCACGAGGAGGAGGTCTACGAGCACAGCACGACGTGACTGTGCACCCTTGCGCGGCTTTGATGTAATGGCTGGTGGTGTTGTCGGTAATTCCTTCTGTGCAACGAGCAGTTGGAGCTGAGAAGGATGTTTCGGTAGCTCCCCAAGGTCTATCTCTACAGGCGCAGCACTGTGGGACACTGGCTTGCTCGGAGGTACAGGTATTCCAGCCACAGAACGCGCTCGATGTCGCTGTGCTGAACGCTGGAGCTCTTCCTCTAAGATTCGGCGGAGCTCCTCATCAAGCCGCAGTACCTCTTCGGGCGACAATTCGCTGCCATGTGTGAAGAAACCACCTGCACCCTGGTCTACATCCTGGGATTGCCACGGAAGGCTTCCTGGGTAGGGAGCGCTCTCCAGCAAAAAGCTCTCCCGATCTGTTTCGGGCTCGAACCCTGTTGCTTCCTCTGGCCGGTAGTCCTGCTTCATTGCCATACCCACCGCAGCGTTGCACCAACGAAGATGCCACGTTCTGGGTAGCCCTGCCACTGCACAATCTCGGCATTGAGGGCATTGTCCGCGAACAGGGTCAGCTGCAATCTTGGCACGATTGTATACCGAAGCTCACCCCACAATCGAACGTATGCGGCCAACTCCCTGTCGGGAGCTACCTGTCGTGAACCTACAATCTCTATGCCAAGAGTGCTCCACAGTCCCGCGCGCCATTGCCGATCGTACCGCGCTCGGAGCTGGAGAGGAGCGTAGTATGCTACGAACCCTTGTGTGTGTGCTCTGGCACGGCCAAGCAGCACTGACCCGCCAGCGAAGTTAGCGTCGGAAAGCTGCGCAAGCCCATGGGCTGTTAGTTCTACTACCTCTACAGGGAGTGCCCAAAGAAGGAATCCTACGCTATCGGGACGCCAGCTCCACCATCGTCTCACTGAACGAGCCCGTGCTGAGACTTCCATACTCCAAAGAGCCGACGGACTCCACTCCGCCCCTATGCTAACCCCCAGACGTTCATGTGGAAAAGTCGGCATGCTGTTTGTGCTAGCGTATGGATTCGTCTGCCATATCTCCCGCCATCCCCCTGGGTGGATACGTGACCACCCTCTCGCCAACACTCGCCAGCCTTCACTAAGCCGGTATTGCACTGTGCCCTCTAAGACCGGGAAGAAGAAGGAAGCTCCTGTGTATGCTCTCGCTAGCTGTATCCCCACAACTCCCTGGAGGTACAGGGTTGCCTGAGGTGCCCATGCTGCTGCAAGGCCAAACTCGCTGAAGATTTGCGTCTCCTCCCCCCATAGTCGCAGATCCAGTAGGCTTCGAATCCCAACGTTCGAAACCGATGCTGAAGGGTAGACCGCCTGGACCTCTACCTGAAGCTGCTGCTCACTTTGCCCTACGCTGGCCTGGGAGAGCGAACTCATAAACAACTCTGCCCCAACTCGGTACCGCAAATCCTCTATCCTACCCCCGAGTTCCCCTCCCCCACCGAAACGGAGCAGTGACCGGCGCACTGGAAGAGAGTCCCCGAAGAGGCGATAGCGATTCCAGTGAGCTGAGAAGTCTACCGTAGCAGCTGCATTCTGAAAGAACCACAACGCTGACGGTAAGCGGAACTGCGCCTGTCCCCTGAGCAATACACTAGTTGAATCCGCGAATGCTACGTGTCCTGCAGTAGTACTCCCATCAACTGCAGCTATTACTTTCCCTTCGCGAAGCCCCCACTGGCTAAAAGCTTTAATGCCAATGGTCGTATACTGCCCTAGCCTCCCCTCAACGAAGCTGTGGACGGTCGAGGGCAGAGTAAGAGCGTTTGGGAGTTCCGGCTTTGGAAAGAACTCCATGAGGGTATGCTTTGCAGTCGGGTTGAGCGTGTCCAGAAGTTGCCGTGGAAGGGGATTCGGAGGTGCAGGTGGTTGTTTAGCCCCGCCTGGGATACGGCGCTCCTCCTGTCCGACGATCACAACCTCCGGAAGCTCGAGCGGCGGAGGCACCTGGGCAAATAGCACCAGTCCCAATACCAGCATTCCCCAAAAGCCCAACAGCAGACGCATCACGGGTTCCTCCGCTGCATTCGGTTGAGACGACTCCGTGCAATCCGACCGTACTCATCGTTTGGACGAAGGGTCAACAAGACGCGGTAGAGCTCCATGGCCGCTTGTGGGTTCCTCATCTGCTCGTAGCACTCTCCGGCCTGTAGGAGGCTGAGGGAGTACCAGTTTTCTTTTCCTTGGTGGCTGGTTTGGAGTTGGCGGAATGCAATAACGGCACTATCGCACCGCCCTTCTCGCATCCACGCTTCCCCGACGTAGTAGAGGGCTTCCGCCCCCAAGTCATCGCTCCGCAGCGCTAACGGTGTTAGGTAGCTCCGCACAGAGTCATACCGTTCGCGGCTCCGCCAGTAGAGTGCCACTTGATACCGTGCTTGGGCAGAGACTTCCGTAGTCGGATACTCCGCAATGGCTCGATGCCAGAAGCCCAGCGCAGCCATGGTGTCGCCACGTACATACGCCAACGTCCCACGACGGAAGACTGCCTCCGCACGTTGTACACTGTCTCCCTTCTGCTCCACGCGCTGGTACAGCCGATCAGCCACCACAGGATCACGGCGTGCCTCTTCGTGAGCCAGCTCTAGGAGAGTCTGCGCAGCATACCGGAGCTGAGGGTAGTTCTGCTGAAGCTGCTCGCTGAACCGTCGTGCTGCCTCTAGCTCACCTAACGCGAGAGCGCTGCGGAAAGCCCAATAGAGCGCTTCCGGCGTCCGCTCGCTGTACGGATAGCGCTGAGCAAAGTCCCGATACTCCTGCAGAGCAGCACCGTACTGTCGCTGAGTGAAGAGGAGTTCTGCTCTCTTCAGTCGGGCTTCTTCTTCTAGGCGCGTTGCTGGATACCGCTGCGCGATGGAATCAGCCCAGCGATATGCTTCCTCGGTCTGGCCCAAGGCCAGTAGACAGTACTGGACGCTCTTGACAGCCTCTACAGCATACGGACTACTAGGGTAACGTTCGACGACAGTGCGGTATGCCTGGAGCGCTTCGTGCCACTGCTCCATGTTGTAGTACGCATTGCCGATGGCAAACCATGTCCGCGCCGCCAATGGCGAATTTGGGTAGCTCTGCAAGAGGTTCCGGAAACGCTCAACGGCTTCTCCATACTGTTGCTGCTGGAAGGCCAGCCACCCAAGGAAGTAGAGCGCTTCGTCAGCCAGAGAAGACGTCGGATAGGTCCGTGCGAAGTACCGGAACGCTCGTTCTGCAGCTGCATAGTCGCGGAGGCGATAGAGGACGTAGCCATACTGGTAGGCTGCATACTCCCCCTCGGGAGTCTTCGGAAACCGCTGCGCTAGCTCCCAATAGACTGTAGCTGCCTGACGGTACTGCCGTAGCAGGTAGAGTGCGTCGGCGCGACGAACGTATGCTTCGGGTGCATAGCGTGTCTGAGGAAATTCGCTGAGGAGGCGTTCGAACCAGAAGGCAGCACGCTCCATCTGCTGCATCCGAAAGGCACACCATGCTGTCCCATACAGGGCCTCCTCTCGACGTGGACTCTGCGGGTACCGCAGCAGAACGCGCTCAAACGTCTGGAGAGCTCGCTCTATCTGTCCCACCCGATAGTAGGCTTCGGCCAGCCAGAAGAGAATCTCATCGGGCTGTAGCGCTGCGGCAAGGTCTTCCCCAACAAGCCGCTCCAGCGGTGCTATCGCCTCTCCTGGACGGTGGAGCATAAGAAGTGATGTTGCTGCTCCCAAGAGGGCTCGCTCTCGGTATGCGCGCCACCTCGGCACCAAGAGGGTATCGGCTTGCTGAAGCATTTGCTCTGCAGTCCGGAACGTACGTAGGGCCTGCTCCCACTGTTCCAGTTGCTGATACACCGAGCCGAGAAGGACCAGGATCTGGAGCGTTGTCACCGCATCGGTGGCCTCCCGGAGAGCCTGCTCTAACTGGAGCCGCGCATTCCGGTACTGGGCTGCCTCGTAGCTGAGCTGCCCCAACTCCAGCAGGACCCTCGCCGGATACGGGAAGTCCCGCTGCAGGCTCAATTCTAGAAGCTCCTGCCGAGCTGCTGCGGTATCTCCGAGAGCCTTGAGGGCTGACGGTACATAGAGACGAGCGAGGGACGTCACGAGCCGATCTGAGCTACCGCGCAGCGCTTTCAACTGCTGAAGTGCCTCTTCCGATTTCCCTCGTCGCAGGTCGATCCACGCCTTCTGAAAGCGGGCACGGTCTGCCAAAAAGCCCTGCGGATAGCGCCGCAGGAGCTCGTCAAAGTACTGCTGAGCAGCCTCCCACTGCTCACGCTGAAGGTAAGCTTCTGCTCGAACGTACAGTAACTCCTGCTCTTGAACTTCGAAGGATCGGAATGGCTCGCAGCCCTGCCGTACGGGCTCTCCTCTCCGCAGGCGTTCGATGAGGAGCTGGAGGCCTTCTGTCAACTCCAACGCCTGGGCGAACTCCCGGAGGATAAGGCGCACGTACGCCTCACGGGCAAAGGCAGTCAGAGTCGCCGTATGACATGGGTACGTCTGTCGCAGCAATTGCAGCCGCTGAGCTGCTTGTCGGTACTGTTGTTCCAGCTCTGCGAGGAACGCCCAGAATAACAAGACATCATCAGCAAACTGTGACGATGGATACTGCTGCACGTACCGCGCCGCCAGGGTGTCGGCTCGACGGTACTGTCCTAGATGGAGGAGGGCGAGGAAATACCAGTACTCCACCGTAGACATTACCGACAGCTGCAAGGTTGTGTCAGGGATGCTCCGAAACCCAGCCAATGCAGAATCCCACCAACGTAGCGCCTCCTCGTACTGCTGGAGGTGAAAGGCTGCAATCCCGGCCCATTGCAGTATCCACGGCCGCAGTGAAGAGAGCGGCGCTTCTACCAGCAATGTTGCCAACGCCTCGGACCCCTGCCGCCACAATCCTTGCCGCAGCAGACTCCTGGTCGCAACAAAGCTTGCCCACTCATGTACGCTGACAACCGTAGGGTCAATCGACCGCGCCAACTCTTCCGCTTGCCAGACAACTCCCTGCGCTTCCTCCACTAATGCCTGTTGAAGTCGCTCACGAACATCTTCCTGCAGAATCCACCCCTGTCCCCGAGCAACGAATCCCCTCGTGAGTAGACCTACAACTATCACGGTAGCCAACCAGCAGCCCATGCGGAAGGGCGTACTATTGGATAACATGCAAAGTTACTCGGAGCCGCTCCGATGCAATCCCTTCCCTTCACCAGGCGTCTTATCGTACGCATGTGAATCACTCTACGAAAGCCGAATGGCGCAGACCTTTGAGGATCTCTTCGCTCCCGAAACGACGGAAAACGTCCTGAAACCCTCAGAGATTCCAAAGCCCCTGCCCGTCTTACCGCTACGGGACATCGTCATCTACCCTTTCATGCTCTTCCCTATCGTGGTTGGCCGAGCACCGTCAGTCCGGGCTGTAGCGAAAGCGCTGGAACGGAAACGCGTCCTCCTGCTGGTCGCCCAACGCGATCCGATGGTGGAAGACCCAGACTTTGAAGACCTCTATCCCCACGGTACGGTTGCCCGCATCCTCCAAGTCCAGCGCCTCCCTAACCAGCCGATTCTGAAGGTACTCGTTGAGGGCCTCTACCAGGCCCGGATTAAAGAGCCTTTCCACAAAGGCGAGTACATGGAGACGAACATCCGCATTATCACCCCCCGTATCCCTCAGGACGACCCAGAGTTCCAGGCAATGGTCCGCCGCGCCGACGAACTCTTCCAAGAGTACCTTCGAATTTCGCAGCAACCTCACGAACTGTGGGTGGCCTACGAGAACTTGGAGAACCCTGTCCACCGACTCTTCTACGCCGCTGCCCACGTCCAGCAGAGCATCGAGGTTAAGCAGCGCATCCTAGAGAAGGAACGCCTGAAGGATCAGTATTTTGAGCTCTTGGGTATCCTGACGACCGAAGTGGAGGTCCGGCGCCTTGCTCAACAGATTGACCAAAAGGTACAAGACACCATCCTTCGAGCCCAACGACGCTACATCATCCAAGAGCAGATTCGTGCACTCCAGCGTGAGCTCGGTGAAGAAGAGGAAGTCCTTCCAGAATTGGCTGCCCTCCGAGAATCCATCGAGCAGGCCGGAATGCCAGAGCACGTTCGGGCAAAGGCTGAGGAAGAATTCGAACGTCTCCGCAAGACCCCACCTATCTCGCCGGAGTTCACCGTCATCCGCACATACCTAGAATGGCTAACCTCTCTGCCGTGGTCCCAGCGCACTGAAGACAACCTGGATATCGAGCACGTTCGCCGCATCTTGGAGGAAGACCACTACGACCTCGAGCGTCCCAAAGAGCGGATTCTGGAGTACTTGGCCGTTGCTCGCCTGAAGGGATTGGTACGCTCCCAGATTCTCTGCTTCGTCGGCCCTCCAGGCGTCGGGAAGAGCTCCCTGGCCCGCTCTATTGCCCGCGCGCTAGGACGTCGGTTTGTGCGGATTTCACTGGGTGGGGTCCGCGACGAGGCGGAGATTCGCGGACACCGCCGCACGTACGTCGGCGCAATGCCTGGGAGGATCATCCAGGCCATGCGGAAGGCCGGGACGATCAACCCCGTCATCCTGCTCGATGAGGTGGACAAGATGTCCATGGACTTCCGCGGCGATCCCTCGGCAGCCCTACTGGAGGTCCTCGACCCGGAGCAGAATCACGCCTTCAACGACCACTACCTAGAAGTCGACTACGACCTGTCCCAAGTGCTCTTCATTGCCACGGCCAACGTCCTCTACGACATCCCGACCCCTCTGCTAGATCGGATGGAGGTCATAGAGCTGTACAGCTACCTGGACGACGAGAAGCTAGAGATCGCCCGCCGCCATATCATCCCGAGGCTGTTGGAGACGTATGGGATGGCACACTTCCCCATCGAGTTCACCGACAAAGCCCTCCTGCGAATCATCCGCGAGTATACCCGCGAAGCTGGAGTTCGGAATCTCGAACGGCAGATTGCCTCCATTCTCCGGAAAATTGCTCGCCGCCTCGTCGAAGGCTTCTCAACTGCAGAAGCAGAACAGAGCAACCTCGCTGACTCCCCAGACTTCCAGAGCTACCTCCAACAGCAGCGCATCATTGTGGATGCGGAGGCTGTCCCGAACTACCTGAAAGCCCCACCGTATTCTGAGCGCCGCCATGACCTTCGCGACAAGGTTGGGATTGCGTTAGGACTTGCATGGACGAGCGTAGGAGGAGAGCTCCTGCCCGTAGAGGCAACCCTTATGCCCGGTACAGAGAAATTAACGTTAACGGGCAAGCTGGGAGAGGTGATGAAAGAATCCGCTATGGCTGCAGTCTCATATGTGCGCTCCAACGCAGAGCGGTTCGGGATTCCCACCGGCTTTGCTACCGGGAAGGAGATTCACATCCACATCCCAGAGGGGGCTATACCGAAGGACGGTCCTTCTGCAGGCGTTACGATGACAGTAGCCCTCATCTCGGCTGCTACCGGGCATCCTGTCCGAGGAGATGTTGCCATGACCGGAGAGATCACTCTCCATGGCGATATCCTGCCCGTCGGAGGCTTGGCAGAAAAGCTCCTTGCAGCACGGCGGGCAGGGATCGCCACCGTCATCCTGCCAGCGGACAACCACAAGGACCTCGTAGAACTCCGGCCTACCATCGTTGAAGGGCTCGACATCCGGTTCGTGCGGCACGTAGAGGAGGTTCTACCAATTGCCTTCCGAGACTTCCCGTTCGCCCGACAAGGCACTCTTACTGATCACTCCACGGCAGTATCCGACTCGCTCACGGTGGTGGCAACGGCCTCTGAGGAGGCTCAGGCTGCTGCTGACGCAGGAGTAGTGGGGCTGGAGCAATGACTGGAACCGTGTCGGGTTTCTGGCGAGGCTTTGCTACCACTACTGCAGGACGCTGCTCAACATCCCTCTTCTGAAGGTCGCCCTGGATCCACGACGGAGTAGCAGAGCTCCAGACCGAATCTGCGGTAATTCGTACAGAACGGACGACACTCCCCGGTGGCCCCAACGGCGGCAATCGCTGACCATTCCGCCAGAGCTCTACACCGCCCGCATTCCCGACGGAGAGCATTGCTATCCTCCCTACAAGCCACTCCCGCTCCTGTCCAGGCTGAAGAAGTGCCTGCTCACTCTGTCTACCGTCTACCACGATGCTCAACCAGACCGTATCCTGCGCTACAGCGCGCAGTCGCCAGATGGTATCCTTCCGGTCCGCTGTTGGCACAGACCGCACCGGATGGACGATGACTTCCTCAACCCCACCCTGCTGTGCCTGCTGCTGGGGCTCTGCTGGCCAGAAGAAATAGTAGACCACAGCTACCACTATCCCCACCAGTCCACCATAGATGAGGGCTTGGGCTACCCAGAAGCGGCTTTGTCGGCGTGTAGCAGACGATCTCCTGTAGCTCCGGGAAGGCTGTTCTGAACGGACAATCCTCAGTGATCCGAAGTGCTGTTCCAAGAGCTGTTGGAGCTCTTCAGGAGGGATGTTCAGAAACTCACCATACCGACGCGCAAACTGGCGCATGTACACAGCAGGCAGGACCGATAGTTCGTTGGCCTCCAGTGCCTGTAGGATCGGCAACCGGATTTTGGTGGTCTGGCTAATTTCGTAGAGGCTCAAACCAAGCTCCTGCCGGCGCGCACGCAGTCGCTCCCCTAGACTGCCCATAGAGCGCTCCATATGGCTGAGCTGGACAGCAATATTACACAAAACCGATAGCTCCGCCTACTGAGCAACTTTGCAGTTCTGGTAAACTGCAGTATTGCTACCTAGCTTTGTAACCAACCCATGCGCTCCCCGATTCGCATAGCTTCCGGTCAAGGGTTTTGGGGTGATTGGCTCTTGGCTCCTCTCCTGCAGGTAACCCGTGGTCCAATTGACTACCTCGTGATGGACTACCTAGCCGAGGTTACGATGTCCATCCTCCAGAAGCAACGGCAGCGTGATCCTCGGCTTGGGTATGCACGAGATCTGCTCACGGTCTTCCGAGACATCGCCCCTTACTTGGTAGAACGCAACATTCGGCTCATCACGAATGGCGGCGGAGTCAATCCCATGGCCGCTGCTGAGGAGTTAGTCAAGATCGCCCATTCCGTAGGGCTACGGCAGCTCCGCATCGGTGTCGTCCTCGGCGACGATTTGATGCCCCGCATTGACGAGCTCTTGGCTGCTGGCTATGAATTCCGTCACTTGGAGACGGGACAGCCCTTGCGCGAAATTCGGGACCGTCTCTTAAGCGCCAATGCCTACTTCGGGGCCTTCCCCATTGTTGAAGCCCTGCGCCAAGGAGCTCAAGTGGTCGTCACTGGACGCACCACCGACACTGGCATTACCCTGGCACCGATGATCTACGAGTTCGGCTGGAAGGAGGATGACTATGACCTCCTCGCCGCCGGTGTCGTAGCAGGACACATCTTAGAGTGCGGGGCTCAGGCGAGCGGAGGGAACTTCTTGGGAGACTGGACATCCTTGGACCTCGTGGAACCGGGCTTTCCAATCGTGGAAGCGTACCCTGATGGGAGCTTCATCGTTACGAAGCACGAAGGAACCGGTGGAGCCGTCACCCGTGAGACCGTTGCTGAGCAGCTCCTCTACGAGATCGCGGATCCGCGTGAGTACATCACACCTGAGTGTATCGCGGACTTTACCACAATCCGGTTAGAAGACTTAGGCAATAACCGCGTCCGCGTCTTTGGAATCAAAGGGCGTCCACCAACACCCTTCTACAAGGTCTCTGCTAGCTACGCTGCTGGCTACATGGCTGTGGGAACCTTGGTGTACTCTGCCCCTGGAGCGCTCCAACGGGCACAGGCTGCCGACGCCATCCTCCGCGAACGATTGCGCCGCTTGGGACTTCAGTTTGAGGAAATCCGAACGGAATTTGTCGGCTACAATGCTTGCCATGGTCCTCTGGCGAAACCGATAGAACCCAACGAGGTCATGCTCCGAATCGCTGTCCGCTCGCCTGACTATGCAGCGGTCGATCGCTTCACGCGAGAGTTAGCACCGCTCATCCTCACTGGGCCACCTGGCGTAACGGGTTTCTCCGGTGGCCGTCCTAAGCCCAGCGAAGTGGTGGCCTACTTCCCCACCCTCATCCCGAAGGAGCTCGTCCACCACGAAGTCCGCATCCTGGAGTTATGAGCTGCTGCCTCCTCCTCACTCTGGCCCTGTCACTGCCGGTAGTAGCTGCACCCGATTCTGTCCCTCCCTCGGACACCCTCGCACCATTACAGAAGCCATCCCCAAGCCCTACGCAGAGCGCCCCGCGTTACCCCACTGCTATGCTAACCTTCGGAGGGTATCCGCGAGTGACGTTAGCTGGCGGTCTCCAGACCGTTTCTGGCTCCCCAAATCTGCAGACACTAGCGGCGTTAGGCACAATCTACGCCGGCACCATGGTGGCACTCCACATCATCCAGCACAACGCGTGGTGGAAGGTGCCGGGCCCATTCCAGGTGGTAGAGGACTGGAACTACGCCCTCCAGGTCGACAAGGCAGGGCACATCTACGGCGGGTACTTGATGTCGTACCTATGGGGGGAATTCCTCCTAGCAGCCGGAGTAGAGCTGCCAACGGCTGTCCGATGGGGAACGCTTCTGGGATTGCTCTACCAGACGTACGTGGAAGTTGAAGATGGCTTCAGCCGGGATTGGGGCTTCAGCCCCACGGACGCCCTTGCCAACTTCATTGGGGCCTACTGGTACCTAGCCCAACACTACTGGAAGCCCCTCCAAGCCTTTCAACCACGCTGGCAGTACATTCCTGCCCAATGGGCTGGTGACTTACCCCGACGCCATAGCGGCACCTTCATTGACGACTACAACAGCTCCACGTTCTGGCTCTCTATCAATCTGCACCAGCTCTTGCCGGAGCACTGGCGGCGGTACTATCCAGCATGGCTCATGCTGAGCTTCGGCTACGGCGCCCGAAACGTTGACACCGAACTCCCCAAGCAACGCCGAATCATTGTCGGCCTAGACTACAACCTCTATGCCCTCCTCCCCGAGGGCCCACCACTGTGGAACTGGCTGCGACAGAGCTTCTCTATGATTAAACTGCCAGCACCAGCGATCGAGTTCGGGCCTCACCCACCGCGATTTGCGCTGCTCTACCCCTTCCGTCTCCGGCTCGGTGCGCTCCGTCTGTAGCCAAGCTCCCCGGTGGGGTTGTATTTTTGCAGCGTCTCGGTGTACTGCTCTGGGAACGCCGATGGCAGAACTCTTTACGCCTGCTGAGCTGGAAGAGGTGGAACGAATCAAATCGCTCTATCCGGAGCCACAGGCCGCTCTGCTGCCTGTGCTCTGGATGGTCCAGCGAAAGTACGGCTGGATTTCGCTGGAGAACATCCGAGCGGTAGCCGAACTCCTACGCCTCCCATATGCCCACGTACTCGGTGTCGTGCGTTTCTACACGATGTTCCACACCGAGCCAGTCGGACGGTACCACATCCAGGTATGCACGAACGTTTCGTGCATGCTCCGCGGCGGGGAGCGTGTGCTGGAGTACATCTCCGAGAAACTCGGTATCCGGCACAAGGAGCGTACGGCCGATGGCCTCTTCTCGCTGGAAGAGGTAGAATGCATGGGCGCCTGCGGCGGTGCCCCGATGATCGCAATCAACGAGGACTACTACGAGAACATCACGCTAGAGCAGGTAGACCACCTGCTGGAACGCCTTCGACGAGAGAGCACAGCCGAAAGCAGGCATGAGAGTTTACCAAACGGACTCCCCAATGAAGAACTCGCGCCGTGACTTCCTCCGTCGATTAGCAGCTCTCACAGCTGCGGCTGCTGCTGGGGTACCAGCAACGGCACGACTCTTACCAGAGCTACTAGGACCTGATCGCCGACCCTGCGGGCGGCTCCGCATCCGCTTGAGCGACTACCCTGCACTCCAAAGTGTGAACGGCTCGGTGAAAGTCAACGTTCCCGATGCTACTGGTGCCGTTCCCGAGCGGCTCATCATCACCCGAACTGCCACAGACACCTTCGCGGCTGTAGATGACATCTGCACGCATGCCGGTTGCCTTGTCAATGTCTACCAGGCATCGCTCAGAGCGCTACCGTGCCCCTGCCACGGCTCACTCTTCCATCCGACGGGTGAGGTCATCCGCGGTCCAGCAACTCGTCCGCTACGGAGCTTCCAGACCTTCTATGAGGCCGGTAGCGACTTCGTGGAGGTAGAAATCCCAGGCTACACGTCTGTCCCGGAGCCTAGCACTGCCTTCGAGCTGACAGTCGCTCCCAACCCGGCAACGGAGTTCATTACCGTCTCCGGCACTCTGAGGGAGAGTGCCGTCCTGTCCTTCCGTATCCTCTCTACCCGAGGGCAGACAGTTGTGGAATGGCAACAATGGCTGCCAGCAGGTCCATTTAGCCTTCGGTATCCCCTTAACGGCTTCGCTCCTGGAACTTACTGGCTGCATGTCTCTGGCCGTTCTGTTCCGAGTGTTGTACAGCCCTTCTCTGTGATCCGCTGATGCGGAGGTGCCGTCTCGGTTTCTTGCCTATCTCGCTCCTTGTTCTGTTTGGCCTCTCGCTATGGGGATGCGAGACTCCAGACGTTGGGGAATTCGGCAGTGATGCACCACTGGAAGTGACACCACGAGAGGTCGACTTCAGAAATGTACGCGTAGGGCAGACAGCCGAACTATGGCTCCGCATCCGTAATCGAGCAGATTCAGCCATTGTCTTGGCTCCTTCCATCACCGGAGCTGATAAAAATGCCTTCAGCATTGCGCGACAACCCAGCGGAGCACTCCGCCCCGGCCAGAGTGATAGTCTGCTACTCCGCTTCTCCCCAACCGAAGCCCGTGTGTACCAGGCAACACTCCTCCTTGGCGGGGACAATCCCTTGAACATCCCCTTGCGCGGGACTGGTACAACAGGAGACCGAATGGAGCTCTTGGCTGTCGTTGCCTCAACACCGCCGGAGATCGACGGCTCCGCCTCCGACGCTGTCTGGAATGCAGCTCCACCGCTCCACCTCCAGCTCTTCCAGGTAGAGCCTACGGCCAACGATCCTCGGACTCTCTCGGCAACACTGCGAGCTGCCGTGGACAACGAGTTCCTGTACCTACTCGTGGAAGTTGCCGATCCAACCCCTCACGAAACTCCCAACATCTTCCGCTTCCGCGGTGGGGACCCTGCCTCCGACGCGAATTGGACGCTGACCACAGAGGGGCAAGATGGTCTCGGCTTCATCTTCCCGATTGGAGACCCGCAAAGCGTTCGAGGTGACAGACTTGGAGAGACCTTCGCTACCATCGGCTGTGCTGTCGCCTGCCATCCTACCGCCACTACGAACGCTTACGAAGGCGGCAGCTACCCAACCTATGGGCGGATTGACCTCTGGTACTGGAAGGCGGGGACTACAAACCCCCAGGGCTACGCTGACGACTACATTGCCGAAGGGCGCGATGGGACGACATTCCCTGAGGAGCGCCGTGGTGATGTAGGAAATGCGTTTGAAGAGCCCAACTATCCACCACGCGGAGCCGGTCCGCTCCTACCTATCAGCATGGCTGGCGGAGACAACGGCGGATTGGACCGACGCCGCTTCCTGTGGCAGGCTACCTCTGTACCCTTCAACCCCCGAGCTCCGAACCCAGCAACTGGTCGACCCTGGGCTGCCGGCGATGTAGTTCCAGGCTGGACCCTTCGAGGCCAAGAGCATCCCTTCTCCAGCCGTGGTGACATCCAGGCCCGCGGACGCCACGCGAGTGGCCGTTGGACCATTGAACTACGGCGCCGGCTCTCCACCGGGAAGAGTGACGATGCCTCGTTTGACCGCGGGCGCTCCGTTCCCTTCAGCCTGGCGTACTTCGACAACACGCGCAAGTATGCCGTCTTTGAATACCTCAACCTCACCTCGGCCCCTCGCCCAGGCCACTTTGGCCCTAATCCTCCGGTCATTTGGCTACACTTGCCATAAGCCCTTCGTTTCTGTGCTTTTCGGTACTTTGCATAGCTGAATAAAGGCGTGCATGTTCCACAGTACTGAGCTGGCGTCAACAATGCTCCAGACTGTAGAGTATGCCACCGTGCACAATGGATACGCCGTAGTCCAGAACGGGCTGACCTACCTTTCGGGCTTTGGCAACGAGTTTGCAACTGAAGCGTTACCAGGAGCGCTCCCGAAAGGCCAGAACTCACCCCAGCGTTGCCCGTATGGGCTCTACAATGAGCAGCTCAATGGGACTCCATTTACAGCCCCACGGCTTCTCAATCGCCGTACATGGCTCTACCGGATTCGTCCCTCAGTCGTCCACCCTCCCTTCCGGCAGACTCACCACCCGACATGGAAGAGCACCCCTTTCAATGAAGTTCCCCCGCCACCGACGCAGCTCCGTTGGAATCCTCTCCCCATCCCCGATTCCCCGACTGACTTCATTGACGGGATTGTCACTTACGGCGGGAACGGGGACCTGACAACCCACACTGGCTGCGCAGTCCATCTCTACGCAGCCAACCGTTCTATGGAACGGCGCTACTTCTACAATGCTGACGGCGAGCTCCTCATCGTTCCTCAGCTCGGCCGGCTGCGCATCCACACGGAGATGGGCATCCTGGAGGCAGCACCGGGTGAGATTGCTGTCATCCAGCGTGGCATCAAGTTCCGAGTCGTACTCCCTGACGGTCACGCACGCGGATACATCTGCGAGAATTACGGTGCCCTCTTCCGCCTCCCGGACTTAGGCCCCATCGGTGCCAACGGATTGGCGAACCCCCGTTTCTTCTTGACACCCGTGGCGGCGTACGAAGACCTTGAGGAGGAGTGCGAGCTGATTGCGAAGTTCCAAGGGAACTTCTGGGCAACGACGTTGGATCATTCTCCGCTGGACGTCGTCGCCTGGGCCGGCAACTATGCCCCGTACAAGTATGACCTGCACACTTTCATGTGCATCAACACGGTCTCGTTCGACCACTGTGATCCCTCCATCTACACTGTGCTGACATCGCCTTCGGAGCTGCCAGGCGTGGCAAACGTGGACTTCGTTATCTTCCCTGAGCGCTGGAGCGTCGCTGAACACACCTTTCGTCCGCCGTGGTTCCACCGCAACTTCATGAGCGAGTTCATGGGGCTCGTCTTCGGCAAGTACGATGCCAAAGAAGAGGGATTCGTCCCCGGCGGAGCTAGCCTCCATAACTCCATGTCTGGCCACGGCCCTGACGCAGCGACCTTTGAGAAGGCCATCTCAGCCGAGCTTAAGCCCGAGTATCTCGCCAACACGTTAGCATTCATGTTCGAGATGCGCTACGTATGCCGCCCCACTCGGTGGGCCCTGGAGACCCCACTGCTGCAGACGGACTACTACAAAGCTTGGGAGGGACTGCGCCGTCGGTTTGACCCAACCAACCCAAACGCGTAACACCAACAGAAACTCCGCTACCATCGGAGTCGGACGTACGGGCCACTGTCGGTGGCTGACGGGATCCCTCTCGGCCTCATTCCGATGCACGGGCCAACAAGGTCTGTGGAGGGAGCTAATGGGGGAAATGCGCCCGGAAAATGGCAGCACAGCGAGCTTTAACCTCTGCCATGGGGAGCTGCTGCCCTAGCTCCCGTGCCATCGAGGTTACAGTCTTGTCCGCAATTCCGCAGGGAACGATGTAGGCAAACTCCTCCAGACGATTGTTGACGTTGAGTGCAAAACCATGCCAGCTAACCCATCGAGTGACATGGAGGCCGATGGCGCAGATCTTGCGAGCTCCATCAATCCATACGCCCGTCAGCCCCGGGACACGATGCCCGGAAATTCCGAAGTCTGCCAACAGCTCAATGATGCACTGCTCTATCTCTCGCACGAACCAGTGGAGGTCCTCGCGGTACTCCGAAAGCCGAATGATGGGATAGCCAACGAGCTGACCAGGATTGTGGAGCGTCACATCCCCGCCGCGCTCTACTTCGTAGACTTCGACTCCACGTTCGCGCAATAGTGGCTCAGGCAGCAAAATATGACGCCGCGATCCCGAGCGTCCAATGGTGATAACCGTGGGATGTTCGCATAGGACCAGCGTATTCCCTGCCTGCCGACTCTGCACCCGCTGAAGGAGGTCCCTCTGGCGCTGCCAAGCCTCAGCATACGGGATACAGCCCCAATCTTCCACTTGTAGCATCGCGCCACGATGCCTACCGTAGTGGGCTTTCAGTCCCCGTGCTGCCGAACCCACCACTTCCTCGCTCTGTCTGAGGCAATTCCTGGACAAGCTCCCATTGGACACGCTCATACCGTGTCACGACCAATTGCGCAATCCGATCTCCTCTCCGAATCCAAAACGGCTCCCGGCCAAAGTTGGCCAGTATCACACGGATTTCGCCACGGTAGTCACTGTCAATTGTGCCAGGAGCGTTTAGGACAAAGACCCCATGGCGAGCTGCGATCCCACTGCGAGGACGGACTTGGCATTCATAGCCAAGGGGGAGTGCGATGGCAATACCCGTCGGGATAACTACGATACCTCCCGGAGGGAGCTCCACTGGCTCCGTTACCGCTGCGTAGACGTCCATGCCAGCAGAACCCTCCGTTGCATAGGTCGGCAGCGGCAGGTCTGCAAAAGCGGGATCTGTGCGCTGGATCTGAACGACCAGCATCTGCCCGCTCAGCTACTCGCCACCGGCTGTGGAGCAGTGTAGCCGACTTCGCGGAGTAGCTCCCGAGCAATGATGATGTGCTGGATCTCAGAGGTGCCTTCGTAGATCTCCGTGATCTTGGCGTCACGCAGGTACCGCTCCACCTTGTACTCCCGAACGTAGCCATAGCCCCCATGGATCTGGATAGCCTCCAGAGCCAGCTCTACAGCCGTTCGAGAGGCGAAGAGCTTTGCGTGAGATGCCGCCTTGATGTACCGCTCACCTTGATCCCGCAGCCATGCTGCTTTCAAGAGGAGCAGTCGGGCAGCCTCTAGCTTGACAGACATATCCGCCAGCTTCATCTGGATAGCCTGGTGCTCGCAGATAGGTTTGCCGAAGGTCTTCCGCTGCTGGGAGTACGCCAGCGCCGCTTGGAAGGCTGCCTCAGCAATCCCAACTGCTTGCGCTGCAATCCCAATTCGCCCGCCGTTGAGGGTGTTCATCGCAATCCGAAAGCCCTCGCCAATGTCCCCCAACACATTAGCGTCGGGCACGAAGACGTTGGTGAGCCCAATGGAGCAAGTGTCGCTAGAGCGGATCCCGAGCTTGTCCTCCTTCTTACCAGGGACGAAGCCCTCGATGCCCCGCTCTATCAGGAACGCCGTGATTCCCCGATGGCCTTTGGAGCGGTCAGTCTGGGCGAAGACAACGTAGACGTCGGCCGTAGTACCGTTGGTGATCCAATTCTTCGTGCCGTTGAGAATCCACCCACCATCGCCACGGACGGCCATCGTATGCTGACGCGTTGCATCAGAGCCAGCCTCGGGCTCGCTCAGGCAGAAGGCACCAAGCTTGCGCCCTGTGGCCAAGTCACGGAGGTAGCGCTCCTTCTGGTCTTGAGTCCCATATGTCTCGATCGGCCAGCAAGCCAGAGAGTTGTTGACCGACATGATAACGCCAACGCTTGCATCGGCCTTGGAGATCTCCACCAGCGCCAGGACATAGCTAATGGTATCCAAGCCACTCCCGCCCCACTCAGGCGAGACCATCATTCCCATGAAGCCAAGCTCTCCCAGCTTGCGCACGATCTCGTAAGGAAACTCACCCGTAATATCTCGCTCGATGGCCGTCGGCTCTATCTCTGTCTCAGCAAACTCCCGTGCCGTCTGCTGAATAAGCCGCTGCTCTTCTGTAAGCTCCAAGCTGAACATTTCTGCCACTGCTGCAGGGAAGACTTCAGCGCTACTTGCCAAATTACGAAATCTCAACCCGGAACGCTTCCTCAGCGACCTCTACACCGTCGTGCAGCGCAGGGCTACTCCAAAGCGCCAGCCACTCAGCCAGCACCAAGCATCCCCAGAGAAGGTGCGCATGGTTCGCTACACCCCGGCGATGCTCATCCAGAAGACGGAGCACTTCCGCTGCATTGAGGTATTCCCGATGGAGTCCAGGCTGACCAGTATACCACCACCGTAGGCGCTCCCCCAATGCTCCTGCCATCCACGAGATGAGCGGTGTCATAAACGGGGCTTTCGGCCGGTAGAGGACCTGTTTGGGCACGTATGCCTCTGCCGCCCGCTTCAGGAGGTACTTCTGCTGGAAGCCGTGGATACGGTACCGGTCGGGCAATCGAAAAGCGAACTCCACCACTTCCACATCTAGTAATGGCGGTCGCGTCTCGACAGCCACTGCCATAGAGGCCTTATCCGAGTAGAGCAAGTTGAGGCCCGTCAAGAACAGCTTGGTATCCAGGTAAGTCATCTGAGCAACTGGCGAAGCTCCGCGGACCCGTTCGGCCGTCTCCCAGTACCGGCGTATCGGATACAGCTCCGAATACGCCGGCAACGGCTGCAACCACAGCCGGCGTAGCCGCTCTGGCGGGCAGTACGCGAAACCATAGATGAAGGCCTCTAGAGGTCGGAGCTGTATCGGGAAAAGCATCCGTGCAAACCACCGCAGCGGGCGAATGCGTGAACGCACCCATGAGCTCGGTAGCGATCGGAGAACGGGTTCTACAAGCCCTCTCCGAAACCACTGTGGCAGCCGATGGTAGTAGGTCAGCAGTAGCGTTGCCAACTGCTTCCGGTAGCCAGCGAAGACCTCATCACCCCCCATCCCGTTGAGCAGTACGGTTGTCCCATTCGCTCTGGCATGGTGCGCAATGAGATACGTGTTGATCGCAGCTCCGTCGGCAACGGGGTCGTCCAAGTGCCAGAGGACCTTCGGTAGCAGAGCATTGATGGCCGGGCGGATTCGGATCTCCCGATGCCGTGTACGCAATTGCTGTGCAACGAAGCGAGCGTAGGCAGGATCGTCCGGGTGTGCCTCTATGCGATGGTCTTCAGGCGCGAAGGCGATCGTGTACGTTGCCAAGTCGGCATCGGGGACAGCACGTCGCATGAGTGCTACGACGAGCGAGGAGTCCACCCCTCCGGAGAGGAAGGCCCCGACAGGAACGTCCGCAAGCATCTGCCGAGCAACGGCTCGTTCCAAGAGGTAGCGCAAGTGCTCCACATACTCCGACTCATGGCGGTAGCGGAGCTGTCCCTCCGGTGTTGGAGTCGGCACGTCCCAGTACTGGGTGATCTCCAGCCGCCCATTACGGAAAAACGCGTACGAACCGGCTGGCAGCTTGTGGATGCCAACGAAACCGGTCTTCGGCTCAGGCACCCACAGGAGAATAAGTGTACTCACCAACGCATCCATGTCCGGCACGCACGCTACATTGGGCAGTGCACAGAGTGCCTTCGCCTCTGAAGCAAAGGCAAGCATGGAGCCCACTTGGACATAGTAGAGCGGCTTGATGCCAAGATGGTCACGGGCTAAGAAGAGCTCGCGCGTCTCCGTGTCGTAGATTCCGAAAGCGAACATCCCATTGAAGCGGCGCACACAGTCCGCCCCCCACTCATCGTATGCTGCCAGGATGACCTCTGTATCCGTTCGTGAGCGAAAGCGGTAGCCCAGCCGCTCTAGCTCAGCACGGAGTTCCCAGAAGTTGTAGATTTCTCCATTGTAGGTAATCCATCGCGTTCCGCGCCCATTGGGCATTGGCTGGTGTCCAGCAGGAGTCAGATCTAGAATCGCCAACCGGCGATGTGCTAGTCCCGAGCGATGTTCTGGGAACCATTCAACTCCCCAATCATCCGGTCCGCGATGGCGCAGCCGTTGGAGCATCCGCTCCAAGGCCTCACGACTACCCCCATTGATGATTCCCGCGATGCCGCACATGGTTTACGAAGCGACGCCAGCCTCAGCTTTCTCAGGTTTTTTCAATCTCCTGATCTTCGTCGAAAATTGGCTCTGAGAGAACTCGGGACACAACGGCCTGGACTGTCCAAAAGAAGAGCCATAGGGGGAAGACTACGCGAGTTACCTCCCACCAGTTATCCACGAACCCTAGTCCAAAGAGGTAGATAGCCCCCATCAAGGTAGCGACAGCGACTGGAAGGACCTCGGACGCGTGTTCACGGGCTAGCCGAACGAGCTGGTATGAGCGACGGAGGAGGTACCCATAGAGACCGAATACCGCCACTGCTCCTAAGATGCCCACCTCCGCAAGCGGTGCCAAGTAGCTAGAGTAAGGACTGGCGAAGATGTAGGAGCCGAACACGATCTCCCGTGGGAGACTCCCTAAGTACTGCTGACTGAACTCTGTTGTCCACGGCTTAGTCATTCCGAAGAGCTGCTGGATGATCCCCCCTACCCCTTTCCCCTTCTGTTCTACAGAGCTGAACTCTACAGCGAACGTGTAGTAGGCACGACTGACGTAGTTACCTGGACCTACGCCTACGAGGAATGTCCAAGGATGATCCCAGAACATTTGGAACGTTGCCGGAAACGCTTGGAACTTAGCATAGTGCAGGTAGTCACCTGGATTCGCTAAAACGAGCAACAGATCACCATAGCCCAAATCTCCTTGGGCAGCTCGTGAGGTATAGTCCACGAGCCGCTGCTGAGCCTGTCCTGCCAGTTCTTCCAAAGCTCGTTCAATGAGGGCAGCACTCAAAAGGAGAGCTATCACGCTCACGATCACCCCTCGCAGAACCTGTCGTCCGTAGAGGGCAACCAGAGTCGTTCCGTACGCTACTAAGAAGAACGGGAATCCTGCCCGAAACTGCAGAAGGTAGTACACTGCGAAGATGAGGACTTGCAAGGCAATAGTAACGATTCGGGATACCCCCTGCGCTTGGCTAGCCCCCAAAAGCATTCCAGCGGCTATGGCTAAGAAGAACGAGAACTGGTATGGATTGTTGCCAAACGTCCCCGAGAGCCTATCCGGATCGGCGTGGGATAGGAAGGCAGGGAAATCCAAGAACGCCACCACGAGAAGGTTGAGCACGAGGATCCCGAACAGAAGGTGCTGGAGCTCGCGAGCAAACGCAAATTCTTCTACTACCCACCGACGGAGTGCAAGGAAGAGCAGCGGTCCACCAGCGAACCCAATCGTGAACAGCAGAACGGCTGGCAGCAGCACCCTATCGGCATTTGCTAGTACCGATATCCCTACTGCCAACAGGAAGAGAAAGACAAAGCGTGCTACTCGGCGCTCATCTTCACTAGCGATCCCTCCCAGTGCCGGTCGGAAGAGGAAGCCCAGCACTACGATGCTCAGCGCTAGCGGCATATCCAACACATCAACCCACTTCGGCAGGAGTCGCAGCTTCTCCGTCAGCAGTCGGCTGACCAAGAAGAAGCCAAGTCCGAAGAGGATTACCCTCTCAACCATCTCACGAGCTCAAGAGCGCTCAAGGACCCAATACAGCTCCTCCTCCCAGCGCTGAACGACGTTCTCAATTGCAAAATCCGTTGCAACTCTCTGCCGGTTTCGTGCCCCAGCTAACCGCAACCATCCCGGTTCCTGAAGAGACTGCAAGAGAGCCGACGCTAAGGCAGCTGTATCTCCCGGCGGTACAACTCTACCGTGGATCCCATCCGTCACCAATTCTGTTAAGGCACCCACTGCAGTAACGACGACAGGTAACCCTGCAGCCATCGCCTCCAGTAACGCCATCGAGAATCCCTCACTGTAGGAAGGTAGTACGAACACGTCCGCCTCAACCATAGCTTGCCTCACTGCGGAAGCGGGAAGTACCCCTGAGATGCGGATTCCATACTGTTCTTGTTGCTTTAGGTAATGGTCAATCTCGGCCTCAATCTCGGCAGAGTGCTTGCGATAGTACTGCTGCCATTCCGGTGGCAGGAAGCTGGCAGCCACTTCAGGGTCAGCAATCCGAGTCCCGATGAGCCAGAGCTCCACAGGGACCGCGTCCCGCAACTGGCGATATGCCCTCAGGAGCTCCCGAACTCCCTTCGCGAAGGCAATATGACCAACGAAGAGTAGCCGATATGGCGGAGCTTCCGCTACTACCCTCCGGCGCCTTGGGAGGCCCTCTAACTGGACCCCATTTACGAGGACTCGAATCTGCTCTGCTGGGACCAACCCCTCAAACTGTTGCCGTAGTCCATCACTTTGGACGAATACCCCCTGCAGTTGCCTCAGCCCCCATCGGATTACTGAACGCCGCAATGGAGGCTGGAGAGCAAAGAATCCTGCAAAGTTCCCCCCTCGATACTGAGCAACTACCCTCGCCCCCCAAAGACGTGCCGTTACTATCAAGACGATATCCCGAACGATCCCTACCCAGCTGGAAGAGAGCAGGAGGAAGACCAGATGCGGACGCCACCGCCACAATGCTGTGATATATTCCCGCCATACACGCACGAACTTGGCTATTCCCTTCCAGTCAAAGCGACCCTTCTCTGCATTACTCTCCCGTAGGGTGGTACGGACATGCATGAGGGCCAATCGCTCTGAACGCCAATGCCGCAACACCAACTCCATCCCCACCTCAGGCCCTGCATAGGGCGGTGGCGTCGGCACAGCCATTAATACCCGCTTCATTCCATCCACTGCACCCATGGGAGCGAGCGCACGCGAAACTCTACCACCCCACCCCCTTCACGTCGCACGGCGAATACAGGTATGCGACGGTGCCGACGCCAATTCCATTCTTGAGAAGGCAACGACAGGCCACTGTTCCTGAGAGCTTCAACTTCTGCAGAGTCGCCTACACAGAAAGTAACGATTGCCCTTAGCACCTCGAGCATCCTCTCCTCAGAGTAGCCCGGTAACTTCTGCCGCAGAGCAATCTCGGCAAGATGGGGCATAGCTATCAACGGGTCCAGAATGAGACGCCCCGTGGAAGTAGGAGCCGCCAACCGCTCCAAAGCTCGCCATAGCTCTGGTCGGGAGAGCTCAAGGCGTCCGAGAGTAAATTGCAGCTCACGAGCGGTTGTCGGATACAATCGGTTCAACGCTAACGTTCCATGAAAGTCCCCTGCTATCACGACATCCTCAGGCAGGAGCTGTGCCCGGTACCGCTTGTTGACCGCATAGATATCGTTGTCCGGCGAACGATAGAGCCATATCACCGGTGCCGTTGATACAGCAATGGCCCCAACCGCCACACTGGCCATAACCCGACTCCCATGAGAACGCACCCCAGCAACACCGAGAGCCCCTAGAGGTATCATCCACAGCCAGAACTCGTTCGAACTAGGCTCCCAGAGGATGGCTAGGAACGCCAAACCAACTCCCCATCCGACAAGGCTCCAGTATGCCAAATGCCCCGACAGCTCCCTATGGCGCTGCCGAAAGGTCTTCAGGGCTGTCCAGATAACCACGACCGTCCCTATAAGGCCAATGCCTCCTAAGAGCACAGCAGCCTCTACGGGAAGACTACGCAAAAGGAAGCGCTCATCCAGGAAGAGCTTCATACTCCATCGCTGCTGCACGTACTCCCAAATATCCCCTACCCGCAGAAAGTACTCCGGAAACGTCCACGCCCGCATGATGCCTACGGCAGCATATACGGGCGTCAGAGGCTGGAGGTGATCGTACGGCGTAAACTGCATGTGTAGTGCGTATCCCAGGACAAAGCTGACGATATCTCGGTACTCACTCTGCAGCCAGAAAGCCACCAGATAGGATACCCCGATGAGGACACTGCTGAGGCATAAGAGAGCTGCTGCCGGCTTTGGTCTTCGGGCAGCGAGGAGCAAGAGACTTGCAATAACAGCAAAAAGGGCATAGCTCTGATGGAAGAGTGCCGCAGTCCACACGCACACCGCTGCTCCCACAATCCAGCCCCATTGCCGGGACTGCTGGGCTCTTTCCACCATCATTGCCGAAGTTAGCACCATCGCAATTCCGGGGACATAGAAGTCCGGAACGACACTGTAAGCCCAGAAACCATAGCTGGCGGCCATCGTTAGCATTGCAGCAGCGATTGCCCACGTACCCTTCCACCACAGCCAGGCCAAATACCCAACGCAGAGTATCCCTACAAGGCTGAAGGCCCCAACGATAAAGCGAACGAACGAGAGCGTCTGCCGAAACTCCAGAGGCCCCGTCCAACCGAGAGCGGCGTTCACCTTTCCAAGGAAGCCTACAATGAGGTGGTGGGGGTGGGACATCCCCTCGTGGATCCGCACCACGAATGGGAGGGCATCATCGGCATAGAGGAAGTTCCAGCTCTGGCTGATGGCTACTACCAACAGCCAAAGCACGGCGACGCCCCCGAGAAGGAGCTTAGGCTGCCTTCCCATCGCGCTGGCTCACGCCTCTCTCTCGCACTCCCAGAGCCACGAGCACCTGCTCAAGGATTGCGTCGTATGAAAACCGTGCAGCGTTCTCATCCGCAGCAGCTTGGCGCCACTGACAGCGCTGAGCTTCAGAAAGGGGTGCGATCGTCTGGACTGCCGTAGCAAGTGTCTCTTCAAAGCCGTGCGGCTCTTCCCAGTACCATCCCGTGCGACCTTCCTGGAGAAGGTGAAGGAGCGAAGCACGACGAGGTAACACAAGAGGAAGCCCTACTCCTAAGGACTCATTTGCTGAGATAGCCGGCTGCATCCACACACCGAGATCTGCTGCAGCCGCTAGCCGACGCGTCTGCTCCGGTGGCAAGAATGGATAGACCGCAAAGTGCTCGGGTATCGGCTGACGTTGGATCTGCTCCAGTAGCTCCCTCTGGTACCCATCCCCCAATCCACCAACCAGCACATACCGCACTGGAAGCCCGACTCGCTGCATCTTACCAACGGCAGCGATGATACGCTCAAGACCTTTTCGCGGGACAACTCGTGTGACAGTGAGGATGAGCACCTCTTCAGGCCTCACTCCAAGTTGCTCTCGAGTCTGCTGCCGCTCCAACGCGGAGAAGAAGAAGAGCTGAGGGTCATAGCCGAGCGCTAGCACTCGTGCCTTTGCCTCCAGAAGTTCTAGCTCCTCCCTATTAGCACAGCATTGCTGCAACCATTCCAGCGTTGCCGGCATATTGCAGACGAGTAACTCAGCACGGCGAATAGCACGACGATAGAACGGACGCTTCACGAGCTCAAACCCTCGATCCTGTAGCCAGCTAACAACTCGCGCCGACAATGAGTGCCGACGGCGGTACTCATGCAACTCGCTGAAGAAACACGCGATTGGCACCTGCCTCAGCTCTGCAGCCGTCAGAATTGGTACACCGAAGAGCTTTCCCACCCCCAACAGCAGAATCGCGTCAGGGCGCCACTCCACAACAGCAGAGACAACCCCACGGCTCAGCACTGCCGAGCGAAACCGAAAGGCAACCGGCAGACGCACGAGCTCGTAGCCATCCTCGCATATCCTGCCTACGGGATAAGGCCGGCGCCGTAGCCGCCGAGCACTGGAGGAGACTGCCGTGGAAGTAACTACCCGTACCGCAATCCCTTTACGGACCAAGGTCCGAGCAATCCAGACCTCCTGATACCCCACCTCGGGCATGAAGTGGCCACATACAACGGCAATTCGCATACCAAAAGCTCTCGGTAGCCTTTCGCTCCCGATGCTCACCGTTTCACGAAGAGCCGAGTCTCCACCCTCCCTCTGAGGTACACTCGGACTCCGTAGACTCCGGGTGCCCAGCCGTGGAGGTTAATGCCTGCCTTCTCCCTGCCCCTCAAGCTCTCGCGATAAACGCAGCGCCCGAGTGGATCCACAACCTCCACTGATACCACCCTCCCTCCCTCAACCAGCAGCCATACGACCTCCGTTGCAGGATTTGGCTCAAGACGCCACCGCAGAGAGCTTACCTCTTCTACGCTCGTGCGAACGAACCGATACGGATCCGAGATACTGGAGCAGCTATCCACCGTCACCTGCACGTAGTAGATGCCATCCCGCGGCGGGACGAACTCCCGGCCTGTCGCCCCAGGGATCGGTTGCTTGTTCTCATCCAGCCACTGGTTCCCTGTCAGCGCGCTCGAGACGAGCGTATCCCCGCGCTGTCCAATGACAGGCTTCGGAGGACGCGGGGCAACGGTTACATGAACGCTATTGAGTGATCGCACCACGCCACATGCATTGCGAGCCTCCACCGTGTACCTTCCACCCTGCCAAACTCGAAGGACAGTATCCTGAGCCCTGGGAAGCGCGGTATCGTTACGGAACCACTGAAAGGCTACTCCAACCTCCCCAGCAATGCGGAGCTCTACAGTATCTCCACGGCAGAGCCGAACCCCACCTTCAGGCACAATCCTCGGCCTCCTCGGCAAGGGACGCATCGTCAGCGTAACGTTCCTCCGCCCTCGGACACTCCCACAGGCATTGTAGGCCTCCACACTGTACCGCCCCGATTGGGAAGCAGCATAGGCCGTCGCATCCTCTGCCACGACAATCGAATCACGCCACCACCGGTACCGAACCCCTGGCTGCGGCTGCAGAACGTAGAGCACAACCTGACGCCCTTCACAGAACACAGTATCGCCATCTATCTCGAGCTGCGGCTCCTGCGGACGTTGCTGAGCAGAGAGCAAGCGCCCATTATCGTTGCTGTAGGCAATCGGCTGTGAAGCTGAGACTCTGATCCGGTATTGCCCCCCAGGAGGCTGGAACGGAACGAAGACTCGCAGCCCTGTGTCTCGACGAGCCGCGACCGAATCGAGAACTAGTGGAACCTGGAAGCTTCCCCCTGCGTCGGAGAGCTCCACACGGAACATGTTGTTTGCACCAAACTCCCCGCCACGCACACGCCAGCGGACCAGAAGGCTGTCACCCGTACAGAGGACCGTGTCGGGCACTGCCTCCAACTCAAGGCTCAGGAGGTACCCCGATAGACGCACGAGGAGTCCATCGGCAAGTCCCGCCAGCGCCGACTGGTACGACGGAGGCTCGAGTGGGACATCGGTGCTCGTAGTACTCCCGACAAGCGCTATGTTCCCCGCGCTATCTACGGCGATCCCCAGAGCAGCATCGCCAGCACCCCCTCCTAGTAGAAGACTCCACTGCGGCATACCCTGCCGATGGAGCTTCAGGAGGAAGCAGTCATCCCCTTCCGTAGAGCGTTGTCCTACGCCAATCTGTGGGAAATTCGAGCTGGCCGTACGTCCAGCAATGTAGAGGTTCCCCAACGCGTCCACAGCACAGCTTGTGGCGACGTCATTCTCCCCGCCGCCGAGGAAGGTCGCCCAGCGTAGCCCTCCGCTTGCTGAGAATTGGACCGCGAACCCATCCGCTCCCCCTCCAGCATACTGAAGCTGCCATATGGGAGTAATCGGCAAATTCTGGCTCCCTGTCATCCCTACGACGGTCACCCACCGCTCCGAGGTTACCGCGATCCCCAGGGCCCGGTCGCTCTCTGTCCCGCCATAGTAAGTAGACCAGCCCCACACGCCAAAGGGTCCAAACGAGGCAACGAAGGCATCTGTACCACCCCGCAGGACCTGCTGGAAAGCATTCCGCAGTGGGAAGTTCGAACTACTGGTCTCTCCGCAGATGTAGATGTTGCGGCGGTCATCCACACAGATCGCCGTGGCATAGTCAGGTCCGGAGCCACCGAAGTAGGTCGCCCACACCCGTGCCCCATCAGGTCGAAGCTGTAGCACAAACGCATCAGTATACCCAGCCAGTCGGTTCTGGACAGCGTTCGTGGTCACAGAAAAGTTCGTACTGCTTGTGTAGCCCACAACATTCAGCAGTCCCTGAGCATCCACCGCAACGGCTGTTGCCCCCTCCTCTCCGTTCCCACCATAGTATGTCGCCCAAAGACGGACTCCATCAATGGAGAAGCACGCAATGAAGGCGTCGCTCCCTGCTGCTTTGGTGGACTGGAAAGCATTCGCAACGGGGAAGTCCGAACTCGCAGTCACTCCCACGACGTAAATCCTTCCTCCGCTGTCTACCGCAACCCCGAGGGCACGGTCATTGTCGCTGCCTCCTAGGTAGGTGGACCACAAGAGAGAGCCGGAGGACGAGAACTTTGCAATAACGGCATCTTCGCGCCCCCGGTTCTGCCCCTGCCAGGCGTTGACGACCGGGAAGCTCACCCCCAAACTCCACCCAACTACCACGATTGAACCATCTGACGCTATGGCCGTTGCTCGCAGCTCATCCTGGGCTGGCGAGCCGAGATAGGTACCCCAATCAACCGTTGGCTGAGCAAAGGCCGGTAGGAAAAGGAGAAGCGTCCATGCTCTTTGCATCCGTTCCCCTTGCCACCGTTCTAGCGCGCCCGGCAGGACTCGAACCCGCAACCCCCAGATCCGAAGTCTGGTGCTCTCTCCAATTGAGCTACGGGCGCAGCAGTGCAAATTTACTCGCTTTTTTTAGCCTCCCGCATTGGAGTCACCCATATGACCTCCTCGCGTTCCAACCGCACTGCCCCAGGAATACCTCGAACCTTGCGGACGTACTTTCGCCACGTGTAGACGACCGGTACCGATCCGGAGGAACGCAGGCGAGAGTAGTAAGCCACAATTGCAGCTGCCTGCTCCAGAACTTCTTGCGGCGGGAGCTGTCCTTTCACCGGTCCCCGCAGAATCCCATGAGCGCCCGGTGCTCCACGGACATGGAGGAAGAGGTCATGCGGCTTCGCATAGCTAAAGGTCAGCGCATCGTTACTGTTGGCATCCTTACCGACATAGAGCGAGTAGCCATGGGGAAGGTTGAAGACCCGGAAACGCTCACCAGTTTTAAGCTGGATCTCGCGGGGCGGGAATTCCTCCCTCAGGCGCTGCGCGAGCTGGCGCAGTTGGCGCAGGGAATGAGCTTGCGCCACTTGGTCGTGGAGGTGTTGAAGCCGATCTCGCTGTTCTTCCAGCACTGGTAGTCGTTGAAGGGCATAAGAGCAGGAGTGCTCCAGACGACGCGCACGCTGGAAGTAGGCATCAGCGTTCTCCCGCAGCGTCTGCGCTGGGTTCAGAGGAATACGGTGGGGCTTCCCTTCCCAGTCAGCGAGCACGATCTCCTCCCGCCCGCGCTGATGCAGGTCCGGTTGCGACAGCAGCAAGCTCCCCCACAAGCGGTAAAGTTCGCTCCGAGAAGCCTGCTCGCACCGTGCGCGTAACTCAACACATTGATGCTCTACCTGCCGACAGTGGCGATCGATTGTCTTCAGGAGGGCTGCACGCTGCTGGCGGAATTCCTCCCAGACGAGCGTCCGTCGGACGCGCTCAGCAACAGCTTCGTGGATGGATGTAAACGTCGCCGCTACTTCCGGATACTCCCTCAACGGCACCAACGACAGTAGTGGCGGTCCCTCCGGGCGCCGGAGGAGCAGCACTTCCGTGGAACCCATCAGCTCGGTAGTGAAGTGAAGGAGGGCTATGGCAAGGCTCTCCCGCTGAGATGCCGAGAGCTCTCCTAAGGGCATCTCCGGACTTAGTCCGCAGCGATAGCAGAGCTCCCGTGCATAAAAAGTCCCCAACTGCTGTTGACAGCTTGCTAGCGCTCGGAGAAGCGGGGTGGATTCAGGATACTGTGTCCACGAGAGCAGCTGTCTAGAGGTCTTATCCCACGACCACTGCCTCTCCTCTGTACCCTCTGTGGCTGCACCGAGCATCGCATGTGGCTTCCCCGTATCGTCCACGACGAACGCTCCACTCTGCGCCGTCCCAAAGAGGCACAAGATGAGCTGCTCTCCCGTATGAAGGCTCCAACGGACTTGTCGCTCTACGGGATGGAGCTCTACCAGCCGGATTACCTTGCCCCAGAGGCCCTCAGCCCATGGCAGTAGCGGCTGCGGTCTGCCCCACCTCTCTGGCCGGCGGAAGAATGTACTCATCCCCGGCCGCAAGTGCACTTCCACAAGGAAGGGCTCACCTGTAGGTGGCTCAATCTCTACGAAGAGGAGCGACTTGCCCTGCCGCCAAACGGCCAGGAGCCGAGCCCCACCAACGATCGAAGCAAGCTCTCCGACGAGGCGGCGAAGCGTCTCTCGGTGTGCCACCATAGCGCGCCCGGCAGGATTTGAACCTGCGACCCTCGGCTTAGAAGGCCGGTGCTCTGTCCAGCTGAGCTACGGGCGCGTTAGAACTCGCGGTAGAACTCACTCCGCCGGTCTACGATAGCAGCCCGATCCCGAACAGCGTTGTACCAGTAGTAGTACGCTGACGCCTTCGCAGTATTGTACAGCCGTCGGTAGAGTTCTGCAAACTGCTTCGTCTCCAACTGCTTTGGATCGGCTTCTTGGCGCTGAGTAACTCGGATGAGGAAGTATGCCCGCTCTCCTCGAATCGGTGGCGGGATGGTACCAATAGGCACGCGGTAGATCATAGCCGTTACGATAGGATCGCTGCCATACCCCTGAAGGAAACCGTTTTCCTTAACCCCCGTTGCTGTCTGAACTTGGGCGCTGGGATCAATCTCCACAATCCTGGCCAGAATGTCGGCATTTTTGAGGCGCTCATAGATGCTGTCCACCCGAACCTTCAGAGCATTCAGCTTCTTTATGCGACGGACCCGTTCTTCTATCTCTGCCCGAACGTCTGCCAATGGCTTGTAGCCTGGCTTTCGCTCATCCACAATCTGCGCGACGACGACACCATATGGCTTTAGCTCCATCGGGTCAGAGAGGCGCCCAACGGGGTTGTTGAAGGCGAATTCCGTCAATGCCCGGGAGCCGAGTACAGGAGTGGTAGCCTCAAAGAAGGCTGTCTCCACAGGGTTCCGCTTAAGCCGTCGAGCCAACGTGTCGAAGGGCACACCCTTCTCTACCTGCTGTTTGAAGCTGTAAGCCTCCCGAAAGACCTGGTTGCGGCTCGCAGTACTGAGTCCTACGGTGAACTCGATCTCGCTATAGGCGATCCGATCTGAAGACTTTGCATGGACTGCGATGATGTGGAACCCAAACGGACTTTCAACGGGCCCCACAATGCTACCAGGCTGGGCAGCGAAAGCAGCATCTTCGAAAGGCTTGACCATCCGTCCCCGCGGGAACCATCCTAGGTCGCCTCCTCTCTCGGCCGTCCCCCGGTCTTGAGAGTACAGTCGCGCCAACTGCGCGAAGTCCTCCCCTGCCTTAGCCCGCTGTAGAATCTTCTGAGCCTCAGCGCGAGCACTATCCTTGTTCGTCCCAAAATTGATGAGGATATGGCTTGCATGGACAACCACAGTATCCCCCGGCTCCCTCCGATCAACCCGGAAGAAGTAGAACTTACCCATGAGTTCCACGGGACCAATCACTGCCCCAACGGGCTGCGTTGCCAAGTGGGAAGCCTTCTGGAGGTCTATGGCTGCAAGGGAGCTGAGACCGTAGCTTCGGCCTTGGTGCTCAGCCATCAGCAAGGAGAAGACCGAGTCCCGCTGGGCTGCTGGAGCCCGTTCCAGTTCTGACCGGACCCGTTCCAAACGGCGCCGCAAATTTGCCGTGTCTTGGGCTGTCGGCTCCAGTGGGAAGATAACGTACTTGAGCTTACGAGCTGGCTTCTTCTGCCGGAAAGCCTCTTGGTGCTGGCGATAGTAGGCTTCGATGTCGGCATCGGTTATCGAAATCTCCTTGTCCGGAATGCGATCGATCGGGTATGCAACATAGGTAACATCGGCAGAGCTGTTCTCTACGACATATTGGCGTCTTGCATAGCTCGGAGAGACTATGCTGCCAACGAGATTGACAAGGGAGCGCATGTGCTCCCGTGTACGGCTATGGCGGATGAAGTCCTCAATCCGGAGCAGATCCCTCTTCCATCGCTCCACCGCCTCCAGCGGATCAACACCGCTATTCGGATCAATGTACTCAGCCAACCGCTCTGGCTGAGTAACCAGCTCTATGTACCGGTCACGATGGAAAGTACCCGCGGAATCCGTAAACGGCTGCCGTATGTACTCCGGCGGGTTATCCAGCAAGATGTCCCACAACTCTCCCCGAGTCACAGGAAAGCCAACCTTGGCCGCTTCCTGGCGCAGTAGGATCTCCTCTACGACAATGTCCCAGATGCTCTGCCGGATTCCAGCCTCGTCAATGGCAACTTCGTCCCCTGCAGCTCGGCGCTGCTGCTCTATCTGCTGCTGGACGCGTTCGTTGAAGTCTGCATACCGGATGTCCTCTCCGTTGACTTCACCAACAGCCGCCGTCGCCAGGTTTCCGCGAAGATGGAGGACATTTTGCAGATCGGCGTCCGTCGCCACCATGAATGCAATGAATACGACGGCAAACAACGCCAGGAGGTACGGCGAGACCTCTCGCATTCGTGAAATGACGCCCATGAAAGCCCGCTGTGTAGTCAAGAAACCTTCCAGGGCTTGCAAAGTTACGAAGGACCCATCGGACGCATGCCAACTACTACACTAACCGCAGGTTGAGAGCTGTGTACTTCCGGTGGGTTGTATCTTTGTGCAGCACCAAAAACGACAGGCAGTCCAACTCTACGAGGGTCGTGATGCGAACGAAGTTTATCCTGGATGAGAGCCAATTACCACGAGCATGGTACAACATCCTGGTGGATCTCCCGGACCCCCTCCCTCCGCCACTCCATCCTGTGACCCTACAGCCTCTACGGCCCGAAGATATGGCTCCACTCTTCCCAGAAGACCTCATTCTCCAGGAAGCTGCAGCAGGCCCATATGCAACCCGCTTCGTGGACATCCCGGAACCTGTATTAGAAGCCTATCGCCTCTGGCGTCCTACACCGCTCTATCGCGCCCGCAGACTAGAGAAGCTCCTGTCCACACCCGCGGAGATTTACTACAAGTTCGAAGGGGTCTCTCCGACAGGCTCGCACAAGCCCAATACTGCAATTGCCCAAGCCTTCTACAACAAACAGGCAGGGATCCGGCGCCTAACGACAGAAACGGGTGCAGGACAATGGGGTAGCGCCCTAGCCTTTGCATGCCACTACTTCGGACTAGAGTGCAAGGTCTACATGGTTAGCGTCTCCTATCACCAGAAGCCCTACCGCCGCGTGCTCATGGAGCTCTATCGAGCCACAGTCGTTCCCTCACCATCTGCAGATACGAGTGTAGGCCGGCGCTATCTTGAAGAAGACCCGAACCATCCCGGCTCCCTTGGGATTGCCATCAGTGAGGCTGTAGAAGATGCCCTCCAACGTGAGGACACCCATTATTCCCTTGGCTCGGTACTCAACCACGTACTGCTCCACCAAACCATTATCGGTGAGGAGGCACTGCGCCAGATGGAGCTCGTCGGAGCATATCCCGACATCGTCGTCGGATGCGTTGGAGGTGGTTCCAACTTCAGCGGATTAGCCCTCCCCTTTGTGCGAGAGAAGCTCCTCGATGGACGCTCGACACGCATCATCGCCGTTGAGCCGACCGCTGCTCCATCACTCACCAAAGGCATCTACACTTACGACTTCGGCGATACGGCTCGCATCGTACCGCTACTCAAGATGCATACGCTCGGCTCCTCATACGTGCCACCTCCTATTCATGCAGGCGGTCTACGCTACCATGGAATGGCACCCATCGTCTCGTACCTCTACCACAAAGGGCTCATCGAAGCCGTTGCTGTCCCTCAGCGAAAGGCATTTGAAGCAGGTGTCCTCTTTGCCCAAGCCGAGGGAATTGTGCCAGCACCAGAAGCAAGCCATGCGATAAGAGTTGTGATTGATGAAGCGCTCCGCTGCCGAGAAGAAGGGGTGAAAAGGGTGATCCTCTTCAACCTCTGCGGCCATGGCCACTTTGATTTAGCTGGCTACCAGCGCTTCCTTACCGGGGAGCTGGAGGACTACGAATACTCGAAGGAGCTCATCGAGCGTGCTATTGCAGAGCTCCCAACAGTGCCCGAGCCTCTGTAACTGGGCACCATCCCTTCTCAAACAATGACTCCGGACTCTATCCGGCTGCAGATCGTAGCCATACAGCAGCTCGTCCTCCACGAGGAGACTGAGCCTGGACGAGTTGCTCAACTCCAATCCCAACTCCAGCAGAGCGGCATTCTTCGCAATCCCCCAATTGCTGCACCCTTAGAGGAAGGGACCTTCATCGTGCTTGACGGAGCAACACGGATCACAGCGCTGCGACAGCTGGGGATTCCTGCAGTTCCTGTCCAACTGGTTGACTACCCTGGACCTCAGGTCCAGGTCCGAACGTGGTGTCACTTCCTGCCAGGCTGGACATTGCCGCTCTTCCAACGAGTAGCTACTCAAGCAGGGTTTACGACGCTGCTTTCCCAATGGCCACAAGCACAAGAACTCCTTGCAGACCACACAGCCGTCGCGTGTGCGTTTGACCAAAACGGTGAAGCACTTGTGCTTCCTCCGGCGTCTCTTTGCCCCTCGCTCTGCTCAGCACTGCAAGCCCTGGTACGGGGCTACTCCCATCCTTACCCCTTCCAGCGCGTGGCGTGGGAAGAAATCCAGGAGCTCGTACAGCATGGAATCTATCAAGACGGCATCTACGTTGCATTTGCTCCTTTTACCCCAGAAGAGATCCGTGCCTTAGCCCTCCGGGGAGAGCTACTCCCAGCCGGGGTGACACGCCACACGATTGCTGGTCGCCTCCTCCGTGCAAATATCCCGTTGATGCTACTCCAGTCAGGACCAGCAGAGGCAAAAAACCAGCTTTTCCAGCGCTGGTGGCACAACCGTCTGCGCACCCACCGCTTACGCTACTATCCCGAACCCACGTTTGTCTTCGACGACTGAGCAAGGCCCACGGAGCCATGCTACAGATTGGGCGCTTCCAGATAGACGTCGTAGAAACCGGCCGTTTCGGCCTGGACGGTGGAGCGATGTTCGGGGTTGTTCCCAAACCTCTGTGGGAAAAGGCCTACCACCCTGCCGATCCGATGAACCGCATCCCAATGGCAGCTAGGGCATTGCTGATTCGGTGGGACAGTCATGCTGTACTCGTTGATACCGGTAACGGCTCCAAGATGTCCGAGAAACAGCGGCAGATCTATGCGATTGACTCTTCCCAGTACTCCCTAGAACGCTCACTCTCTTACCTTGGGCTCTCGCCAGAAGATATTACCGCCGTGATTCTCACCCATCTCCACTTCGACCACGCTGGTGGCAGCACCTACTACTCTCCAACTGGCGAATTACTTCCAACCTTCCCTAAAGCTCGCTACTATGTCCAACGCGATCACTTGCTTGCGGCACGGCACCCTACAGAAAAGGATCGTGCCTCCTTCATCCCAGAAGACTTTGAACCACTGGCATCCCTTGGACTGCTAGAACTTCTCGAGGGCGAAGGAGAGCTCTTCCCCGGCATCTATCTCCTCCTCACCCATGGTCACACCCGCGCGATGCAGCTCGTGCTTGTCAGCGATGAAGGGCGGCATCTCCTCTACTGCGCAGACCTCTGCCCGACAGCAGCCCATATTCCCTACCCCTACATCATGGCATACGACAACTTCCCCCTGACAACGCTGGAAGAGAAAAAGCGCATACTACCTAGAGCCTACGAAGAGGGCTGGATCCTCTGCTTTGAGCACGACGCCTTCGTTCAAGCTGGCCGCCTGCAGGTAACCCCAAAAGGATTTGCACTCGCCGAGCCTCTCACGATCACGACCTACGACCCGCTCCCACCTCAAGTGGGGTAAGGACCCGATCGGGGAACTGCTCGATGAACTCCCGCCATGTTCGGGGCCGTTGTGAGTCGACTCGGTAGCGGCGAAAGACATGGCAAAGTGCTACTGCCAAGGCGTCGGAGACATCATAGAAGCGTGATTGCTCCACTTTCTGCCCTGTGTCTTCGTCACTAAGCAGACGGTACACCATGTAGTGCACCTGCCCCTTTGCTGCATTCCCACGTCCAGTAATTGCCTGCTTGACTTCGCTAGGAGTATACTCGATGACTGGGATTCGTGCTAACCCCAGGCTCAGAAGTACAACGCCGCGAGCTTGAGCCAATTTCACTAGCGCTTGAGCATTCCGAGCATAAAAGCTACTTTCTACAGCCGCCTCATCTGGCTTCGTTTTGTGGAGAATTGATTGAAGTTGTTCGAAAATAAGGCTCAACTTTGCTGAAAGTCCTTCTGCTTGCTCCGTTGCTATAACGCCCTGCTCCACTATCCATATCCGTCCATCTTGCCAACCGATAACGCCATAGCCACATCGGATGCTGCCTGGGTCAATTCCAATGATCCGCAACGGCCTACGCATGTTGCAGCTCTTCCAGGAGAGCGTCGTCCATCTCGAAGTTGGAGTAGACGTTCTGCACGTCGTCCAAATCCTCAATTGTTTCCAAAAACTTCAGCAAACGCTCCGCCTGCTCACGCGTCTCTATGCGGACGGTGGTTTTGGGTAGCCACTCAAGCTTTGCCTCCTTAACGACCAGGTTGCGCTCTTGGAAGAACCGCTGGCAGTGGGCAAGCTCCGAAGGAGGACAGTAGACGATGTAGTTCCCATCACCTCTGACGACGTCATCAGCACCAGCCTCCAGAGCACACCCCAGCAGCTCCTCTTCAGATAAGCCACCAGTCTCTACATACAGGACTCCGCGGCGCTCAAAATTCCAGAGCACGGAGCCTGACTCTCCCAGGCTTCCCCCAAGCCGTGAGAGCGTCGAGCGAAGCTGCGAGACTGTCCGATTGCGATTATCTGTTGCAACCTCTATCAGCAGTGCCACACCGAAGGGACCATACCCTTCGTAGAGGACCTCTTCTAAGTGTTCTCCCTGTAGCTCCCCTGTCCCACGCAGGATAGCTCGCCGGATATTTTCCATTGGCATATTGGCCGCTCGGGCATTCTCTATCGCTAGCCGCAGCCGTGGGTTTGCTTCCGGATCACCTCCACCGAGGCGTGCTGCAATTGTAATCTCTCGAGCCAGCCGGGTGAACAGCTTCCCTCGACGGGCATCTACAACAGCTTTCCGATGGCGAATGTTCGCCCATTTGCTATGGCCTGCCATCGCAGCTCGTTGTACCTAAGGGAACAAGCCGACTGTGAGGCACAAATTTACTACGTCCGTGCAGCTTCCTCTGTCCCAAATAGGCATCCCGACGACCCTGCCCATGGCATATCGTTGTATCGGACTCCCATCATTGCTGCTCGACCTGTGCGTGCCAGGGACATAACGGGCAGCGGTTGTTCCCACTCAGGGAGCCACACCAGCATAACCCGTAGCTCCACAGTGTTCATGCCCACTGGAGTGTAGATGCATGGAGCGTAGGCAATCCGTTCCTGGAGGAGATACAGCCTCCGCGCCTCCTCCGAGAGGGATCGGACATGGTCCAGCGTGGGATTCAGGACAACACCCTTGCCAGCAAAAGAGAATAGCGGCTTAAGCACGTAGTTTTCCACGTCTTCGGGAATACCGTCCGACAAGCGCAAAGAGTACGGCACTAAGGGATGGCGGAGGTAAGGTAGCGTGAACTTGCTCATGCGGAAATACCAGTTCGGATGCCCTGCCCATTCCACTGCTAGATCGTCGGTCCATCGGAAAGGAAGCTGAACGCCGTACTCCTGGAGCTCGTCGACCACTACCCGGTTGAAGATACGCCGAACCGGTACCCACTGCCCGTTGCGCCGGCGGTAAAGGTAACGGCCGCGCTTGCGAAGGCTACAGATATCCACAGCCTCTATGCCCAACTGGCACTGCAGCGCCGTGAAATCGGGACGGGTCTTCTGCTCTTCCGGACGATAGTCAACCAGTACCACCTCCTCCGGGGCGTGATCGCCAAGGATGGCCCGGCGAAGGATGTCCCAATACGCCTCATCGGAGAGGTTGCTGAGGGTGTAGCCCCAGTGCTCCCCCAACCGGTACACCTCGCGAGCAAGGCGAGCATAGAAGTACTGGTAGCCGAAGAGAGACGGGAAGCCCTGGATCTCCACCACTCGTAGCCCCAATCTCTCCTCGCCTTCTTGTACAACAGCGAAGTCCACAACGGCGAAGAGCGGCCGTTCGGGCTCGTTCGGAACTCGATACTCCGGCGGAATGGCCTCTTCAGACAGCCGGCGATACGCCTCTGCGGTGCACTGAACTGTTATCTCCCGAGCAGCTTGCTCTAGCTGGTATTGAAAGTCACGAGAAACAAAGATCGGAGCCTCGCAGACTCGGAACTCAATTCGAGAACCCACAGCCTCCTCCAGCCTCTTCCGAAACTGAGCGTACCGCTCCGGCGTGTAGTGCTGCTCAACGAAGCGTCGCTGCATCTGAGGTAACATCTGCCTAAGGACCTAGCTGTTCTCTCGTAGAGGGGAGATACCGCGGGGGCACTGTGGGAAGTTGGAAACCATAACGCTCAGCAGCAGGGACTACACGCTCTGGCATCTCCATCCGGATGAGCTGCTGGTGGTAGAACAATGCCACTGACTCCAGCGAGTCGCAGACACGCTGGAGGCGCTGGATTTGCCGGATGCGTTCTTCAATGGCAACGACGTTGTGGACGTAGGCTACCAGCAGTACGTTGCTCCCAAGAATGAGAGCTATCAGCAAGAGATACCGTAGCCGCTGCCGCTGGCGATGGAATCCTGGCAATGTCTGTTGGCTCATCGCACTTCCGCCCCGCTAGGTACATCCCGTTCAGGAACAAGCAACACTGGGGTCCCGTCGGACGCTGTAGCAGCCAACAGTATGCCCTGTGACTCTATCCCGCGAATGACGGCTGGCTTGAGATTCGTCGCCACTACGATGGCCCGTCCGAGGAGCTGCTCTGGGCTGTACTGCTGGGCAATGCCCGCGACGATACGGCGCTCCTCTCCACCGATGTCTACCCGCAGGAGCAGGAGCCGGTCTGTACCCGCGATCCTCTCCGCAGCGACAACTTTCCCGATGCGGAGTCCCAACCGTTGGAGTGTCTCCAAGGTTGCGTAAGAATCCTGTGTCTGTAGCGGCATCTCCTGACCCGAACTTGGTGGGCTACCCAGCTTCTGTCGTTGAAGGGCAATCCGCTGCTCGGGGAACTTGGCAAACAGGAGCCGAGGCTCCGCTAAGAGGTGCCCTTGGGGGACTTCTGGATAGACCGCACTCAACCAGAGATCAGCCCTGCTTTCCGATTCCGACACGTCACCGATACGAGCGGGCAACTGTAGTAAATGCCATAAGCGCCGAGCGGCGAAAGGAACTACAGGGGCGAAGAGAATCGCCAGGCTCCGCACGAGCTGGATACAGAAGAAAAGCGTTCGGGCACATGTGGCTGGTTCTTCCACAATCGTCCGCCATGGAGCCATATCGTTGAAAAATTTGTTTGCTGCTCGCGCTAGCCCCATGGCTTCAGCCACAGCATCCCGGAAGCGAAAGTAGTCATAGTGCTGAGCTGCCTGTACTACCCTACCGCAGAGCTCCTGGAGCAGGAAGCGTTCCTCTCTACGCCATCGGTCACTGAATTCCAGCAGCTGTCCTCGCCACGCTGCGTCAGCTAAGGAGCGCCACTCTGCCAGGAGCTCCTCCTTTTCATCCGACACCAGTTCTGGAACCTGTCCTCCCCAATACCGATGAACGAACTGAAGGGTTCGATGGACAAAGTTGCCGAATGCAGCCACAAGCTCGTTGTTCGTCCGGGAAGCGAAGTCGCTCCAAGTGAACTCCGAATCCCGCGTCTCCGGGAGGTTCATTGCCAAGGCATACCGGAGCGCATCTACGGAGTGCTCCTCGGGGAAGTCCCTGAGGAAATCCCGAACGTCTACACTCCAGTTGCGCGACTTCGAGAACTTTGCCCCTTCCAAGTTCAGGAACTCGTTTGCCGGCACGTTATCCGGAAGGATGTAGCCGCCATGCGCCATGAGCATGGCGGGAAACATGAGGGTGTGGAAGACGATGTTGTCTTTGCCGATGAAGGCCACATAGCGCGTTCCGAGGTCTGTCCACCAAAGGCGCCATAACTCGGGCTGGCCCCGTTCCTGAGCCCACCGGTGAGTTATGGAGATGTAGCCCAGGAGGGCCTCAAACCACACGTACAGCACCTTGCCTTGTGCTTCCGGTAGCGGGACCGGGACCCCCCACTCCAGGTCCCGTGTGATCGGTCGGTCAGACAGACCACGACGGAGCCAGCTTCGGGTCTGCTGGAGGACGTTCTCTTTCCAATCGTGCTGGTGCCGCTCTATGTACTCTTCCAGGGCATTCTGGAAGCGGCTCAGTAAGAAGTACCAGTGCCGGGTTCGGCGCACGACAGGAGGTTTGCCCGTGATCCGACTCCGTGGATTACGGAGTTCCAGCTGGTTGTAGTAGGCCCCACACTGGTCGCACTGGTCACCCCGAGCAGCTTCGTAGCCGCAGTATGGGCACGTCCCTTCCACGTATCGGTCCGGCAGGAAGAGGCCGGCCTCGGGATCGTAGAACTGCTCCTCTTCGCGGGGTTCCAGGTACCCCTTTCGCAACAGGGCAAGGAAGAACTGCTGAGCGAACTCCACGTGCAAGGGATCCGTCGTACGCCCATAGTAGTCAAAGCTCATCCCCAGCCGCTCAAAAGCGAGGGCATTCTCTCGGTGGTAGTGGTCCACGAGCTGCTGCGGCGAGACGTTCTGCTGTTCTGCAGCAATCGTGATAGGTGCCCCATGTTCATCTGAGCCGCAGATGAAGAGGACCTCACGGCCTCGGAGGCGGGAATATCGGGCATAGAGGTCCGCGGGGAGATAGGCTCCAGCACAGTGACCTAAGTGGATGTAGCCGTTAGCGTACGGCAAGGCTGCCGTGATGAGGACGCGCTCCATTCAAACAGCGATGAGCACAGCTCTAAGGGGACGTTGCAAAAATACCGAGCTGCCTAGCTTAGTGTCTCTGCTTCCTCTTCATCCGAGATCGCGCTGGAAGCTACAGTCGGTGTCTCGGCTCCTTTAGCACAGAGCACCCTTCAAAGCAGAGCACGAACTCTCCTCGGAAGCGGAGCGTGCGAAAGCGTTCGAAGAGTTCGGCGAAAGTGCCGTAGTGGTGGGTCTCGTAGGGCATCGTCAGATTGCAGCCGACGTAAGCATGACGATTGGGCATGATGGCAGCAGCATCAGCCAGCAGTTGCCGAAGGCGGTAGGGAGTCTCTAGGAGAACGACTGTCCGAGGCTCTTCCGCTAAGGCCTGTAGCTGGCGGCGTCGCTCTTCTGGTTTACGGCTCAGCATCCCACCGAAGAGGAATTGGTCCGTGGAGAAGCCGCTCCGTACCAGCGCTGTGGTAATGCTCGAAGGGCCTGGGACAACGACCAACGGCAGTCCTTCCTGGAGCACCCTCCGAATGAGAAACAGCCCAGGGTCAGCAATTGCTGGCATCCCAGCGTCTGAAATCAACGCAACATCCTTGCCAGCCCGTAGGTACGAGAGGACTCGCTCTGTTGCCTCTGGCTCATTGTGCTCATTGAGGGTCTCCAGAGGCCTGTCTATTCGATGTGCCCGCAGTAAGCGGGCCCCCACTTTGAACTCCTCGCAGAAGACCACAGAGCAGCTCTTCAGCACTCGAAGCGCCCTCAGGGTAATGTCGTCTATGTCCCCAATAGGTGTGCCCACGACGTAGAGGGTACCTACGGCGCCGGATTCAGCACCCATCTGCACTCCCGATGCTGACCCACCACAAAGCACACGAGTGCAACCCCCCGAGGCACAACGCTGCGGGGCAGCCGAGCCTGCAGTACCCCGTCAGGAAGCGTAGTGAGAAAGCTGGAGAGATCTACGGCTCGCCCTTGCAGCGTGTAGAGGAGTAACCGTCCCGATGCTGTTCCTACCTGCTGTAGTGTACATCGCAGCAACAGCTCGTCGCCCACCAGCACAGTCGCAGCAGGAGACATTGGTACGCTACTCGGCTCACTCCAGAGAACGCGTAGTTCCAGCGGACGGACCCCCGCAGCGAACCGGAGCCGCACTCGGAACTCACCTACAGTCCGGCGTTCGGCTCTCAGCGAGAACTGTAGCCATCCAACGCGGAGAGGCTCCACAATGCTATCAACCACAACCTGCTCTATCACGACCCCCTCAGGGATTCCCAGGAAGTCAACAGCCCGAAGCTGTGCTGGTGCCCAGCCACGGTTGAGGATGGCCACTCGGTAACTCCATTGCAGAGCCTCTTGTCGATACTCTACGAGCGTGTCCGAGAGAACTGGCTGGGGAACAGGTGGAAAATCCGCTCCTCCGCCGATTCGGTAGAGCCGTCCGACAAGCTGAGGACGCTCCACGAACGGATTGGCCCGCCCTTGGATAGCAGCAATGCGCCGTGTACGCTCCCGCTCCCATGCATCCACCGTGTCCTGATTATGCCACTGGCGCAGGAGTGCTTCATAAGCCGCAGTCAGCATGCCGGTCATGTTGCCATAGCGGACGGCAATTGCAAACAATGCCCGCGCGGCATCACCCTTATGAGCATCCCGCGGCTCAAAGACCTCAGCTCCTGCGGAATCAAACCCATATCGGGAACCCCCAAGCTGCCAGAGGACCCTTCGGACAATCCCAAAGGGTAGGTTGCTGCGCCGCTCGTTTGCCTCAGCTAATGTTGGGAAGAGGTGATGGAGATCGCTCACAGGCGGGAGGGTATCCGCCCCACGACTCCGCGGCCAGGTATGCTCTACGTTGAACACCGTAGGCTGCGGAAGCGGTGGGACGCGAATGGTTCGCCCTGTATACACACACTCCACTGTCCCACTGCGGTTGTCAATAGTAAAGAAGATAGCCCGCCGGGCACTATCGTATGGCAGAACGAGCTGAGATTGGAGCATCTCCCGAAGTCGCTGTCGAAGTGGTTCGCCCCACAATCCGTTGGTAGAGGCGTAGACCGTATCGGAATCCACTCCAAAAGCGCGCAGATGGCACGTCTGCGTCCATTCCGCAGCAGAGCAGCGCAGGCGGAAGAGCACGAGTGCCTCTTGGTGGATATTGTGGAGAGGCCGTACGAAGACCCGCACAGGGGTACGACTGCCTGGAGCTAATGTCTGCGGGGCCGAGAACTCCACACCGAAGGAAGCCCACGGTGGCTGCAGGAGCTGCACCGACAGCACCTCAACGGGCTCACGCCCTGTATGCTCGATCCAGAGCCGTTCTTCCCGCAACTGCCCTATCGGCACAGTACCGAAGTCCACCACTTCCAGGCTCAGCCCAATCCCACACCAGAACCCCCAGCTCTGGCTTGGGACGAGCACTGCCAATAACAGTAGCCACCACATCCACATCTGACACGCGCTCAGCCACAGAGGTATAGCAGCGCGCAAAATTACGCTCCACCCATAGCGTCTACCTTTTGCAGTAAGGCTATCCCACGGCCTCTCGCTGAGATGGCAGGATGGATAGAGTTCCTCCAACGCCGGCTCTCGGAGCCCTTACCTGGACAAGCCGCCCACCGAGTCGTCATGCCCATTGTAGAAGGCCAGGAGCGCCTGCTCATCCCCCCAAAGGACAGTAGACTGGCTGCTGTTCTTGTGGCTTTTTTGGCAGCAGCTTCTGAACCTACGTGTGTGCTGACGTTACGAAGCCACCAACTGTCACGCCACCAAGGTGAGTGGAGCTTCCCTGGTGGGATGGTGCATCCGGCGGAGTCTCCAACGGATGCCGCGCTACGGGAGGCCGCCGAGGAACTAGGCATCCCACCAGAGCAGGTCGCTGTCCTAGGAACGGCAACCCCTGTCTATGTCCCTGCCTCCCATGCTGCTGTCGTGCCCGTTGTCGCTGTCCTCCAAGGTCACCCGAATTTCCGCCCTAACGGGGAAGTCGCCGAAGTCTTCCTGCTGTCTTTAGAGTTCCTCCGCCAGCTCCCGCTCCGCCGCGCGGAATGGGTTCGGAACCACCGCATCATCCATGCCCCGTATTGGGAGATCCGCCCTCCGGTCCCCCTGTGGGGAGCCACCGCTATGATCGCCAATGAGCTCCTTTGGCTCTACACTGAGTTCCGCCAAAGCTGTGCTCGTCTGTAGTACCCCGGTCCGGCGCATTCCCGTAATATTGTGACTTTGGCAAGGGCAGCCCTCTCACTCCCATGACAAAATGCGGGCTCTCCTGCGGAATACTTGCTGCAGCACTGTCCCTACAGGCAATTGCTGAAGAGTTACGGCTTCACTGGGAATGGCGCACCCCGCAGGAGGCTCTGTTGACGATCTCTGTTCCAATCCCACTCCTGCTCCAAGCACCTGAAGGTGTACGGCAAGCAGCTCCGAACTCCCGTTGGGCTTTTCCACTCCCTGACTGGTCCCTCTACGGATTTGCCATCCCTATGGAGCTACCTCTCCAGACTACACTCCGGAGCGACATCGTGCAGTGGGAGGAACTACCGCTGCCAGCACCACTCCAGCGACGTACGTGCCAAGAATGCTCTCCTGGAGAGCCGCTTGTAGCGCAGCTTGCGCCCATCGGCTCCTCAGGGGACCGACCCGTTGTAGCGCTGCGCCTCTTGCCGTATCACCCAGTAGAGCATGGCACTCGGCTCCGTGTCGCACGTCAGCTCCGGCTCCACTTGCGCCTTCCCCAGCCTTCGACAGTTCGTGAGTCCCTAGTTCTGCTGGATTTCAATCCCTCCCGATTAGCATCTCCCCTAGCAGACGTACCCCTTTCCACCTCAGAACAGCAACTCCCTACAGCTCCCGACGGCTTTCAATACAAGCTCATCGTTCGCCGCCAGGGACTCGTTCGAGTCACAGCTCGACAACTGCTCGATGCTGGGCTACCGCTCGCAGCTATCCCTGTAGCGACGCTCCGCCTCTGGAACCGTGGACGTGAAATTCCGCTGTACGTTTACGATCGTAACAACAATGGCTACCTCGATGACTATCCCCCAGACCCCGACTACATTGCCTTCTTTGGTGAGCCCAATCGGCTGAACTTCCGTAACCGTGACCGCGATATGTACCTTGACCCCGAAACGGAAGAGAATGTCTATGCCCTCACTTGGGGAGGGGGAAATGGGAAGCGGATGGTTGAGGAGTCCGGCGATATCCGCATCCCTGACCCGCGACGAGCTATAGACCTACGCGGGAAGAGTTTCCGGAGTACTGTCATCGTAGAGCACAACCGAGTCGAGGAACGCTTCGGAGCCGTAGAGGCACAAGACCGTGATCTCCTGCTCCCCAGCTTCCAAGGGGACCAACTCTTTTGGGCCCGAGTACCGGCGAACACTAGTGTGACCCTTCCCGTCCCCTTACCCGCACCGGCGCTCCTGGCAGAGGACTCTGTACGGGTAGAGGTGATGCTATGTGGTGCCATAGCACGTCCCTTGCCGTGCCCTATTCCTGAGCATACTGCGGAGATCTACCTCAACCGTCGGCGAATTCTCCGAGCTTCTTGGTCGGGAGCCCGTCCGTTCACTGTTCAGTCCCCTCAACACCAGATTGCTCCCATCCCAGCTTCTGTTCTCGCTGAAGCCGACAGCAGCACCATTACGGTTGCCAACATCTTTGACTGTCCCCAAGCCAGCGACCGAATTCCCAGCTTCTACGTCAACTGGGTGCGGATCGAGTATCCACGGCTCTACGTTGCGACGAACGATGAGCTCTGGTTCTGTACTCCTCCCGGCTCCCCTCCAGGGGTTTACACCTTCGCCCTCGAGGGCTTTCAAACACCAAATGTCCTGCTCTTCCGCGCCGGCATCTCGCGCATCCTCAACTACAGTCTCGAACGGGTCCGACTGCCTTGGGGGGCCGTGCGATACACCATCCGCTTCCAGACTTACGTTGCCTCACCGGAAGAGCTCTTCTATGCTATCGCCGTAGACAGCGTTGCCGGTCCTGCGCGAATTGTCCGTGACCTTCCCTCCAGCCTATCCCATCCTGACAACGCCGCTGATTACATGATCATCACGCACAAAGGCCTCTGGGATCGCCGTCAGCCACAGGCGAATTCACCAGACCATCCCATTCAGCGACTCCTCCGCTTGCGGCAGCAGCAGGGGCTGCGCACGATGGTTGTGGACGTTGACGACATCTACGACGAGTTCAATGACGGTATCGCCTCACGGGATGCCATTCACCGCTTCCTGCGATTTGCATGGTTGCGGTGGCGAGTCCCTCCGCGGTATATTGTGCTTGTTGGAAATGCCACAGCCATCCCACCGCAACTATGGCAGACACGCCGCTGGGGAATGACCCCTACGGACTACACGTACGGTTGCGTGGAAGGCACCTACCAAACTCCCACAGGCGCCCTGACGGACGATCCGATCCCTGAAATGGCCGTTGGGCGTATTCCTGCAGAATCATTGGCTGATCTGGAAGCCGTAGTGGCAAAGCTGTGGGAGATGGAGGAAGGATACGCCACGACGTACTTCCAGCCCCGTGCCCTCTTGGTAGCTGGCATCAACGGCTTCATTCACCAGACAGAACTCTTGGCAACGCGGCTCCCCTTGGGACTGTCGCAGCGCCGCCTCTACGTCCAGCCTGGCACTCCGTACACTGGACATACAGCCGAGCTCCTCCAACTGTTTGCCGATGGAGCTGCTGTCGTCAACTTCCTCGGCCACGGTGGTGGGGGTATCTGGGAAGATGCCGGGCTACTGCAGGATGAAGATGTTGAGCTCTTCTCCAACCGTGGTCGCTACCCCATTGTCTCCAGTCTTACGTGCTTCACTGGCGCCTTTGAGCAGCAAGCGGGACGCCGCGGTCTACTGAGCAGCCTCGTTGTAACACCGGGACGTGGGGCCGTCGCCGCTTGGGGGAACTCCGGCTATGGTTGGCTGGAGAATAGCTTCTTGCTGTCGCTGGCGCTCCTGGAAGCTGTCACAGCCCCCACAGGACGTCTCCAACGTCTTGGAGATGCTTTCCGTGCTGGCAAAGCCCTCTATGCCGCCCGTGCCTATGGGCTACAGAACGAGATCGTGCTCTCTATGCTCCTGCAGGCAACCCTTATCGGCGATCCAGCCCAGCTCTTGCGGCTCCCAACGGACACAGTTGAGCTTCGGCTGAGCCGTACAGCCGCTACCGCTGGCGAGGTGCTCACAGTGGTCACCTCTCTGCCGTTTTCCTCAGGAAGCGCCCGAGTTCTCCTTGCCGATGAGTATGGCAACGACTTGCCCGGAGGCGAGCGGGTTATCTCCCTCAATGGCCCACGGCTTAGCTTCTCGGTAACAGTCCCTGCTAACTATATCGGCACGCGCCTCTCCATTCGCCTCTACGCAGTAGAGTCTAACCGGCAACGTGCGGTCATGGGAGGGGCACACGTCAGCACAGGTGCTGTTATTCTGGGGGAAATCCAGACCTCACCTTCACCGCCAGTAGCCGGTCAGCCTCTGGCATTGCGCATTCCCATCCGCAGCCGTACTGCTATCCAGAGTGTGACCGCCACTGTCAACATTGCCTTCCCTGACGGTACTACAAGCTCTTTGGGACCTATGCCCTGTCAACTCGTTAGCGCCGAGGTGTACCAGACCGAGCCTCCCATCTCGGCAGCGCTCATACGGGCTGGGGCAGAGATTAGGGCAGTGTTTACGGTCCTTCTGAGCACAGGGCAGAGCATTAGCTCTCCTATGGCCATCTTCTCGGTCCCAGGGATTGCGGACCCAGCGGTTGTCCAGCCCTTAGCAGGAGACAGCTTACGCACGGCCACCCCATGGCTGCGCTGTGTCCCAACAGCACAGGGAGCACATCTTCAGGTCCACCTCTACAACTGGCGGGAAACCCCTGCAGGCAACGTCTTGGTCCGTCTGTGGCGCTCCATGCCGAACGGTCCCCCGCAACTACTGGCTGAGCAGCGTGTGGACATCCCCGGCAACGGCAGCACGGACTGGCTCTTGCGTCCACCCAGAGCTCTACAGAAGGCCTATCTCCTCTGCGAAGTCGCTAGCGATAGTCTCTCTACCGGGGGTGATCGGTTAGCGAGCAACAATCGGGCTGGAGATAGTCTTCTACTGGGCTGCTTTGCACTCTTGCCGTCCGTTGGTACTACCGACAATGGCCTGCAGCACTCCCCTGTTGGGATTGAGGGGATAGCGACTGTTGCCGTCCTCCCTGCTCAAGCTCCGGCGGCTACCGCGCTCCTGTGGATTGAGACCCTCCCCTCCACTCGGACTGTACAGCCGAACGTCCATCTCGTACGTCTTGCCGATAGTTCTGCCGCTGTGGCAGTGACGGTCTCTTCTCCAACCACGGTCGTAGCAACATTGCAGCTGTGGTACCTGCCACAGGACACCGCGCTCGTCCATGGCCTACCGGCCATCTACCGCAAACATAGCCGCTTAGACCTCTGGGAACGCCTCCCCACCCAGCAGATTGGTCCTGGCGTTGTGCAAGCTTCCGTAGTACTTCCTGGCATCTTCGCCGTTGCGACAAGCTCAGACCGGCGTCCTCCCCAAGTTCGGATAACAGCGGAAGGACGAGCTCTCCCGGCTCGGACTGTCCTCTCGGCGAATCCCCGAATCAGCATCGTTGGCATAGATGAAAATGGGGTCTCCACCGACACCTCTACCATCCGCTTGACACTGAACGGACAACCCGTACCCGTCCAGCAGCTCAGCATCTCAGACAGTGCCCAGACACCGACTGCCACCAGCATCAGCTACCGTCCTCAGCTCCAGAGTGGGACCCATATCTTGTGTGCCACGCTCGTAGACTGCAACGGTAATCCCAGCGAACGCACCTGCATCCAGATGGAAGTCTCCACACAGCTCGACCTGCGGTTGCTAGGGACCTATCCGAATCCTTTCCGCGAGGAGATGTTCATCGCCTACGAGCTGCTGGGGACAAGCAGCGTCGACGAGGTAGAGCTCCGACTATACACTGCTTCGGGACGCTGCATCCGCCGGATGGTCTTCCCAACGACTTCCCCCGCGGAGGCCTTCGGATTCTTACGCGGCGGGACCGGAATCCCGACAATGCCAGGATACCATGAAATCTGGTGGGACGGCATGGACAACGAAGGCCGTCCTGTAGCAAATGGGATCTACTTCTACCGACTCCGTGTCCGGTCGGGTGACACCATTGTGGAGCGACGCGGCAGTGTGGCGCGGGTTCGCTAAGTGTATCGTAGTCCTCGGGGCCAGCATCCAACTATGGGCCGAAGAGGAGCGGTATGCCGCCGCCTTCCTCGAAATCCCCTTGGGAGCCCGGGCCCTCGGCCTCGGTACAGCCTTCACTGCTATTGCAGACGATGCCTGGGGATTCTACTGGAATCCAGCAGGCACAGCACTGACACCCCCAACAGTGCTCGTAGCCGGGATGTACAGCTCGCAGTACGGGGCAATTGGATCACCACTGGCCCACTTCTTCCACACTGGACTGCTCCTGCCTATCTCCGGACTACGGGTTGGGGTCCACTGGGTCCGGTTCACCGCCCCTGACTTACGGGCGTATCCCGACCTGACGCGTGTCCTCTCTCCCCAGGAGCGGGAGGAGCTTGTACGGCGTGCGAGTGCTGGGGACTTCATCCCGAATGCGGATGAGGCCATCTGGATCGTGCTCGCCCGACTCCTCGTGGTACCAGTGGACTTCGGTTGGCTACGCTTCCAAGTGCCGGTCGAGTTCCCCGTAGGACTGAACATTAAGCTCCTCCACGAGCAGATTGCCGAACACCGTGCCTCGGGCATCGGGGTGGACGTTGGCGCTATGCTGCGCGTCAACCTCAAGGACATTGCCTTTGACGAGCGCTGGCCACGCCTCTCGCTTGGGGTCAATGTGCGAGACCTTGGTGGAACACGGCTGCTTTGGACCACCCAGCGACCGCACCGTATCCCTCCCTCCGTCTCCTGGGGAGTGGCATTGACACAGCCCTTGGAGGCATGGAAACTAGAACTGACGCTGGGGTATAGCCGTGACGAGCGCTACGGAGGGCATAACAACTACGGCATTGAAGTCCTCTATCGCCGTAGTTTTGCCCTCCGGGCCGGCACGTACCGCTCAGTGCTGACCCTTGGGGCCGGGGTTGACGCCGGCGTTCTGACAGCTGACTACGGCTTCCTGGCAGACTCAGACACACAACTGGGGAATGTCCACCGCCTGGGCATATGTCTCCGTTTAGAGCCTCTGCTGAAGCGATTGCAATGAGCCTCGCCGGCATTGTGCTCGGATGGCTCGTGCTGATAGGGTGTAACGATGCTACTACGCTCCCTGAACCGATGTTGCCCGCTCCGCAGTGGGTGCCCCGTAGTCCCGATACAGCAGCCTTTGAGACAGGGATTCGTCCTTGGCCGGAAGCAGCTGCCGATGGTGTCGGTGGCATTCGGTTAGAATGGTACGCCCTTAGTCCCTTGGAGGTCGGCGGCTACCGCATCTACCGGAGCGACACGACAGATTCCCTCGGCCGCCCCATCCGATTTACGGAGCTGGTCACGATAGAGTACGGCACCACGAGCGAAGACACAGCGTACGTAGACCGCACCGTCGCCCATTGGCGCACGTACTACTACCGCGTCCATGCCTTAGACCGCTCTCCGCAACGCCGCGAGGGGCCTCCTTCCGAAGTCGTCCGCTTCACGCTGGAACCTCCGCCGATTGCCTTGGCACCGAGTGGCGAGGTGCATCTTGACTCGGCCGTCTTTCGATGGAGTGGGAACGTCGGTTACATTGTGCTCCGAGTTTTCGAGGTCGACAGCCTCAACCCTGACATCCTACTCCGCCCAGTATGGGTGTTCGCAGGAACACCACAGGACTACTCCCGACCGCAGATTCGCTACAACCAGGACGGTCGAGCTCTCCCCCTACAGCCGGGGAAGCTCTACCGCTGGCGTATCAGCCGCATCACGCCGGGACGCCCGGACCGCGGCTCCAGCTCTATATGGCGCACATTCTGGGTTCGCCAATGAGGGCAATAGGAATCCTCCAGCCCCTGATAACCCTGCTACTGTCGTCATCAGTGCTCGTTGCTCAGCAACTGCGTGATCCCTTCGGTGCGCAGCGCGATCCCACGCAGCAACGCCCATTACCATACTCCGGCCTGGGTGGCGCAGCCTACTACGACCTCAGCTTCGGTACAGGCCTGACGATCCCAGTCAATCTCTGGGGCTATGTCCGGGTTCCAGGGCGCTACATCGTACCGAGCTCCACCACCCTCGTCCAGCTCATCTCTTTCGGCGGGGGACCAACGGAGTACGCTCGGCTAACAGATGTTCGGATCATCCGTGACGTCCGCGTTGACACTACTATCGTCGAGCGAGTCCTTGTGTACAACTTGGAGCTTTACCAGCGCACGGGCGACCCTAGCCAGAATCCGCTACTCTATCCTGGCGATACGGTCATCGTCCCAGGCGGGGCATTGAGCACGTTGGAGGTCGTCGTAGGGGTTGTGCGCGACGTTCTGCTTATCCTCCAGGCTGCCGTCACCCTTGTGCTCTTCTTCCGAGGCGGGCGATGAGCCGGTGGGGACCTCTCCTCGTTGCCCTCCCTGTGCTGCTAAGCACCTGCAGCCCGCCAGGAAGCTTGGAAGAACGCCAGCTTAGCTTCTGGCACTTCTGGAGCGAACCCTCGCATCGCGCTGCCTTGCAGGAACTCATTGCAGAGTTCGAGCAGCGCTACCGCTGCCGCGTGGAGCTGACAGAGCTGACGTGGAACGAGGGCAAGGCAAAGCTCTTGGCGGCATTCCACGCTGGTAAACCCCCAGACATTGTGGAGCTAGGTTCCGACTGGGTAGCACAGTTCTCCAGCGCTGGTGTCCTCTGGGAGCTGCCGCCGGACAGCATAGAGTTGGAGCGGTTCGTCCCATTCGCTCATCCTCCATGTTTCTGGAACGGCAAGCTCTACGCCGTCCCATGGATTGTGGACACCCGGGTCCTCTTCCTCAATCGCACAGCCCTCGAGAATGCAGGCCTTCCTAGCACCCCACCCAAGACATGGCAGGAGCTCCTGGAGCGAGCCCAACAGCTCCATCGGCCGCCGGAAATCTATGGCTGTGGCGTCAACGGAGCCGATCCCCATCGGCTCTACAAGAAGGTGCTGCCACTGGTCTGGAGCTTCGGAGGCGACATTGTGGACACGACTGGGGCGGTGACCTTCACTCAGCCAGCGGTCATCGCTGCCGTACGCTTCTACACTCGGCTCGCCCGCGTGGGGCTCATAGAGACGCAGCGCCAGCTCGATGATGCCTTCTTCCAGGGCAAGCTGGGATTTTGGATCTCTGGAGCCTGGTTGGCAGAGAAGCTGCGGCAGCAGCCACCGTCGTGGAGCTATTCGCTGGCGCCTCTACCGGGCAATGCTCCAACGAGCGTGGGGGTATCATTCGCCGGCGGTGAGTACCTCGCCATTAGCGCCCGCTCGCCACGCAAAGCGTTGGCACTCGAACTTGTCCGCTTCCTGACGGACGGAGCCCAGTCAGTCCGATTCTGCCGAAAGGTCATAGAAGCAGGATTCCCTGCCGACCGTCGTTACCTCCAGGATTCGGCACTCCTCAGCATCCCCTACCGTCGTGTCTTTGCTGAACAGCTCCAACGCGCCCGAATGACACCCGTCCACCCTCGGTGGCTGGACATTGAAGCCGCCTTTGAGAACGCTGTCGTAGAAGCACTCTACGGTATCCGCTCCCCCGAGGCTGCCCTCCAGCAAGCCTCCCAAGACCTTGTCTCCCAGCAGTAGTCCAGACGAAGGCCTCAGCCTTCTGGAGCAACACCACCCTAGGTCTCCGCCTCCACGTGGGTAATGAGCCACCGCAGCGTGCCACTCCACCGGCGCGGCTCTGGGAGCTCTATACAGCAGATAGCCCCAGCCGGGAAGGCAATCCGAAACGCAGAGCTGCCACAGAGCTCACCAATCCAGGCCGGCATGCTTGGTGCGTGTCCCACGAAGAGGACTTGTTGGCATTCGGCAAAGGCAATGAGAAGCGCCTGGACCCCAGCAGTAGAGCCCATCGGCGACAGCGCTTCGTCTTTGAGAATCTCCTGCGAATACCCCAAACCATCCGCTACTAGCCGTGCCGTCTGCAGAGCCCTCTGGTAAGGACTGCTCACAATCTGCTCAGGACGCACCCCAAGAGCCCGAAGGCGTGGCAAGAGACGGCGTACATACGCACGTCCTTCCGGAGAGAGCGGTCGGGAAAGATCGTCAACCCCCTGCCCTACTTCCGCGCGGGCATGGCGCATGAGGTAGACTAACATCGCTTGGCCCTAATCGCAGTACAGCCTGTCCACGCCGTTGGCTGCTGATGGACTCAGGATTCTGAGGCCCGCTCAGGCTCGGAGAGCTGGGAGGTACCAACCGTTGTGGATGGGAGAAGCCGCTCTGCTAGTAACTCTGCGACGTCATAGACCCGCACCTCGTCTGCTTTGCCCAGGGCTTTGACCCCGTCCGACAGCATCGTCATGCAGAAAGGGCAATTGACAGCGATCGTTGTAGCACCGGTGCGGAGCAGCTCCTCCGTGCGCTCCAGATTCACCTTCTTACCCACGCGCTCTTCCATGAACATCCTCCCGCCGCCAGCACCGCAGCAGAAGCCGCGGTCACGAGCTCGCTCTGGTTCGCGGAGCCCTTCCGGTTGCAGCACCTGCAGGAGGTACCGCGGAGCTTCGTACTCGCTGTTGTATCGCCCAAGGTAGCAGGAGTCGTGGTAGACCACGGTTCGCAGGAGGGCATCAGTGTCGCGGTCTGCTTGCGGCAGTCTCCCTTGTTCTAAGAGCTGTCGGAGGTACTGCGTGTGGTGATATACCTCGTACGTTCCGCCGTAGCGAGGGTACTCATTCCGCAGGGTGTTGTAGCAATGGGGGCAAATCGTTACGATGGTGCGGACTCTGTAGCGGTTGAGCGTCTCTACATTGGCTCGAGTGAGCATATCGGCTACGTACTCATTCCCAGTTCGTCGAGCGGGATCCCCAGTGCATTGCTCCTCTGCCCCCAGAATGCGGACCCTCACGCCAGCAGCCAGAAGCAACCGAACAACAGCGCGAGCAACTCGCTGAGCCCGCTGGTCGTAGCTACCCGCACACCCAGCCCAGAAGAGCACGTCATATGCGGTGGAGTCTTCCGCAAGGGTCTTAATTGGCAGATCTGCTGCCCAGGCCGCTCGGTCAGCCGCGGAGAAGGCCCAAGGGGTCGCATTTGTCTCCAAGTTTCCGTAGGCCGGTTGGAGCTCGGTCGGGAAGCGGGCTTCCATCATGACTAGGCCCCGTCGTAGCTCCACGATGATGGGGACATGCTCAATCATAATCGGGCAAGCCTCCATGCAAGCCCCGCACGTTGTACACTGCCACAATGCCTCCTCCGGGATGTAGTCCCCGACGAAGCGCTTTTGAAGTACGGCCTCTTCCTCTGCCGTCAATGGCTTCCCCTGTCGCTGCTTCAGCAGCAACGGCATTCGATCGAGCGTCCGCTGCCGCACTGCAACAATGATCGCCCTAGGATCGAGCACCTTCCCCGTCTGGTTGGCTGGACAGACACTGGTACAGCGCCCACAGTAGGTACAGGAGTAGCCGTCGAGGATGCTCTTCCAGGACAAGTGCTCTACATCGGTCGCCCCAAACGTCTCGGCATCTTCCTTTGTGAAATCCATCGGCTGTAGGGCACTAGCCGGCCTTGTACGGGCAAAGAAGACCGCCGGAATGGAGGTCAACACATGCAGGTGCTTGGAGAACGGCAGGTAGTTGAGGAAGATGAGAATGAAGCCGATGTGGAACCACCAGCCAATTTCAAAGAGGAAAGGTGTAGGCTCGGCCGGCGGAAAGAGGTGTGCCAGCAGGGCAGCAACTGGACGTACGGCCCAGGCATGGTCCATTCCTAAGGCAATCCGCGTGCTGTTCTGTAGCAGGAGCGCCGCCACGATAACCGTGATCAACCCCAGTACTAGAGCGGCATCAAGCTGCTGTGACCGATCCCCTTGGAGGCGTGGGACACGTTGTATCCAGCGGCGCCAGGCAGCCCATGCAACGCCCGCCAGTACCAGCACGCAGAAGAGGTCCACTGCTATGGTGCTGAGCGAGTAAAGGGGCCCCAAGAAGCTCAACGACCACTGCGGATGGAACCCTTCCAAAACGGCCTCCACCGCTGAAGAGAGGAGCACAAGAAATCCCCAGAAGATTGCCGCATGGAGCCAACCTGCCGCTCGGTCTTTGAGAATTCGCTTCTGTCCAATTCCTACCACTAGCGTCTGCCACAGCCGCTGGCCTATGTTGTCCCACCGCTTCTCTGGGCGTGCCAGCCAGAGGAAACGGAGTAGCTGCCATACGTTGTAGGCGAAGATCCCGACTGCAGCCACAAACATCGGAATGAACACGAGCGAGCGCATCCCACCGCAACACTACAGTCTCACCAGACACCGCAAAAATAGGCAGTGCAGCTGCCCTTACCCTTGCTAGCTGCTTCAAGCTCTGCATCAACTACACCCTCGCCCACGAGGGTCACTCTCCGAGGCTCGAAGAGGATACCTTCGTTTCTCAGCATGGAGCGCGCTTGCCGTGAACAGGAGCTTATTCTCTGGAACACCGTCCTCCCCCGTCCCTTCCTGCTCGCTCAGAGCTGCTCTACCCCTACTGAGCAAATCCTCCGCCCACCGATACCCCCTTTACACTCAGAAGGGGCCAGGCCTCCCGTGCTTCTCAGCAACGCCTCACACCGTAGCAGAATCCTGCAGCTCCTCCTCCACAGTTCAGCACATACGAAGCCCTTAGCTCGCCAGCAGCCCCCGTCCCCGCGTGCATCCCTGATTTCAAGGGATTGCCGTAGCTTCCCATCTCCCAATTCCAGCGCCGCCATATAGCACCCACACGCCCTTCAGGGAAGCCGACGCCGCAGAAACTGCAGCAGTTCTGAATACAGATCCTCAACGGCCTTGGGAAGCTCCTCACCCATCCCCCACTGGAGCCGATAGCGCCCGCTAGCGGTACGGAGCTCTAAGAAGGCGGTCATATTGCCAGCTCCTTGTAGCCGTACCCCTTGGCGCTCTAGCACTACCAGCCGCCGGAAGAAGGGTTGGAGACTATCAGCTGCGACGCGACCGAGTTCCTCCATCCCTTCAGGCCGTCCAGGCATTTGGCTCCAGCGGAGCACCAATCCATCGGAGCGCACAATGTAACCAGAGTAGAGTCCTGTGAATCCTCCACCTTGACCGACGAGAATCTCCCCTTCCACAGGCAGATCCACAGCCGAAGAACGGCAGCCCATCACAAAGCCTGCAAAGAGCACAAGCAGTGTCATTGCACTTCCTTCACATGTCCGTTGACAGCCGGAGCCGAACAATGCGTCCATTGGCCGCATCGGCAATGTAGATGGTCCTGTTGTACACTGCCACTCCCGATGGAGCTCGAAGTCGAAATACCCCCTCCCCACGATACCCGCGAACGAGCATCCCCGACGGCGAGAGCACGTAGAGGCTATCGGTCTCCACATCCACAACGTATACCGATCCCGCAGCGTCGAAGGCAACCCCTTCAGGCGCAGTGAACCGCCCAGGCTGCAGTACTGTGGGGGTCTGTCGCGTAGGGTCGAACTTCTGCGTCCATCCAGCCCCTTCGCCAGTAACGTACGTCAGCCACTGCACGCGGTACTGCATCGCCTCGCCTCGCTGACAGAAGACTAACTCCCGCCCGTTAGCAGAGACGGCTAATCCGCTGAGCTGTTCGATAGCGTTGAGGGCAATCCCCACCGGTCGAAGTACAGGGATCGGCGAACGCAGCCGGTCATCTGCCCCGATGTGCAGTACGGCCTCGTCTGGGTCCACGGGAGAGCTGTTGTACGGGCCTGTCCGGGCAACGAGGTAGCTGTTGTCTGGCAAGACAGCGATGCCACTGAAGCGTCGCTGTGGCCGCTCCGGTTCTGCATAAGCCACTAAGACCCGTGCTCGCTGGATGTCGTGTCGCGCTTCGCGGAGCTTGATCCGAAAGACCGCTCCAATTGTCACCCGACCCCTCGGCAGGACTGTGTCGAGCTCCCCGCAGACGAGCAGGTCAAAATGCCCATCCTGTGCCAACGCTACAGGTCGTCGGATAGGCGGAGAGACCCCCACAAGACGCCCTGCCAAGTCCAACATCACCACCCGATCGTTGTCCGTATCGGCCACGTAGATGAAAGGTTCGCGTCCAACCAGAACATCTGACGGGTTACGGAAGCCCATCCACGCAGGGTCCAAGGGGACATAGACTGTGTCTCCTATTCTGGCGGTATCCAGGGGCGGCACTGTCGGCAACGAAGGGGGGTCTACGAGACACCCCCAGTTCCCAACAGACACCATCACCACCAAGGGCCACCACCGTAGCAACCGTGTCATGGCAAGCGGAAAGGCTCGATACTCAGCCCCAACCGATAGACCAAGCCAAGCGGGGCCCGCGTGGCGAGAGCATAATCAAGCTGCCACATGACTGGAGGCACTGGTAACCGAAACCCAATCCCAGCTCCCCACCACTCTGCCGCTCGAGCTCGCAGCCCCGCACGCACCATGAGCTCGGCAGGGAAGGCGGCCGAGAAGCGCACTACGTACTCGCTGGCAACGGCATAACTCTCGACGTCGTCACTGGGATGCTCCAGCGAGAGCATCCATGTCCAGCGCTGGTCCTCTCGCTGGATGAGCTCTCCGGCCACCCCGATCCGAAAGACCGTTGGTGGAGCAAACTCACGGAAATCGGCTGAATGGTTACCCACAGGCTCTACCGCAGCAATGCTCCCACGGGCTCGTAGAGGGAGCCCGAACTGCGAGACCGCAACTGCGAGCCGCAGGCTCCCAATTCCTGTCCAGTACAGCGTCCCAGCGTCCCAGACGAGTCCTTCCAACGTAGCCTCTGCCCACTGTTCCCGAACATACCGCACGGTAACGCCAGCGGCAAACTGGTCCGTGAACCGATGTGCGTAGGCAATCCCAGCATTCCAGTGGCCGAAGCGGAACTGTCGCCCTGTGCCGTAAGGACGGTATTCAGTCGTTTCCTCAATCGGTGGCAATCCAAGTGCAGAAGCCGTCAGCACAACCATCCCCGCCGACCACGGACGGAAGCCCACCGCTAAGGAGGAATGGATGATGTCTGCAACGAAGCGCTGAAATACTACGCCTACGGCATACGGAGCTGCGAGCTCCACGGCCGTCGCCGGGTTAGGGCTGACGTTGATTCCATCAGGCAGTGCCGTCGTTGCTCCCACCAGCGCTGCACTCCGAGCACTCCCCAGCAGTCGCAGGGCCACAGCCGTGGAGATCCCGACACGCTCTTCACCAAAGCGCGGGAAGACCTGCCCTACTGCGATGGCAGCTAGTAACGATGTCAAGCAGCACGCCCAGAACCACATCAGTGCCGCGCTACCCCTCCGTCAACATTGATGGTCTGGCCTGTGATAATTCCAGAAGCCGGCATCGCCAAAAAGACCACGACGTTGGCAATATCCTCCGGCTCGTCAGCTCGATGGACCGCCTGCGTTGGCAGGATATGCTGGAGGATCGTCTGCGAAAGTGGAGCGGCATTAGGCCGCTGCGTTGCTGTCAATCCGACGGTAATAGCGTTGACCGTAATCCCATACCGGCCTACCTCCGCTGCCAGTGAGCGGACGAAGCCGATGATGCCCATCTTGGCCGTTACGTAGTGGACCAAATACGGCGTCCCCAGCCAGACCGTGTCAGAAGAGAGGGCAATGATGCGCCCAAAGCCATGCTCCTTCATCAAGGGCAGCACAGCCTTGACGGTGAGGAAGAGGCTATCGAGCGTCACCCCCAGCATTCGCTTCCACTGCTGGAAGGTCAGTAGCTCAAAGGGCTCCTCCTCGTAAATGCCGACGTTGTGGACCAAGATATCCACCCTCCCCCAGCGAGAGCGGATTGTCTCCACGACTCGTTCAACGTCCGATGGCTGCGTGAGGTCTGCCTGAACGGTGAGGACCTCTCCCCCTATGCGGTGGACTGCTTCGGCAGTCTCGCTCGCGTCTGCAATATCGGCAATAGCGATACGTGCTCCTTCTTCGGCCAGGCGCTCACAAAAGGCACGTCCGTTTCCGATCGCCGCTCCCGTAACTAACGCAACGCGTCCCTGGAGCCCCTGCTCAAAGCGGTGGATTTGCATCCGCTCGTTGTACTTGTTGGCCTGCAGCCGACCGTCGGTCTACACCAGCAGACGCAATCCCCTCTGCGATGCGCTCACGCGCCTCAGGTGTCAGCAGACCGAGTTCCTTCCCCACGCGTTCGAACACTTCTAAGATGCGATCCAGGTGCTCGTCCTCGTGGGTTGCCATGTAGCTTGTCCGCATCATGCTCATCGTGGGAGGGACACCCGGAGGGATGAATGTGTTGACGTAGACGCCAGCATCGAAGAGCTTACGCCAGAAGAGCAGCGCTGTCTGGACGTCCCCGACGATGACTGGTACGATAGCTGTCTGCCCGTCAAGGGTATGGAATCCTAGCTCCTTGAACCCCTGCCGCATCTTGTTGGCATTCCGGATGAGCTTGTCCACCAACTCGGGCTGCTCCTCTAAGATCTCCAATGCAGCTAATGCCGCAGCACATGAAGCCGGCGTCGGGCTAGCACTGAAGATGAGAGCCGCTGAGTGATGCTTCAGGTAGTTGATGACCCGCTCCGGACCCGCCACGAAGCCGCCGAGCGAAGCAAACGTCTTGGAGAACGTGCCCATCGTCAGGTCAGTCTGCTCCGTCAGCCCAAACATGCTCGCCGTCCCTCGTCCCCCCACGCCAATGACCCCAATAGCGTGGGCATCATCGATGAGGACACGAGCACCGTAGCGGTGAGCAATTTCTACAAGCCGTGGCAAATCCACGATTTCTCCCGTGACAGAGAAGACCCCGTCGGAGACCACTAACTTCGGAGCCGACTCCGGAAGGCCCGCTAAGATGCGCTCTAGATCCTCCATGTCGTTGTGGCGGTAGCGGATGAACTCCGCCCCCATGCCCCTGGCAATGAGAGCACCGGTGACGATAGAGGCATGGTTCTCGCGATCGCTGATGACGTAGTCCCCCTTCTGCACTAAGCCAGCAATTGTTCCCAGCGCTGTCTGGAAACCAGTGCTGAAGAGCAGGACTGCCTCGTAACCCAGGAAGCGCGCGAGTCGTTCTTCCAGCTCTACGTGGAGGTCCAGCGTGCCCGTTAGGTACCGCGATCCTGAGCAGCCGGTGCCATACTTACGGATGGCCGCCATCGCGGCTTCCTTGACCTTGGGGTGAGTGGTCAATCCCAGGTAGTTGTTCGAACCCGCCATGATGACTTTGCGGCCCCCAACCGTCACTACAGGACCCTCGTTCTCCTGAATCGGGTGGAAGTAGGGATATAAGCCCATAGCTTTGACTTCGTCCGCACGCGTAAAGGCGTAGCACCGTTCGAACAGGTCCACTTCTTCACCGTCTCTGTTGTAGTACTGTCCCGCGCAAGACGGGCACAAATATCTGAAAAAGTCAGCGGAGGCATCGCACGGGCCCAATTCACCGCTTGGAGACAGCAGCAGAGGTACGGAGGAAGAAGCGGAGGAGGAGGTCACGGCCACGAGTTACACCAACTCGCGGACTCACGGCGATCTCTTCCGGAGATGGGGGCTCTGCTGGAGGCTGGATGAAGAGGGTATCGGAGCAGACAGAGCGGAAGTTATCGCAAAGATCAAAGCCAAACGCTAGCGCTAAGTTCGCAGGCCCGCGACACAGTATCTCCTTGGAGACGTCCCCGCGGCGACGGCGCAACAGTGCTATCCCTGCAATGGGCTCAGCTGCCCGCAGCAGCACCGCTGCCCCACGCCCCGCCGGCTCTGTAACGATGTTCACACACCGGTGCCGCCCGTAGATAGCGTATACGTAGAGGATGCCTCCCGGTTGGAACATCGGCGCAGTCCGCCGGCTCCATCCTCGAGCAGCATGGTTAGCGGGATCGCCCTCCGGAAGGTACGCTTCAATCTCTACCAGTCGCGCGGCACACCAGTCATGTTCCTCCCGCTTGACGAGGACAGCCCCCAAGAGAGCACGAGCGACCTCTACCGTCGGGCGTTGAAAGAATTCGCATGGGAACGCCAGCGCCGGATTAGGTTCAAACGCTTCCGACAAGCTCATGCGTCTTTTGCTGTCGGTGACTGCACTCTCTTCCATGGACGATGCAGCGTCGGCAGGCTGTACTGCGTATCGGGTCCCTCGAGCTCCACAACGCCGTACTCCTAGCACCGATGGAGGACGTCACCGACAGCGCTTTCCGGCTCCTCTGTCGGCAGATGGGAGCGGACATTGTTTACACCGAGTTCGTCTCCTCCGACGCCCTTGTCCGGAACGCGTGGAAGGCATACCAGAAAATCCAGCTCCACCCCGAAGAGCACCCGGTTGCAATCCAAATCTTCGGTGGAGACATCCCCACCGTCGTAGAAGCAGCCTGTAGGGCCGTCGCTGCCAATCCTGACTTCCTGGACCTCAACTGCGGCTGCTGGGTGCAGAATGTTGTTGCTCGGAACGCTGGGGCTGCCCTCCTGAAGGACCCGGACAGGATGGTCGCTATGGCAGCAGCAATGGTGCGGGCAGTCCCTCTCCCTGTAACGGTCAAGACCCGACTGGGATGGTCGCGGGACTCCATCAACATCGTGACGATTTCCCAACGCCTAGAGCAGGAAGCTGGCATTGCCTCACTCTGTGTCCACTGCCGAACCCGAGATCAAGGTCATTCCGGACAGGCCGATTGGAGCTGGATCCCGCGGATAAAGGCTGTCGTCTCCATCCCCGTCATCCTCAACGGCGACGTCAAGACTCCAGAGGATGTCCTTCGAGCCTTCCGAGAGACAGGCTGCGACGCGGTCATGATTGGCCGGGCCGCCATTGGCAATCCTTTCATCTTCCGCCAGGCCAAGGAGTTCTTGGCAACAGGAACATACTCTCAGCCTACCCCAGTCGAGCGTATCCACGTCTGTCTCCAGCATCTGCGGACTGCAATTGCATCCAAAGGCGAAGAACGGGCCATCCGCGATTTCCGCATCTTCTACGCTGGATATCTTCGTGGGCTTCCTCATTCGGCTGCTGTTCGGAACGAACTCATGCGGCTGACCACTTATGCCGCTGTGGAAGACACCCTCTTAACATACGCCGAGCGCTTAGCGGAGCGCGATATCCTGGTAATTGCTCCTGACACAGCCGAAGAGTCCTGCCTCTCATGTGTGTCGTAGAGGAGGTCCAACGCCACGTCTCCGAACGCTTTACCGAACTTGGGGTCCAGCCTGGAAGCCGGCTCCTCTGTGCCGTCAGCGGAGGGGTGGACTCTATCGTGCTGTTGGACGTCGCCGAAGCAGTAGCTCCGCAGCTTGGTCTTACTCTTGGGATTGCCCACGCAGACCATGGCCTTCGTGGGGATGAATCCCGTCATGATGCTCTCTTCGTCCAGACTCTCGCCAACGAGCGTAGGTTGCCAGTGTTCATAGAGTCCATCCCCGTCCAGCAGTATGCACGCCGTCACCGCTGTGGCATCGAAGAGGCTGCCCGGCAGCTCCGCTACGAGTTTCTCCAGCGCTGCGCCATCACCTTTGGAGCAACTCACGTAGCCACAGCACATACTGCTGATGACAATGCCGAGACAGTACTCCTCCACCTGCTCCGAGGAACCGGGTTAGAAGGCCTCGCCGGCATTCCTCCTCGGCGGGAGCTCTTCCCTGGATGCTGGCTCATCCGCCCACTCCTGCAGCTCCGCAAGAGCGTCCTAACTGCATACGCACGGGCCCGAGGGCTCAGTTGGCGTGAAGATTCCAGCAACCGCGACCGCCGTTTCCGGCGCAACCGAATTCGCTGGGAACTCTTGCCCACGGCCGAGCAGATCGTGCCCAAGGGCGTGGAGAACATCAACCGCTGCAGTACGCTCATTCGGCGTGCCGTAGAGGGGATTGGCCAACTCTTGGAACCACTCCTCCTGCGCTCTACACTCCCCGATGGAGGCTTCTTCTTTCCTGACACCGAATGGGACGCCCTCCCTACCTTCTTCCGCGGCGAGCTCCTCCGCCGTGCCCTGCAACGGTTAGGTCACCCCTACAGTCCCCCAGCACACCGCATAGAGGCTGCCCTTGCCCTGAGAACTGCTACGACTGGCAAACGGTGCTCGTTAGCGCCGGCAACTATGCTCATCCGAGAGCATTCGGGCCTGAGTCTGGTTCAGCTCCCGCCGCCCTGGCCCGAGCTTACCGTAGAACCCCAAGGAGTGGTTCGCTTCGGCAGTTGGGAGCTGGAGTTCCAACACATCAGCATCGGTGACTTCCAGACGACCGAGGACCCATGGGTTGAGTACATGGATGCTGACTGGCTCCCACCACGACTACAGTGGCGTGCGCCGAAGTCTGGCGACCGCTTCCATCCCCTGGGAATGCCAAAAGCGATGAAGCTGGGAGATTTCCTCACCAACCAGCGTCTTCCCCACTGGCGTCGGCTCTCATTGACGGTCTTGGCCGACGGCCACCGCATCCTCTGGGTCTGCGGTGTCCGCTTGAGCGAAGACGTCAAAATCACCTCAACGACTCGTCGGGTCATCCGAGTCCGCCTCCGCCGTGTTGGACCAACAATTGCTGAGGACGATGCCACCAGAGACCATTGAGCTCCACGGCCATCGCTTCCGTCTCTTCCTGCACCGTGAGAAGATCGCAGAAATTGTCCGCCAGTTGGCCACCCAGATTGAGCGCGATTATGCAGGCAGGGCGCCTGTGTGCTTGATTGTCCTCAAAGGGGCCTTCATCTTCGCTGCCGATCTCCTCCGGTGCCTGTCCTTGCCTTGCACTGTAGAGACCATTCGCGCACGCAGCTACGGAATGGGAATGACCTCCTCAGGCTCTGTGCAGATTGATCCACCCACAGTAGAGCTCCGTGGCAAGGATGTGCTCCTCCTGGAGGACATCGTTGACACGGGGTTGACTCTCCAAGCTCTGGTTGACTTCATTGAAGAGCAGCAGCCCGCATCGCTGCGGATCGCTACGCTCTTGGCAAAGCCGCCAGCTCGGGCACTCGCTGTACCTTTAGCATACATCGGCAAGGACATCCCGCCAGTCTTCGTCGTCGGCTATGGGATGGACTACGCCGAAGCAGGGCGTGGGTTAGCAGATATCTATGCTGCCGTTGACGCTTCATAGAGCTCTACACGTTGCAGAGCAATCCCTACCGTAGACGTACGTCCTTTGAGACAGTCCACCAATAGGGCAAGGTTCTGTCAGCTCATGCAGCAACCGACACGCCCACCACAGCCCCCGACTGGTGGCCAGCAACCGCCGTTCGGACGCCTCCTTCGAGCCGTCTTTGGCTGGATGCTTCTGCTGATGGGCATCCTGATGGTCTACGTGCTACTCCGTGGCACTGACCGGCCGGAGTGGCCCGTGACCTACACGGAGTACCGACAACTGCTGGAAGAGGGAAAGATTGCCTCGGCCACAGTCGTCAAGTCTCGCTTCAACGATTACGAGTTCCGTGGTGTTCTCAAGGAGCCCATCACGCTCATCCGCGATGGTCGTCCCCGTAAGGTCCAGTACATCGTTACACGGCTCGGCTTCCTTGATGCCGAAACGGAGAAGCTCTGGGCTGAGAAGGGGATTACGTGGACCTATGAGTCGGGTGACAACCCGTGGTGGGACAGCCTGATTTCCGTCCTACCGTGGGTGGCCCTCATCGCGATCTACTTCCTCCTGCTACAGCGCATGCAGGTCGGCACGACCCGCAACATCTTCTCCTTCGGCAAGGCACGGGTACGCCTCCACGATCCTTCCCAACCTCGCGTCACCTTTGACGACGTAGCCGGAGCTGAGGAGGCAAAGGAAGAGCTCCGCGAAATCATTGACTTCCTGCGCAACCCAGAGCGTTTCCGGAGCCTGGGGGCAAAGGTACCCAAGGGTGTGCTCCTGGTAGGCCCTCCGGGCACTGGGAAGACTCTCTTAGCCCGCGCCGTGGCTGGAGAGGCAGGGGTACCGTTCTTCTCAATCTCGGGCGCCGACTTCGTTGAGATGTTCGTTGGCGTTGGAGCAGCTCGGGTACGCGACCTCTTTGAGCAGGCCAAGCGCCATGCCCCTTGCATCATCTTCATTGACGAGCTGGACGCTGTAGGCCGCCAGCGGGGTGCTGGGTTGGGCGGTGGCCACGACGAACGGGAGCAGACCCTGAACCAGCTCCTCGTGGAGATGGACGGATTCGAGCAGAACAGTGGGATTGTGGTCATCGCTGCGACGAACCGACCGGACATCCTCGATCCCGCGCTCCTACGTCCCGGACGCTTCGATCGGCGTATCGTTGTTGACCTCCCGGACGTTCGAGGACGGGAACAAATCCTGCGAGTCCACGCCCGCCGTATCCCATTGGCGCCTGATGTAGACTTAGCAAAGCTGGCTAAGGGCACCCCAGGCTTCTCGGGGGCAGACTTGGCGAACCTCATCAATGAAGCAGCACTCCTTGCAGCCCGCCGTAACAGCCGTTACGTTACGATGCGCGACCTAGAGGATGCCAAGGACAAAATCCTCATGGGGATAGAGCGCCGCAGCATTGTGCTCTCCGAGGAGGAGCGGCGTGTGACAGCCTACCACGAGGCCGGACATGCCCTCGTTGCCAAACTCTTACCGAACGCAGACCCCATCCACAAGGTCACCATTATTCCCCGAGGACGCGCGCTCGGCGTGACAGCACAACTCCCCGAAGAGGATCGCTATACGCTCACGAAAGAGTACATCGAAGACCGCATCGTCACCGTCCTCGGCGGGCGAGCAGCCGAGAAAGTCATCTTCGGCCGCCTCACCACAGGTGCAGCGAACGACTTAGAACAGGCCACCCGCCTTGCCCGCAAGATGGTCTGTGAGTGGGGAATGAGCGAAGTGCTGGGCCCCGTTGCTTTCAGCAACCGGCACGAGGAGGTCTTTCTGGGGAGGGAGATTGTACAGCCACGCGAGTACAGCGAAGAGACGGCCCGCCTGATTGATGCTGAAGTCCGACGTATCATCACGGAAGCCCTAGAGAAAGCCGAGCGCCTCCTACGCGACAACATCGAAGCGCTCCACAAGATTGCACATGCTCTGTTGGAACACGAAACCCTCACTGGTGAGGACATCGACCACATCCTCCAAGAGGTCGGAGTCCCTACAGCGCTATCCGACCAAAGCTCGCCTACACCAGAGCCCCAATCCTCCGATGGTCTACTTAACGGCCATCTCGCCCAAATTGGCACCTGGAAACTCCCAGAGGACACAGAACTTTCCGCATCGGAGCTGCAGAACCTTGCAGAGCAGCTTGCCCACCGCATAGGCTCCCCTAGTGCCGTGGCACTCCTCCGAAGCATGCAGCATGACCTATCGCCGCTAGAGCTGTGCAACTTGGAGCCTTCGGCAGAGGAACTCCCGACAGTCGTCCAGCGACTTGCTGAGCTCGGCGGCTACGGCAGCGCAGAGCAAGCAGCAATTTCTTTTGCGCTTCCCCTTCGCGATGGTCACATCCCAACGGAGCTCTGGCGTCAGCTCCACGAGCGCCTGCGAGAGCAAGTGCTGCGCTCATTCTGGTTTGGTGCTGTCAAACGCCTCCACGAGCAGTGGCTATCCACCTCTGAGCGAAACACGAGGATGTCGCTGCCAGAACTCCAAGAAGCAGTCCGCAACCTCAGCCGTTGGCTCGGCTACCGCAGTGCAGAAGAGGCAGCTCAACAGCTTGGAATCCCTTTAGACTCTACCGCCAGCAGTTGGCGCCGACTGCTCTCGGCAATGGAGCAGCAGCTACGCGACCGACTTGCACACCATCGCCGCGGCGCTAACCCTCCTGCAGAATCCCCCTCCTGAGACCCTATGGAATGGCAGCGGGAAGCCCCTCTGGAGGGTTGGAACAGCTTCCGCGTCCCTGCAACAGCCGCATACAGAGTTTGCTGCCGTCACCCCGAGGAATTGGAGCGGCTCGGTCAATACGTACCCTTGCAAGAGCTTTCGCTGTTCGTGCTCGGGAAGGGCACGAATGTTCTCTTCGTGGAGGACTTCCCCGGCATCGTCTGCCAGGTGGAATTTCGGGGCATCCGCTGCCTCGAGGATGACGGTGATACCGTCTGCGTGGAAGTGGCTGCTGGCGAACCGTGGCACGACTTCGTCGCCTACTGCCTGCAGCAGGGATGGTACGGGGTGGAGAACCTAGCCCTCATCCCAGGTACCGTAGGAGCCGCTCCAGTCCATAACATCGGTGCCTATGGCGTAGAGGTCGCCGAAGTACTCGAGGGAGTCCAAGTGTGGGACGTGGCAGCGGGCGATTATCGGTGGCTCCCTGCTCATCAGCTCGGCTTGCGGTACCGTGGTAGTGTTCTCCGTGACTCCTTGCTCGGCCGCGTCGTGATCACCCACGTTCGCTTCCGATTGCACAGAAGACCTACCCCTCGGTACGAGTACGCCGAACTTCAACAGTTCCTCCGAACCCACCAAATCCCCAATCCCACGCCGCACGACATCTTCCGAGCCATCTGCCAGCTACGGCAACGGAAGCTGCCCGACCCTGCTGTCTTCCCGAACGCGGGTAGCTTCTTCAAGAACCCACAGCTCTCTGCTGAGCAGGCCGAAGAGCTGCGAACCCGCTTTCCGACAGTTCCACTCTTCCAGAATCCCGACGGAAGCTACAAAGTACCAGCAGGCTGGCTCATTGAACAGTGTGGCTGGAAAGGAAAGCGATGCGGCCCAGTCGGCACCTGGGTCTCGCATGCTCTCGTTGTAGTTGCCTATAGTCCAGCAACAGGTGCTGACATTCTACACTTCGCAACCCTCCTCTGGCGCTCTGTCTACGAGCGTTTCGGGATCGCGCTGGAGCCAGAAGTCCTGATCGTCCCACCAACGGCTTGGCAGCCTTCGTAGCCCCTAGCCAGCTCCCTGCTCCTGCCTACTCCCCGTGTACCCAACGATGCTGGAGTACTCCTCCGGAACTTCCACCGAGGGGAACGGCCTATCCGTTATCGGAGCTGCCATCTCGGGTGAAGGGGGACGCAGCCCATGCTGCACCATCCAGTAGTAGGCTGCTTCTAGGACCCCGTTGACGAACTGCCCGCTGTGGGCTGTGGAGTACTTCTTCGCCAGTTCCACGGCCTCGTCAATGACAACGGGAACCGGCATCTGAGGGAAGGCCAACATCTCAGCAATACCCAACTGGAGGATGAGCCGGTCGATCGGCACCAATCGCCCAACATCCCAATTCTGCAAGACTTGACGTAGAATACTCGTGCCCAGTTCCAACGATTGCTCTGCCGCCTGCAGGAGCCGCCGAGCAAACTCTACGTCCTTCTCCTCCCATCGAATGGGCGTATCAGCCTCCAGCTCCTGCACCTCCTCTACGCTCAGCAATGGGCGATCAGGGGTAGGAACATCCACGGTGAAATCCCGATAGAAGATGTGCTCGAAGACAGTCTGCCAGGGTACCTGCGCGCCGACGGCAGCAGCAAAGACCTGCAAGACTTTCTCTCTCGCCATCCTTCGAGTTCCCCGACAAACGCGTGTGCGTCGCAGTGGGAACAACGCTTGCTCAACCGCCTGCGTTTTCCGCCCCCTCCCCATAGGTATCAAGCGCAGCACGACTCTCGGGAACGTACTGCATTGAGAGCACGGAGCGCTCTCACAGCAGCAATTCGCTCCTCGGCTATCCTGGCTGCTGCTTCCGTGGGCAGGATATTCTGCTCTTGAGCCATCCGGAAGACCCGTAAGAGGGTATCGTAAATCCCGGCAGCCTGTGCCAGAACACGCTTGCGATCGTAGTTTCCCGTCAGCTCTGCTGCCACGTTCATCAGGCCCCCCGCATTGATGACATAATCCGGGGCATACAGGATGCCACGCTCATGGAGCCGCTGAGCATCCGCAGACTCATCAGCCAAGGGATTGTTGGCTCCCCCCGCCACGATCGCGCACCGCAAGCGTGGGATCGAAGCGGAGTTCAGCACGCCTCCCAGCGCGTTCGGCGAGAAGATATCGCACGGTAGATCGTAGATCTCCTCTGCCCCGACCGGAGTCCCCCCTATCTCATCGCAGAGCCGACGTGCCTTCTCCGGGTAGATGTCCGCAACGAAGACTTGAGCCCCTTCACGCACCAAGTACTCCACCAAGTGGCGTGCTACATTCCCTGCGCCCTGGACTGCAATCGTTCGATTGGCCAGCGTGTCCGAGCCGAAGACAACCTTAGCGCAAGCCTTCATTCCGTAGTAGACACCGTGCGCGGTCACCGGCGAAGGATCCCCGCTCTTACCCAACACCCCCGTAACGTAGCGCGTTTCCATCCGTATCCATTCCATGTCAGCCACGGTGGTGCCGACATCCTCAGCAGTGATGTAGCGCCCACCCAACGACTCGACAAAGCGGCCGAAGGCACGAAAGAGGGCTTCGGTCTTCTGCGTGCGGTGGTCTCCCAGGATGACAGCCTTTCCTCCTCCGAGATTCAGCCCAGCAACAGCTGCTTTGTAGGTCATAGCCCGAGAGAGACGCAGTACATCCTGAAGTGCCTCCTCTTCGCTTGCGTACGGCCACATCCGTACACCACCTAACGCTGGCCCCAGCGTTGTGTCATGGATCGCAATGATAGCTCGCAGCCGTACCGTGGGTTCCCAACAGAAGATGACCTGCTCGTGCCCCTCAGCGGCTAATGTATCAAAGAGTGCCATCGCCCCTTGAGTCGCTGCAGACACTACGCCAACGACGGCGGCAAAATTAGGACAAAGCACCACTTGCCATCTGGCATACGTACCACACTAACCCCTCAGGAGCGTCGTCCCGACCGCCGGCAATCGAGCATCTCGAGGGAGGTAGCCCCCTTGACCTTGCGCAGCGAAGATGGACAGCACCTCTGATGGCATGCCAATCCTCCAGTCCCCATCGAACGCTGAGCCACGGAAAACAGGCTCATTCCTACATACTGCTGTCTACGCCGTCAGCGGCATGAGCTGTGCTGCCTGCGCCAGGAACATAGAGAGTTACCTCCGAGCTCAGCCAGGGATCAGCACTGCTGACGTCAACTTCGCAGCACAGACATTAACCGTCGTCTATGACCCCCAACGGTACCGACCAGAGGACCTTCGGCACCTCGTCCAGCAGCTCGGCTACGACTTAATAGACCCACACTCCTGGAGCCAAGAGCAGCAGAAGCAGCTCACGCACCACTCTCGCCAGACATGGATAGCACTCAGCTTCGCTATCCCCGTCATCGTGCTCTCGATGGGATTCCACGGGCGTATCCCCGCCGCACTCCTCTTGGCACTGACACTCCCTGTGGTGTGGGTTGCCCGAGACATCTTCATCGCAGCATGGACACAAGCCCGCCGAGGTCGGGCAACCATGGAGACGCTGGTAGCTCTAGGCACAGGAGCGGCTCTTTCCCTCAGCATCTGGGCAACGGTTGCCCCCCAAAGCTTCTCATCTCTCGGGCTTACCCCCCCTCTGTACTATGAAGCTGCCGCCGCAGTCCTCGCTGCTGTACTCCTTGGACGGCTACTCGAGGAACGAGCCCGCTTTCGAGGCTCGCGCGCGATTGAACGGCTCATGACCCTCCAACCCCGAACAGCCTGTCGGATACAGGATGGCCGTGAGGAGGAGGTACCACTGGAAGCCCTTCGTGTTAGCGACCTCCTCCGGATCCGTCCGGGCGAGCGGGTTCCTGTCGACGGGACCGTTGTTGAGGGAATCTCCGCGATAAACGAGAGTGCCCTCACAGGTGAGCCACTCCCCGTGGAGAAGCGCCCTGGAACGCGGGTCTGGGCTGGCACACTGAACACTACCGGAAGCCTGCTGATACGTGCTGAACAGGTCGGTGAAGCCACCGTCCTGGCCCGCATCATTGAACTCGTTCGTTCGGCCCAGAGCCACAAAGCGCCGATCCAGCGGACTATTGACCGAGTCGCAGGTATCTTCGTCCCGATAGTTCTGGCCCTCTCCGCCACTACGGCAGCATTGTGGCTCCTCTTCGGACCGGAGCCACGCATAGCCTATGCCCTCCTGACGAGCATCTCTGTGCTCCTCATCGCTTGTCCTTGTGCCCTCGGATTAGCAACCCCACTGGCATTCCTCTTTGGGGTAGGGCGTGCTGCCGAGGAAGGGGTGCTGGTTAAGGACGCTGCAGCCCTCGAACGTCTTGCACAGTGCACTGCCATCGTGTTGGACAAAACAGGAACCCTCACTGAAGGGAAGCCTCGTGTGGTATCCGATCGCTGGCTAGAGGACTCCGCACGACACCGTGCTGCCCTCGCTGCAATTGCTGCCCACTCTGAGCATCCCCTAGCTGCAGCACTCTATCGCTTCCTCGGAGTCACAGCACTACCGCCTGTAGAGGCTTTCGTGAGCATCCCCGCCCAAGGAATCGTTGGACGAGTTCGGGGAACGACCTATACAATTGGCAGCCCAGAACTTCTTCGAGAGCGTGCACTCGACTTCCCTCCTACTTTGCAGGATGTCCTAGACGGATGGTATCGGGCAGGCTACACCATAGTCTGCGCTGCAGCAGAAGAGTGTGTCATTGCCATCTTTGCCATTGCTGACTCTCTACGAGACGGCACTGCCGAGGCCGTCCGCTTCCTGAAGCGGAGGGGGGTCGAGGTGCATTTAGTTACCGGTGACCATACAGAGGCCGCTGAGCACGTAGCTCGTGCCACAGGAATTGAGCACGTTCAGGCTCGAACACAGCCGGAGCAGAAAGCCGCCTACGTGCGTTACCTTCAAGCCCAAGGACACCGCGTAGCCGTCGTTGGGGATGGTATCAACGATGCTCCTGCCCTGGCGGCTGCCGATGTCGGTATAGCAGTTGGCACAGGAATAGATGTTGCCCTGGAGACAGCTTCGATTGTCTTAGCTGGCAGAGATATCCGCCGGATTGCTTTTGCCTGGCAGCTATCGCGTGCGCTCCGTCATGTCGTTGTCCAGAACTTGGTAGGAGCCTCGATTTACAACCTCATAGCCCTTCCCGTAGCAGCTGGGGTCCTTTATCCCTTCACTGGGCTCCTCCTGACCCCAATGGTCGCTGGAATTGCTATGGCACTTAGCTCTATCTCGGTCGTTTTCAGTAGTTTGCGCCTTAGCAGGTTCACGCCACATTACCGCTCCAAGATGCGCCGATATGTCTTCCGGACAACACTCCACTGTGGTAGCTGTGTCACTACTGTTGCACCGGAATTAGACAGAATCGCAGGAGTTCGGCAGTGGCAGGTAGATCTTGCCCACCCGGAGAAGCGCCTTGTCGTAGATGCGGAAAGTGACGTCCGCCATGCCGTCATCGCCGTGCTGCAGCGCCATGGCTATACGGCCGAACCTGTGCACTCCGCGGAGATGTCCCACCAGTAAGCTTCGGAAGACCCTATGGCACTCCGGTTGAAACGCTTCCAAAACGAACCCCGCCTGGACTTCAGCAATCCGGAAGTTGCTCGCAAACAGCGGCAAGCAATTGAGCGAGTTCGGAAGCAGTTTGGACAGGAGTACCCCAACCTCATCGGTGGCAAAGAGGTCTACAACAACCGTGAGAAGCTGCGCTCTATCAATCCGGCCCATCCAGATGAAGTCGTTGGGCTTTTCCAACGGGCCACCCAACGCGATGCCGAGAATGCACTCAACGCTGCTTGGCGTGCCTTCGAGGAGTGGAAGCGAGTTCCTGCCGAAGAGCGCGTCCGCTACCTACTGCAAGCTGCAAAGGAGATGCGGCGCCGCCGCCTTGAACTGAATGCCTGGATGATCTGTGAGGTCGGTAAAAACTACGCTGAAGCAGATGCCGATACCTGCGAAGCGATCGACTTCCTGGAGTACTACGCTCGTGAGGCTCTTCGGTATGCGCAACCACAGCCTGTAACCCCCGTCCCTGGTGAGCGCAACGAGTACTTCTACATTCCCCTTGGAGCTGGCGTCATCATCCCTCCATGGAACTTCCCGCTGGCGATTCTGACTGGGATGACAGCGGCAGCTATTGTCACCGGCAATACTGTCGTTGTCAAGCCCTCCTCAGAATCCCCAATGATGGGATGGTTGTTAGCAGACATCTTTCGAAGCGTCGGTCTCCCAGATGGTGTACTCAACCTCGTTGTCGGCAGTGGCAGTGAAATCGGGGACTTCCTCGTCTCGCACCCTCGCACCCGCTTCATTGCTTTCACCGGCTCGATGGAGGTAGGCCTCCGCATCCATGAGCTAGCTTCCAAACCGCAGCCAGGCCAGATTTGGATTAAGCGCACCATCTTGGAGATGGGCGGGAAAGATGCTATCATCGTCGACTCCGAGGCCGATTTAGATGCGGCCGTTGCTGGGGTCATCGTCTCGGCTTACGGCTACCAAGGACAGAAGTGCTCTGCATGCTCCCGAGCTATTGTTGACAAGACAGTCTACTCTGCTTTCTTGACTAAGCTCAAGCAGGCCGTCAGGGAGCTCTCCATTGGTGATCCTGCCGAGAACTACGACGTAGGACCTGTCATCTCTGCCCGTGCCAAAGAGAGCATCCTCTACTACATCAACGTCGGGCGTACTGAAGGAAAGCTCCTCGTTGGCGGGAACCCTATCGGGGACTTGGATGGCTACTACATCGAGCCGACCGTCTTCGCCGACGTCCCACCGAGGGCACGCATTGCACAGGAAGAAATCTTCGGACCTGTACTGGCAGTCATCAAGGCAAATGGCTTCGAAGATGCCCTCCGGATCGCTAACGGCACCATCTATGGTCTGACAGGCTCCGTTTACTCCCGAAATCCAGAGAAGCTGCGGCAGGCACGAGAAGAGTTCTACGTTGGCAACCTCTACTTCAACCGCAAGTGTACTGGGGCCCTGGTTGGCGGCCATCCCTTCGGAGGTTTCAACATGAGCGGCACTGACTCTAAAGCAGGCGGCCCCGACTACCTGCTCCTCTTCCTCCAGGGGAAGAGCGTCAGCGAAAAGATCGTTTAAAGTTCCATGGCGAGGTGCCGAGAACCATATGTGGCAGAGAGGCTACCATCTACCCATGCAACGCCTTCAACACTGGCTGTTACCTATTGGTTTGCCTTTAGTCGCTCTACTGGCAGCCGGTGAGCTTGGGATTCTCTTCTACAAGCGGAACCTTGAGGCCGAGCTGCGCCGTAATGGGGACGACATAATCGCTATCGCTGCCTACCGCGACTCTGTGCAGCTGCAGCCAGGACGAGCCTTCTTCCATCAACACGCACTTCGAGAGCGCTTATCCTCGGACCGTTCCTCCCCTTACCGAGGAATTTCCTCGTTCATGGACTCTCTGGGGCTTTGGGATACCCCAACCTTCTTGCACCGCTGCCGCACTGAATTGGCAATTCTAGGGGCCCACCAGTCACGGCTGGTGGACTCTATCAACCGTGCAGACACGCTACAGTTCTTGCTGTTAGGAGTGATCTTCATCGTGACCCTCTCCCTCTTCCCTCTCCTTGCAGCCTACCGCAGCAATCTTCAGCGTCACGCTCAGCTCCTTACCAAGCTCCAAGAGAGCGAAGCCCGATACCGTGACCTCGTGGAGCATGTTCCTGATCTGATCCAGTCTGTAGCTGCTGATGGGCGCTTTGTCTACGTTAATCGCTACTGGCGCCAGGTCATGGGGTATGGCGAGGAGGAAATTCGACAGCTTCGCATCTGGGACATTCTCCGCCCCGACCAAATCCCTAAATGCCAGGACCTCTTCCGACGTGTCTTCCAGGATAGAGTGTTGTTCAACGTGGAGACAGTGTTCGTCACCAAGCAAGGAGAACCGCTCTACGTGAGTGGGAACGTTACCGTTCTCCCTGACCCCGTTACTGGCGAACTTGTCACTCGAGCTCTCTTTCGGGACATCACGGAGCAGTGCCGCCAAGTAGAACAGCTCCAACGGCAGGAGGCAATTGCTAACACTGTCTCCCGAATAGCGCAGCAACTCCTTGCCACGCTTCACCCCGAGGCAATCGCCCCTACGGTCCTTGCCCAGCTCGGCGATGTTCTCAACGTTGACACTATCTACATGGTCGCGCTTCCAGAGGGGACCCCGCATGTTGTAGCCGTATGGAGTCGAGAGAAAGAGCTAGAGCAAACGATTCGCGCAACCTTTTCTCCACCCTGCTGGGAGAACTGTCAGCCCCTGCGGGACCGCCTCAGCGCGATCGCTGTCGTTGAGGCAACGGCAGAGGAGCTCTCTTCGGCTCCCGCTTTCCAACAGTGCCACCGGCCAGTGCAATCCCTGCTGTGGGTCCCAATTACCCGCCAGGGGCACCTCTGGGGCCTCATCGGCACCGAAGATTGGCGCACAGTTCGATCATGGCTGCCCACAGAACGCACGGCTCTGGAAAGCACTGCGGCAAGTTTGCTCTCCGCCTTCGATCGTGCCTCTGCTTACCAGCAGCTCCAACGCTTTGCCGAAGACCTCTTGGAGGCCCGGAACGCGCTGGAAGTCTATGCCCAGGAACTCCGCCAAGCCAACGAGGAGCTCCAAGAGCGCAACGCGGAAAAGGACCGCATTATGTCCATCATTTCCCACGATCTGCGCTCACCGCTGGGAGGAATTCGAGGATTAGCAGAACTGCTCCAAGGTGAGGATGCTGAGAATCCACGGGTGGTACGGGAATTCGCTCAACTGATCGGCGACACGGTCAACCACCTTCTCAGCCTTGTCAACGACCTGCTGGAAGTTGCCCGAATCGAGTCCGGCAGACTTCGGCTATCGGCGTCTGCAACTGACCTCCGCGAGCTTGTCCACTCTGCTGTCCGAGTTCTGGACGGATTAGCACGTTCAAAGGAGATAGCACTCTACGTTGAGTGTCCGGAGTCCCCCGTTATCGCTACCGTAGACGCCCCGAAAATAGCCCAGGTCATCAACAATCTCCTTAGCAACGCGATCAAGTTCACTCCTCGCGGTGGACGCGTCATACTTACCCTCCATCAACAGGCGCAGGGTGTGAAGCTTGTCGTTGAGGATACCGGGATCGGGATTCCTCCAGAACATATGCCCCACCTCTTCGAGAAACTCGGACCCCATCAGCGCCCTGGAACTGATGGCGAGAAAGGGACTGGCTTAGGGATGCCCATCATCAAGCACCTCGTCGAACTCCACGGCGGCAGTATCACCGTAGAGAGCACTGTCGGAGTCGGCACACGCATCACAGTCTATCTCCCCTCCTGTCCTCCGGTGGTGGCAGAGGAGGCCCCCTTCTCCCACCATTGTTCCGATCTCCCTTCAGTAAACGACTCCCTCCTCTCGAAGCAGAGTTCTCGAAGGGGCTCATGCATGGACATGTTCCGGCTCTAAGTACCAGCGCCGAGGCTGCTGCTCCGGTACCATCGACTGCGTCCCTGCCTCGATGAGTACTGGACGATACTCCGGACGCTTGATCTTCTCTTGGATCACCATCAGCGCTTTCAGCAGTGCCTCCGGCCGCGGAGGACAGCCAGAGACGTAGACATCCACTGGCAGAAACTGGTCAATCCCTTGGACCACGGAGTAGCTGCGGAACATCCCCCCTGTAGAGGCGCAAACGCCCATGGAGATCACCCATTTCGGCTCTGGCATCTGATCGTAGATCTTCCGCACGACCCAAGCCATCTTGTACGTGACCGTCCCCGCAACGATCAGCAGATCTGACTGCCGCGGGGAGAAGCGAAATACCTCCGCTCCGAAACGGGCAACGTCGAAGCGCGGGCCGGCAAACGCCATCATCTCAATAGCACAGCACGAGATTCCAAGCGGCATCGGCCACAGCGCGTTCCGCTGAGCCCACTTGATGAGCGCCTCGACAGTAGTCGTCAGGAAGCCCTCCCGCTGTATGGTGTTCAGTAGAGCATTCATTTGGCCCGTCCAGGACTGTTGTACAGAGGCGCAAGCTGAGACGAACTCCAGCTACTTTATATTTATTCACTCCACTGCAGAATGCCCTTGCGCCAGACGTACACGAGGCCCACCAACAAGACAGCAATGAAGAGCGCCATCCCCGCCAAGCCGAGAAAGCCCAACTCACGGAACTGTACTGCCCAGGGGTACATGAAGACGATTTCGATGTCAAACACGATGAAGACCATCGCCACCATGTAGAACTTGACCGAAAAGCGCTCACGAGCCGTCCGGATGGGTTCCATTCCACTCTCGTAGGTGGTCAGCTTTCTCCACGTTGGGCGGCGCGGCCCTAAGAGCTCTGCGGCTAAAATGTTGGTCGCACCAAAGAGGGCACTCGCAACGATCATGACCATCACGGGTACGTAGGCGTCCATCCTTCCTCACGGAGCTTTTTCAAACCGAGCACGAAATTACGCCTCCCCAAGCGGAGCCGTGGTGTATCTTTGCAAAAGCTACCACAGCTCGTCCCTATGCAACCTACCGGAAAGGCCGCCAGTCTTGTTCGCCGCTTGGGGTGGTGGAGCGCACTGGCACTAGTGATCGGAAGCGTCATTGGCTCCGGCATCTTCAAGAAGTCTTCCGTCATGGCAGCACAGCTAGGCTCAGCAGAGCTCCTCCTCCTCGCATGGTTGGCCGCAGGCCTCATCACGCTCTGTGGAGTGCTCACGAATGCAGAAATCGCAAGCATTGCTCCCCATCACCGGCGGCCAATATGTCTTCTTCAGCGCCATGTACGGAAACTTCTTTGCCTATCTCTATGGCTGGGCAATGGTCAGCGTTGTCCAGACCGGCTCGATTGCTTCCATCGCATACGTCTTCGCCGAACATCTGCAGTACTTCATCCCCTTGCCGCGTCTCCCTGCAGCCGTTGAGCAAAGCGTTGCAGTCTAGCTCCCAGGGATTGGCACCATCACACCACTGAGTCACCTGGGAGTGAAGCTGCTCACAATTGCCGCTATCTGGGTCTTGACAGCTGTTAACATTCGTGGTGTACACCTCGGCGGCGGTATACAGGTGCTCCTTACCGCCCTGAAGGTTGGTGCAATTCTGGTCCTTGTGGTCCTTGGGCTGTCTGCTATTGCCCGTGGCCTGCCGGAGACTGCCGTAGCTCCCTCTTCTCTCAGCCCACCCTCTGGGGCATGGGCCCTCATAGCTGCTTTCGCGGCGGCATTGGCTGGTGCCTTCTGGGCCTACGAGGGATGGAACAACATCACATACGTAGCCGGGGAGATTCGCTCTGCAGACCGCATTGTGCCGCGCGCCCTCATCGTTGGGATGCTTGCCGTCACGGTGATCTATCTCTTCTCAACATCAGCTACATTGCGGCCTTGCCGCTGGAAGTCATGGCTCGCTCCGAGCTGGTCGGTGTTGCTGCTGCCAACGTAGCCTTAGGTTCAGGCGGAGCGGCCTTCATGCCCTGGCGGTGATACTCTCTACACTGGGCACAACCAACGGTACGATTCTGACAACTGCCCGACTCATCTATGGCATGTCAACCCACGGCCACCTGCCAAGAGCGCTGAGCTATCTCCATCCTCAGCACCAGACACCAAGTGCTGCATTGCTCTTCCAAGCTGCCTGGGCTTCGCTCCTAGTGCTTAGCGGCACGTTCGATACCCTGACGGACATGCTCATCGTCGTCAGTTGGGCATTCTATGCGCTGGGGGCCATCGGGATTTTCATTTTGCGCCGCAAGTTTCCAGATGCCCCACGTCCTTGGCGTGTGCCAGGATATCCTGTGGTTCCGCTCCTCTTCGCAGCCGTTGCAGCAGCCTTCGTCGCTGTGAGCCTCGCGGCTGACATCACAGCCTATTTGCGTGGTGAGATCCCCTTCATGCGCACTGTGTCCGGGATCGCGCTCACTGCCTCAGGCATTCCCCTCTACCTCCTCCTACCCCGGAGGCAGACTGTCGTGCCCAGCGTGCCAAGGAGCAGGGAAGGGATATGACTGAAAGACCGCATCGGCTGAAGCCAGACGAGCTCATGGAGCGCACAGTGAGTCTCTTCCGGGCCGAGTCCAAGCAAAAGGGCACTGTCCTCCGCTTCGACATGCTGGCGGACCCTCACCCTACCATACTTGGCGATCGCCGACTACCCCAACGGCTACCGGCTAAGCCGGTACTGGCAAGGCCGGTGGAGAACGTCCTCCAGTACACCGCGCCGGGGCGTACTTTGCCTGCTACCAACAACCCAGAGCACCCAGTTTGGAAGCCGTGCATAGCAGGAGTGGGGATGCCACCTGGGGACACCGCAGCCGCTCTCTCTGTGACCCAACTCTCCGCAAACTTCCCTACCGCTGAGGAAGGCTCCTACAGGCTTGGGACTCCCTATCATCCGTCACGCTATGGAAGCCCACCGAGCCTAACCAAGGATCGCTCCTGCAGGGAAAGGAGCAGCATACTTCGTACCTTCCCCCCGCGATACGGCCATAGGTCCTACTGTATGGAGTCGGTAGCCATGAAAGCACTTCGGTTTCGCCTGCACACAGTTACGCCAGAGCGTCATAAGCTGGAGCGAATTGCTGAAGCCCTACAGCTTGGTGCCATCTTGCTCTATCCCACCGATACGGGCTTTGCTCTCGGCTGCCAGTTGGGCAACAAGTTTGCGATAGATCGGCTCCGGCTCATTCGCCACCTTCCCTCTGGCAAGCCATTGACGTTCCTCTGCGATTCGCTGCGGCACCTCTCCGAGTTCGCCTACGTCTCCACCCAAGCATACCGCATCCTAAAGCGCCTAGTCCCTGGCCCCTACACATTCATCCTGCCAGCAACGAAGGCGGTACCGTATTACGCCCAAGACCTGAAGCGAAAGACTGCCGGCATCCGAGTCCCTGACTCTTCTGTCTGCCTAGCCTTACTGCGTATCATCGGATCCCCCATCATCTCCATCAGTGCGGTTGGAGAAGAGGAGAGCACTGAGGCACCAGAGCCAGAAGCGATCGTAGAGCGCTTCGCAGCACTCGTTGATATCATCGTCGAGCTGGATGACTACCACTTTCTCGGCCCCTCCACCATCATCGATCTCACGGAAGACCCGCCACGCCTCTTGCGCCGCGGAGCAGGACTTGAGCGGGCTTTAGAGGTACTGCCGCTAGAGGAAACTCCCTGAAGATCAGCGAACGACGTGCAAGGCTCGGAGGACCGATCGCTGACCAACTCTCAGACGGTACAGGTACAGCCCTGACGGCAAACCTCCAAGGTTGACCGGAAGCCGATGATATCCTGCAGCAAGCTCGGTCTGCAAGAGAGGCCGCACAACACGACCGTGGATGTCCAACAATGCTACCTCAACGGGAGCAGCTTCCGGCAGGTTGAAAGAAATCGTCGCCGTCTGAGAAGCCGGGTTTGGATACGCTTCCAAGCCGAACTCCCACGGTTCCCCAATTCCTACGACCTCGGGTGGATGGAAGAGGGGTAGCGGAGAGAACTCTCGCAACAGAACTCGCTGGACCTGCGTCTGTGGAGCCCCAAACCATTGGAGGAGTGCGGCAGCGTAGACCTGCCGATAGTCATACTGCATCAGAAGGTCACCCCGAGGATCTAGATTCTCCAGGTCCGGATCCTGACCGTGGATGCGGCCGCCTAAGACCCGAGTTCCGAAGATGAACATCGGGGCTGCAGTCCCGTGATCTGTCCCAGCGGTGGCATTCTCCTCTACCCGGCGTCCAAATTCCGAGAAGGTCATCCCCGCCACACGGTCAGCAATGCCAAGGGCTTTGAGATCATCCATGAAGGCCTTCAAAGCATCGGACAGCTCCTTCAGAAGCGAGGCGTGCACACCACTGACACCGCCTTGGTAGGCATGAGTATCGAAAGCATTGCGCTCTATCCCAACAACGTATACTTTCGCACCCAGGCCACCACTGATCAGTTGAGCAACGATGCGAAGCTTCTGTGCCAGGTCTGTGTCTGGATACGTCACACGATTCGTCCCCCGCTCTGCCGCCCGGCGCACAGACACGGCGTAGCGCTGCGCTGCCCGTGCAACAGAGCGCAGGAAGAGGAGCTCCTGCCCTGCCGGTGTCTCTGGCAACGGGCCACCGAAACCTCCATCACTGCTAGCAGCAAGAAGGCGGTAGAACTCTCGCGGATTCCGGAAGCTAACCCCCATGAGCCCACGCTCACTCTGGAGCACCAGGGAGGAAGCTCCTCCAATCTGAACAGCCAGCGGCTCCGGCGGAATCTCGCCCAATGGGAGATCCTCTACGAGCGTCTCCAAGTATCGCCCCAGCCACCCCGTTCCGAGGAATACATCAGCATCCGTTGCCGTAACCCAAATATCCGTCCCCCGGAAGTGGGAGCGATCGGGATTAGGATAGATGACTCCCTGCACGATCGCCAACTCTCCGCGGTCGTAGAGAGCCTTCAAGCCTCCTAACACCGGATGCCACCCAAGGGTATCGGTTAGTCGAAGTGTCTGTGACTTTGGGATTGCCAATGTCGGTCGGAGAGCATAGTAGCGTGGATTTTCAATCGGAACCAAGGTGTTGAGGCCATCGTTGCCCCCTTGGAGCTGGATGAGGACGAAGACACGATCGTTGTGCTCGGTCAGCCGTCGCAGGCGATCCATCGCTGGGGAGTACGCCAACGCTTGCGCAGGGAATCGCCCTAATGCTGGCAGCGCCGATAGCAGGATGCCAGCCTTCGCTGAATACGCAAGGAAGTCGCGCCGATCCATAGCTCCCTCGCTCTGTCCTACGTTAACTGGTACTCGGGCAAGCGAGTCAATGCTTTCAGGAACATTCGCAGCCGCGCATCGGCATTTGGAGCGTCAATGCTCCACTCGTACTCCGGAGAGCCCTGGAGCAGCTCTGAGAGCAGCCACTCCTCTTGCTCACTTGTCAGCGGGTAGGCCAGCAAGAAGCGGGCTACGTCCTTCACGAACTGCCGGGCATTCGTGTGTGATTGGAACTGCCGCGCAAAGGCCACTACGTCAACCTGGAAGGGCAGCGCAGCGCCCGTGAAGCTTTTGCCGTCGATGAGTAGCTCAGCAATTCGCTGGCGCAGTGGTAGCGTCATTGTGGTTATCCACAGCCGATGGCCCTTCCAGCCTTCCACTGTCGGCGGGTTGAGCAGCTCTAGCTCCAATGCTGCTGCGGCCCGAACAGCATAACTGTACGCCTCCGGATGTCGCACGCCGAATTGCCGCAGCATACCCACGACGAAGTCCAACGGTGACTTGATCTGGGCACCGTAGAACTGCGGGTCAAAGAAGTGAGCGCTCCCTAAGAGAGTACGCAAGACCGGAGCCAGCTCATAGTTGTGCTGGATGAGGAGTTGGGCCAGCTGCTCCACGATACGCTCATCTGGGACGGCATACACGAAGAAGGAGTACAGCTTCCTAGCCAAGAACCGAGCACAGGCCGGCTGTTCAAAGATGATGCGAATCACGTCGTCGGTGCCCCAGTGCCCAGTCTGCCCTAAGAAGGTCTTGACGCCATCGTCGAACCGCTGCGGGATGAAGACCGACTCCAGACCAACTACGCGCCAGCCTGTCAGCGCCCGTGTGGCGGCTACAACATCCCATTCGGTGTAGTTGCCCACTCCCAAGGTGAACAGTTCCAGGAGCTCACGGGCAAAGTTCTCGTTCGGCTTGCCCACCATGTTCTCGTTGTTGTCCAAATAGATGAGCATGGCGGGGTCAGAAACCATTGCCCGCGTCAGTGCTCGAATATTCCCCCACACCATCCGACGGAAAGTCTCGTGCTGGATGTAGTGGTACTGCGGAATGTAGACCTTGTCCTTGTCCGTGGTGAAGTGGTTGTGCCAGAAGAAGACCATCTTCTCGCGGGCCGAGCGATCGGTCTCGACCATGAGCCGAACCCACCACTGCTGGAGCTCCGCGAAGCGCTGAGTAATGACAGAGAAATCCACGCGGATTCGCGGGTCTTCCCTCACCCATGCTCCCGGAGGTTCTGGCAGAGGGAGCTGGCGAAGCAGCGTATCAACGACCTCCTGCGGCGAGCGAGAAAGTGCCCATTGGAGTTCTTGGCGTGTACATTGAAAGCCTGCACGCCGCAGCAAATGCGCTGCACTGCGCTCATCCCACGGAACTTCGGACGAGGAGACATATGGCTCTAGCCCTGCTTGGACACGTACTGGCGGGGCAGCACTGACCCGGTGCAGTAGCTCCATACCCCGTTGAAATGGGTTCAGTACCGTCTCCAGAAACTCTCGCCGCCGCATCTGTCTCCTCCCCCATGAGACCCGGCTTTTTCCCCATCAATCTACTAGGTTCCCTTGACACACCAGCCCTCCACTGCTCTTCAGTCTCCGCTTCGCCGCTGGAACTGCTCCCACCATCGGCGGGCATAGATGCCAGTAGAGGAGATCATCCCTAAAACGCTTAGCGCAATCCCAACCGCCAGCCAGTCTTCCCAGCGCAAGTAGCTGGCAAAGAGTGTTCCCGCTATTGCCAACGCTGTCCACTTGCCTGCCGGCAGCGCTGGCAGCACAACCCTTCCCCACCGCCAAGCTAGCCAACCACCAAGCAGCAAGAGTGCATCCCGTCCAATGACCACCAGCGCAAACCACAGAGGGAGCTTCTGTTGCAGTACCAGAATGCTCGTTGCTACTCCAGCGAGGAGCTTGTCAGCTACTGGGTCTAGGACCTTCCCTAGCTCGGTCACCCGCCCCTGCCACCGTGCTAGCATGCCGTCTGCAATGTCGGAGAGAACAGCAATACTCCCTACAAGCAGTACTCCTACCGTCGCCTCCTGCACAAGGAGCAACGCCAGCGGGAAGACCAGCAGTAGGCGCAGTAGGCTCAAGATGTTAGAGAGAGTCCATTCCATGGCCGCCGCTGTCCCCAGAAGAGACTCATGACCGCTCCGAAGAGAATTCCAAGGAACGCGGGTTCAATCCACCGCACTCCAACTGGTACAAGCTGCGCCTCGCGCAGGACCATCCAGCCAAGGCTGGAACTGGCCGTCACACCCATCAGCCACCCGATCCGCCGGGCCGGTAACTGATAGCGAGCGTTGTACCCCAGCACGAACGGGAACAATAAAGCTGGTACCGCAACCGAGGCCGTTCGTAGAATAAGTTCCACCGCCGAAGGAATTGCCCAGGCTAACACCCCAGCAGCAGTAACTGAGAGCACCAGCCCCACCTGAGTCAGGCGGCGGACAGAATACCGTGCAGCCAACGAAGGTATCCTCCCGAGGATGTCGCGCCCTAATGTCGCTGCGCTAACGAAGGCATAGCTTTCCAGCGTGGACATAACGGTTGCCAGGAGGGCTACGACGAACATCCCCTTCCACCCAGCAGGGAGCACAGCGTCTGCCAAGGCTGGGTAGGCGTTGAGCGGCTCCGTAGGAATGAAAGCACGCGCGTAGAGTGCCGCCGTTATGCTGAGCGTGTCGAACGCCAACCAGAAGAGTACCGAGAGAGCAATCCCCCACTGAGCAGTCCTCACTGAGCGCGCCGCTGCACAGCGTTGATAGAAGTTAGGGTCAACGAAAGTCTGCAGAGCAATGACCCACCAAACCGCGACTGTCCCCCAGCCGAGCAGCCCTGGGATGGAGCGATGGGTTGGCGGCAGCAGAGACCACATCAGCTCAGGTGTTCCGAACTGCTGCCAACTAAAGTACACCAGTGCAGCAAACCCGCTGTACATGAGCACGAACTGCAGTGCGTTCGTCAGCACGTTGGCGTAGAAGCCGCCCATATAGAGGTAGGCTACCGAAAACAGTGCGCCCAGCACGAGACAGGCTTCCAAGGACCACCCCGTCAGTGCCCGCACGAGCGTTGCCACCATTAGCAGGTAGGCTGCCGGAACCGTGACGATCAGAACTACCCCGGCAGCAACTCGGGCAACTCCTTCGCCATAGAGATGCCCCATCTGCTCCGGGATGGATAGCGTCTGCGAAGCACGGATTCGCCCCGCCACAGTGGCGGCGAAGAGCAGTGCCACGACGTAGTATGGCACCGCGATACACAGCCAAGCGACGATACCGTAGCGGTAGACGAACTCCCCTACACCGAGGATTGCTCCATACCATGTGGCAACGAGTGTAGCCACAAAGAGAGGTAACGTCAACCGACGACCCGCTACCAGAAACTCCTCCGCCTCCGTATGGTGTTCACTGCTGGAACGTCGGGCCACCCCAACAAAGCCTACGAGCATCAATCCTACTACGTACGCCCCTACGATGCCCCAGTCCCAGGCCGTCAGCTCCATCGTAGTGCGCGCCGCCATGCCTGGACCGTCTTGGCTAGTCCTTCTGGGAGCGCTGTCTTAGGCTGCCACCCCAGCTCGCGGCTCATGCGGGCATAGGAACAGACACTTCGCCGCACCTCGCCTGGCCGTGGTGGAGCATAGCGCGGCGCAATCCAATTCCCGATGATCTGCTGCAGAAGGTGCAAGAGTGCTTCCACAGTGGTTTCTGTGCCCGTACAGCAGTTGTAGATGCCAGATGCCTGTGGTTGAAGCGCTGCTACGTTCGCCGCTGCAACGTCAGCAACGTAGATGAAATCTCGAGTCTGCCGCCCATCCCCGTAGATGACTGGCTGCTCGCCCCGCAACAGTGCTTCCGTGAAGATAGCCACCACCCCCGCCTCTCCATGCGAAGTCTGCCGAGGACCGTAGACGTTCGTATACCGCAGGATTACCGCCTCAAGCCCATGGAGACGGCTGTAGCACAGCAGATACTGCTCTGCCGCTGCTTTCGCCGCTCCATACGGCGACAGCGGCTGCAGCGGATGGTCTTCTGTCGCTGGAAACCAAAGCTGCTCGCCGTAGACAGTACCCCCCGACGAAGCCAAGATAATCCGCCGTACACCCGCTAATCGGGCTGCTTCGTAAACGTTGAGGCTACCGAGCACATTCTGCCGAGCATCTTCCAACGGGTCTTCCACGGAAAGCCGGACGGAGACCTGAGCCGCATGGTGGTTGACAACCTCAACCCGATGGTCAGCGAAAATCTCTTTCAGCACTGGGTCCGTGACATCTGCTACAACTAACTCTGCTCCATCCGGAACATTGTCCCGGCAGCCCGTGGAGAGATTGTCGATCACCATGACCTCGTGCCCCGCCTGCAAGTACGCCTCGGCAACATGGGAGCCGATGAAGCCTGCCCCGCCAGTGACGGCAATCCTCATCCTCCCATCTCCAGGGCTATGTCGCGGCGGTACGTCTTGCCTTCAAACTGGATGCACTCAACCGCAGCGTAGCAGCGTTCGCGGGCCTCCTGTAGTGTTGGAGCCACTGCTACAACATTCAACACCCTCCCGCCGGCCGTCCAGAGAGCCCCATTCTCCCACCGTGTCCCGGCGTGGAAGAGCAGAACCCCATGCTGTGCAGCCTCCTCTAGCCCCGTGATACGGAACCCCGTCCGATACGCCCCTGGATACCCCGCCGAAGCTATAACGACGCAGCATGCGGACTGCTTCGCTACTTTCCGCAGAGTGCTCGGAGCTAGTCGGCCAAGAGCGGCACTTCCTAACAACTGAAGCCAATCAGCCTCAGCAATCGGAAGGACGACCTGCGCCTCTGGGTCACCAAACCTGACGTTGAATTCCAACACGAATGGCTTGCCCTCCACGACCATGAGTCCAACATAGAGGCACCCCACGAACGGCGTACCACGCTCTGAGAGCCCCGCAAGGGTTGGCTGCACAATACGCCGTTCCACTTCTCGCAAGAGCTCAGCCGTCGCCCACGGCACTGGCGCATATGCTCCCATGCCGCCGGTATTCTTTCCTTGGTCACCCTCCAGCGCCCGTTTATAATCCCGAGCTGGAGCCAGCAGGACGTACCTGCTACCGTCACAGATCGTCAACACGGAGAGCTCCTGACCAGCCAAGTACTCTTCCACAACAACGGTCTCTCCAGCCTCACCCAGTGCACCCGCGAAGAGCGACTCCAGAGCCTGGAAAGCTTCGTCGTGAGTCTGTGCCACCGTCACTCCTTTACCGGCTGCCAATCCACTGGCCTTAATGACGACTGGCAGTGGATGGCTCTCCACGTAGCACCATGCCTCATCACGCTGTGCAGCCGTAAAGACTCGGTACCGAGCTGTCGGAATACCGTGCTGCTGCATGAACTGCTTCGCGAACGCCTTGGAGGCTTCCAACTGGGCAGCAGCCTGTGATGGACCGAAGACTGGAATCTCTTGCTCTCGGATACGATCTGCAAGGCCCTCGCTCAGCGGCTGCTCCGGTCCGATGACGACCAAGCGAATGCGCTCTAGAGCGCAGTAACGAGCGATCTCCCGCTGCTCCGAAAGTGGGATTTCTACCGGATCAGCAAGCCCCCACATGCCGGGATTACCTGGTAGCACGAAGAGCTGAGGCCGATCCGGTGACTGTGCCAGTGCCCACGTCAGCACGTGCTCGCGTGCACCACTACCGACGACCAGTACCCGCATCCTTCCGCGCCTGCCCTAACCCCTCATGCGACGCTAAAAAGATGTGGCGGCTTGCCCAGGAGGACCAAGCCGCCACTCACCCCACAAGCCCACTCGCTCAGCGCGAGTAGAACTCTACCACCATCGGCACTTCGCAGATGACCGGAATCTCCTCCCGCGGTGGAACGTACAGTAGGCGTGCTGAGAAGTCTGCTTTGGAGACTTCCAAGTACGGTGGGGCTTGCGGTGCCAGTCGAACGGCTTCTTGGATGTCCGGAATCCTGCGGCTCTTCTCTCGGATCCGGACTGTATCGCCGACATTGACCTGGTAGGACGGAATCGTGACCCGCTGTCCGTTGACCTCTACATGCCCATGCCGGACATACTGGCGAGCAGCGTAGATGGTACGGGCAAGTCCAGCCCGCAGTACGATTGCATCTAGCCGTCGCTCCAAGAGCTGGATGAGATTATCAGCCGTATTGCCCGGCATTCGGGAGGCGAGCTGGAAGTAGCGTCGCAGTTGCCGCTCGTGGACATTGTACTGAAACCGCAACCGCTGCTTCTCCAGCAACTGCCTACCGTAGTCAGAGAGCTTCGCTCGGCGCTTCTCTGGACCATGTTGCCCTGGAGGATAGGGCTTCCGCTCCATGTACTTCTGCGCCTTCGGCGTCAGCGCAATCCCTAGCTTCCGCGACAGCTTCACCTTTGGGCCTGTGTACTTCATAGCGCTCGCACATTGAATTGCAAACTACGGCTCGCAAAAATAGGGAGCCCTGCAGAATCGCTATGGAGGCTGCTTCAACGCTCACTTCCGCAGCCTCGCTAAAGCGTCTCTGAGGAGCTCTTCCACCGCCTGCTGCCTGGCCGCGGGCTGATGCAGTACTTCCGGAACCACGCGCTCCACCTCACTTCGTGAGAATCCCAACGCTACAAGCGCGGCGGTGAGCTCTTGGCGGATTGCCGCAGGCACTACGTCGCCTACCTCATCGGCAATCTCTACGATGCGCTCCCGCAGCTCTACTACTAGGCGCTCTGCCATCTTCCGGCCCACCCCGGGGAGCCGCCGTAGCACAGCTACGTCCCCCTGAAGGATGCTCTGCCGAAGTTCCGCAACAGAAGCCGCAGAGAGAATGTTCAGTGCCGTCTTCGCCCCAACACCAGGGACAGCTCGCAGGGACTGGAACAACTGGCTCTCATCGCGAGTAGCGAAACCGTAGAGCTGGAACTCTCCACGGCCTCCTGGTTCTTGGTAGAACTCCAGCACCGTCCACAACCGCACGCGTTGCCCCACCTCCGGAAGCCGTTGTGCGGTGGTGCTCGGCACCGTTATCCGAAGGCCAATGCCACCACAGTTGACAATGACCGCATTTTGCTCTCGCTGGACCACTTCGCCCTCAACGAAAGCAAGCATTGCAGTAGATACGCTCCGGCTCTCGCAATCCGCGCTGGCAGTAGACGAAAGCCAACGCCTCAGCGTACACTACAACTGTTGCAACAGCTTGCGGGCCCGCGGGGCAAATTCACTCGCCGGAAAGCGCTGGACCAACGTCTGCAAGAGCTGCCGTGCCCTCTCGCGCTCTCCCTGCTTAAGGTAGCTCTCCGCCAGCAGGGCATGAGCTGCCGCAGCCTTCGGAGCCGAGGGGACTTGGAGAAGCTGCTGGAGCTCCGAGATCGCCATACTGTAGTTGCCCTGCCGAAAGGCGATATCCCCGCGCCAATATCGGGCATTGCTCACCATCGCAGGATCTTTTGCCTCTTTAAAGGACAGACTCCAACAGGTTCCGCACCTCCGTGTACTCGCGACGCGCAAGATGCTGGAGAGCCTTCGCGTAGCGCTGCACCACATCTCCGGAAATAGCCGTAGAGGCTGCTACCGCCGAAGCCGTGGCTGCACCTGCTGCCCGGTCCGGTAAGGAATGCTGGGCTGCTCTTCGGGAGCTCGTCCGCTGGCGACGTGCTCTCGGCCGGCGCGGGGAGTCTGGTTGGACTACTTCTGTCCTCTGCTCTCCAGCCAGCGCACGAGCCAGCTCCGTAAGCTCCGCCAGCAGGAGCCCCATACGCTGAATATCCTGCTGGACCTCCTCCAGCGTCTCCCGTAAGGACACCTGCTCCGCCGCCAGTCGCTCCATGGACTCCCGAATGGTCGGGAGCCGCCGCACCGATACCCCAGCAACTGCAGTATCGGGCTCATGGATGGAGGAAGAGCCCTCGCTGTTCGTACTGGGCCTGGGCTCAGGCTGCAGACGTCGCTCTAACACCAACAGCGGTGGCACTGTGCGCTGTACCGGCTGTACCTGGCAGCCAAGAAGCCCAATGCTCACTCCGAGAATATACCACCACATTGCCCCCATGGCTTCTACAATCCCTGTGCCACCTCTAAAGTTGAGTTGTGCCCCTCGCACCTTCCGAGTAGGCGAAATCCACCATAGCACATCTCACAGACCAAGGCTCCCCTGCAGTACCATCCCCCAACGTCTCTGAGCAAGCTCCCCAACGCCTCGGCAAATATCCAGCCGCAGCACCAGAATATCCGTAATTGGCACTGGGATGCGCCCAATGCCCAGCCCCAGCTCCCCGTACCACCGTTGCCCTGTTGCTTGATACGGCAACCCCTCAGCCTGCCATACCCTGGCCGCAGCCGCCGTGACGATCAGCTCTATGCCACGGCCCCGAAATGTCGGCAGCCCCAGGGCACGCCACCACAAGTCGGTAAAGTTATGCTCGGCGGCGACTGCAATAAGACGCCGTCCGCCGTAGACTCCTAGAGGCGCCGTCACTAAATGCCCTAACCGTCCCAAGAGAGCGGTGGTGCTACGCAGCCGAAAAGCATAGGGGACTGGGAGCCCTTCGCCTACTCCCAGTTCGGTCCGCAGGCGCAATTTCATCGGGACATAGCCACCCGTCGAGATGGTAGGGAGCTCCACTTCCACGTCTGCCAGCAGTGCCCACAGGCGCTGCCAGGAAGCGGCAGTTGTATCCAGCCGAAATCCCCCAAGCACCCCCTGTAGGTTTCCTCTCAGCTCGAATCCCTTGCTCAGCGCTCCAGCCAGCGGTCCTCCCACTGTCTCGCCCCATGATAGAGCTACCCCACCCACCCGATACTGAGCCGCCTCAGCCACCGGATTATTCCGGAAGGGCTTCGCCACAAACAGAGACCTCCGTACGCGGGCTGGCAACCCCACGGTACGGAACAGCTCCCAAGAAGCCACAAGCCGACCCCAGCGACCTAGTCCTACCCCGGTCTCTACCTCCACACCCTCGCGGTAGACCCAGTCGTAGTAGTCCTGGTGGAAGAGCGCAGCGTTCAGGGAGTTGAGCACCTCCGGGTATGTCCGATCCCAGCCTATTGGAGCTGTCCAAGCGAAGGCTTGCGCAGAGAGCCACACCGGAAGCCGTGGGAGCTTCACCTTCACCTGTCCCCACCCTTCCCACCGCGAGCGCGCCAGAGCATACGTCAACGCAGCCCCTGGCTCAACGATTCCCCACGTCCACCGATACTGCACCCCGAGCTGTACGCCGTTGACGCGGTTGAAGCGGAAGAACAGCGGGAAGTTGGCCAAAGAGAGCGCTAGTCCGCGTGGGTCTACTTCCCCACGGAGCTGCGCGAGACTGTCCATGCGCCGGTAGATCGCTAGCTCGCGTGGCGTTAGCTCCACAAGCGCGTGGCGCCGCCAGAACTCCGCTTGTGCGGAGTCAGCCAGCGGAGCAACGCGAATCCGCTGCCCCTCAGCAAACACGCTATCGGGCAGAGGGCCATTGAGCCGCACCTCCGTAGTAATACTCGTCAGCACGAACTCTCCGCCGAACTCCAACAGACCCCGCAGAGGAGCAACGGCAAAGGCACCCGAGAGCTCTGCGAAGGTCGGGAACCAGAGATCACCTGGGAAATGCTCGCAGCGCTCAACGAAACGGAGCCGCCGCAGGAAGGGAAGTGCGGTCGTTCCCGAGGGCCGAAGATCCGCCTGGACAAGAGCAAAGGTGCTGTCTACAATCACGATCTCGCCCTCAAACGCGGGGTAAAGGCGCGAGCGGGGCTCCACCTCCAGAACATACGCCAATCGATGCCCACCCCACGGCCGGCGCTCACGTACACGGAAACGGTACCGCTCCAGCGCCTCGGGTCCGATTGGGGAAGGGATGGAGACCGTGATGACCTCAACTTGCTCCTGGTAGAGGCTGCCTATGCTGCCGAAGACGAGCATATTGGCCTCTGGCGGGACATTTCGAGTCTGCCGTCGCTGGAGAATAATGGCACGCCGCCCTCGCTCGGCATCGTAGTAGAGGCGGGCAAAGGTCTCCAGAATCGCAAACGCCGTGTCGCCAGCGGAACCAACAGACATCGCTTGCCCTTGCTCAGATACGCTGATGCTAGCCTCCAAACCGCCCGTCTGTGCTGTCCCTAAGACCAGCTTCGAGTACACCAAAGCCTCCGCCGTACGAATACGGCGCCAGTTCTGTAGACGTCGCCGCTGCGCGTTCAGAACCACTTCCTCAGCCGTCAGCTCGGCCACAACGGGCACGGCAGCCATCTCTATAGGGACAGGGGGGAGGCTCAATCGCAGAGAGCCTTGCTCAGCGCGGACTGGGAAGTATCGCTCCTCATACCCTAGCGAGCGCACCCTCAGGGTGTCAGCCTCCTGCGGCAGGACGAGGCGAAAGAATCCTCGGACAGAGGTATAGGTCCCCCGCTGCGCCCGCACTGCGAAGACAGAGGCACCGGCTACTGGTCCACCTGTCTGTGCGTCCACAACGGTCCCCTCCACTACGAAGCCTGTTTGCGCTACTAGGACGGTCGCTCCACTCAGCAAGAGCGCAAGCCACTGCATCCCTGCTCTATCGCCAGTCTACCACCCCTCGGAGCTTAGGCCACATTCCTCTGCCTCGCTGGGAAATGCTTGCAGCGCCGAATAGAACGGAGCTGCTGCGGGCAGGGATTCCAGCATTACCCCTTCACTGGCTCCCGTACGGCTTCTCCATGTAGCGACGGGCTTCTGCGTGCGAGTTCTGGACATCGCGCCAGGAGAGGACCTTCCGGTACTGCATGAGGGCCAAATCCCGCTTGCCCTGCAGGTCGTAGATGTTGCCGATTTTCAGGTTGACCTTGACCATGAAGCCCGAAGGGTCTTCGTCCAGGACACGGCTCATCTCGTCGCACTTGTAGAAGTAGCGCAATGCTTCCTCGTACTGACCACGCTGCATGAGGGCAAGCCCAACGTAGTAGAGCGCTTCGCGGGCCGTCAGCTCTTCGTAGCCGTTCCACTTCTCGATGGAGCGGCGCAGAATCTCACGCCACACCTCCTCCATCTTATCCAAGTAGCCCATGCGGACGTAGCAGCGCCCCAAGTAACGGTGGAAGTAAGGGTTTCGCGGGTACTGCTGGAAGAGCTCCTCAGCAACAGTCAGCGCCTCTGGGATGTTGTGCTCGAAGTCGTAGAGAATTTGCAGGAGCACGACCTTCGCTTCTGTAGCAGCGTAGCGAGCATTGCGAGCCGAGGCACGCAATTGGGCAATCCCAAGCTCTTTGTCCCCCGGTGGCAGGAAGAGGAGGAGGGGCCGCAAAATGGGGTACATCTCCGGGAGCTTGACGGCGTAGTAGTTGTAGACCCCAGTCCCCAAGAGCACGTCGTAGTTGGTTGGCGCCAAGCGCTGGACGCGCGTGAGGATTTCGAAGCCCTCCCGCCCGTCGTTAGCAGCCCGGATCCAGCTCTCGCGCATGGCATAGAACCGCCCCCGATAGCCCAAGGCCCCACCCTTGAAGAAGAGACCAACGATGTCGTAGGGATTCCGCTCGAGGATCGGCTCGCAGACATCCAGTACCCGCTGGATCTTGGCGAGGAATTCCTCATCGTAAGCCCGGGATCGCCGGTTGGTGAGAATCTTCCACCAGGACACCATCGCGTCCATGAAGTATCCAGCAGGATGCTCCGGGTACCGGCGGATGAGCTCGCGGAAGTAGTGCTCGGCAGTGTCGAACTGCATGTTGTAGATGTAGAAGATGCCCTGCTGGACCAGACTATCGGCATCCTCTCGCATCAATACCCATTGCGCAGAAACAACCGCCGCCCCGGTTAGCCCCGCTACAACAGTGCTCCGCCACAGGCGCTGCATCATCCTCACACTACCATGCCCTACTATCGCGCCGGCTCCAAAGACGAACGACGCACGATGCTTTTGCACAGGCGTTGCCAACACGCTCGACACCCTCCAACGGCCCCAGCCGCCGAAACGCAGTCCTCATCCAACAGCTTAGACCCTATGGCCTCTCTGTGTGCTCTCTAGGGGGCTGTTCTCCTCTCCCCTGCTGTGCAATCCGCCATGCCACTCGGGCTACCAGCAGCGCCACACGAGAGAGCTTGTCCGGGTTGATCTTCTCAGCATGGTCGCTCGGCCGATGGTAGTCCTCGTGGAGGCCCGTGTGGAAGAAGGCCACCGGGATGCCTCGTGCAGCAAAGGAGGCGTGGTCACTGCGTCCAAACAGGTCCTCTGCTTCTCGCCCAATCAAGAACGGGGTGGGAAGACGACGGTTCTCCTGCTCTATGAGCCTCAGCAACCACTCTCCGCGTACCCCGACGGAGAGCGAATCCGGATGGTTGCGCCCAATCATGTCCATGTTGAGCATCGCAAGACAACCATCCAACGGCAGAGGTGGCTGACGTACGAAGGCCCGTGAGCCGAGCAAGCCCTTCTCCTCACCGCTGAAGGCAACGAAGACAATCGTCCGCTCCGGGCTCCGCTGCATGCGGCTCAAGGCCCGGGCAACGAGCATGAGTCCTGCTGTACCGGAAGCGTTGTCATCAGCACCGTTGTAGATGGAGTCTGCAGAACCTGGCGTCGCCATGACGCCGACGTGGTCGTAATGGGCCCCAATGAGCACGTACTCCTGTGGCCGCATCCGACCACGGAGCATTCCGACAACGTTTGGGACTCGAACGCGCTCCACTTCCCGAAAGGCCACCGCAATGTCCACCGAAACCCCCGGTAACGGCTCTATTAGAGCCTGACCAAGGCTATCTGCAGCACGAACACGCTGTCGGAAGACCTCCTCAGCACCGAAGAGAGCCTCTAGGACCTCGCTGCCGACACTGTAGATGACCGGCACCTCTGAATCCTCTGTCGGCAGTTGTAGCGGAGGCCCGTAGCGAGAGAAGGCTGGATTCAGCGCTGGCCAAGGATAGCGCTGCGGACGGAGCTTCCGTTGTCCCTCTGGGTAGTTGACCACCAGCATCCCAACGACCCCATATCGATGGAGCAATCGGCCGAAGGCCATGAGAGGGGGCTGGGAGGCAGTATGCTCTCGCTCGGCTGTATCGCGGCTGCCAGACACAGCACGCACGAAGAGGACCACCGAGCCACGAAGCTTCTGGGCTGCCTGCGCCACTACTACAGAGTCAGGAACCCCAGGACCGACGAGCACGAGTGGAGCCTGGGAGTAGCACCCTGCAGCCGTCGTGGGGTGCGGCACTGCGTGCTCTGGGATTTGAGCTTCCCAAACTGCGGAACCCCGCTGAATACGCAGCTGCAGACTGTCACGGTCGACATCGCGGCGCACCAACTCGTAGTAGTGCCAGTAGCTATCCCCGATAGGCTGGAGTCCCCAACGTTGGAAGGCCGCTGCCAGATACTCTGCTGCTCGCAGTAATCCAGGGCTCGGTGTATTCCGCCCCTCGAGCTCATCGGAGGCCAGGAACTCAACGTACTGCCGGGCACTGTCAGGGATGAACTCACGGGAAGCCCACCTCGGTAGCTCGCTACCCGGAACGCAGCCACATAGCCCAACTACCAACAGCGCCAAACTGCTGACACCGGGAGCGGTAACTCGACATCCACAAAGCCGCCCCACCCCCCTGCTTGCTCGAAACGCCTTCTTCATCGTGGGGCCTCAAGCGAAGCTCTATTGCTTGCGCGTGGAGATCCGCAGCGGGAGGTACATGGGGCAGACCCCAACGAGGCTCGTCAACAGGAGCACCACAGCAGCAATCCCCAGCACGATCGGCCAAGGGCTGGGCAAGTTCCCGACGAAAGCAGCGATCGCCAAGACCACAGCAACGATTGAGCGGATCAGCCGGTCGGCTGTTCCCATGTTCCTAGCGAGTGCCATGATCCCTCCTCCATCCGCACTCCTACGTGCCACAGAGCTACCGGTCAGCGCGGCACAGCGCGTGTGCCAGTCGCGGAGCAAAGATACTCTTTCCTCGGAACGCAGGGGACTACTCAATCCACAGCCCAATCCTCGCCTCCGGAACTGCTTGCGCCAGAACCCGGTAGCCTTCAGCGGAGAGCTCCACTCCAAGGTGAGGGATCACATACGCACGCACAGGCAACTGCTGGTGGCAGAGGTAGAGCAACACTGGACACCCCCCAGCTCCCTGCCGTTGGAGCTGGTGGAGGCGGTGAACGGTCTCTACAGTCTGCTCTGCGACGGGTAGCTCTATCCGGAATCCTCGGGCTATGCGGCGGAGGCCACGGTCTAGCGGCTCCGCAGTGTTGACGATCAGCCGCGGAACCGGTTGACGAGCCTCCACGCGTCCGCCAAGGAGCAGCAGTGCCCCATCACGCAGGTATGGCTCAATAGAGCTGAAGACCTCGCTCCAGAAGACGGCTTCGGCTTGGCCGCTCCAGTCCTCGATTGTTGCAAAGGCGATAGGACGCTGCTGCCGATCGCGACGGCGCTCCACTGCTACCACCACTCCTGCAACTCGGAGCACCTCGCCATTCCCCGATGTCTGGCGAGCAAGCTGAGACAGCGGTGTAACAACCCCCTGCAACAGCGGCTCGTACTCCTGAAGTGGGTGGGCACTCAAGTAAAGCCCTAAGACCTCTCGCTCACGACGTAGCTGCTCAGCCAAACTCCAGGGAGGGACTTCCGGCAGAGTAGGCTCGGAAAGTCCTATTTCGGGTGTCCCAAAGAGGCTCTCCATCGGCCCAGAGGTAGCAGCAGCACGAGCATACTCTAGCGCTGTGTCAAGCGCTGCTGTGAGCTGGGCACGATGCCCCTGGCGGAGGCTATCCAACGCTCCAGCAGCAATAAGAGCCTCCAACGCTCGGCGATTGAGCACTCTGGAATCCGTTCGCCGAACTAGGTCGAAGAGAGACCGGAAGGGTCCCTGCCGTCGAGCGCGGAGTAGCTCCTCTACAGCCGCCATCCCAACATTTTTAATGCCCGCCAGGCCGAAGACGATAGAATGCCCGTCCAGAGCTCGGAACGTCGCCTCAGAACGGTTCACATCCGGTGGGAGCACTGTGATGCCGAACGCCCGTGCCTCGCGGAGAAACTCTGCGAGCTTGTCGTGGTGGTTGATCTCGGCTGTCATGTTCGCAGCGAAGAACTCTGCTGGAAAGTGCGCCTTCAAGTACGCAGTCTGGTACGCCAGGTAGGCGTACGCGAGAGCGTGCGACTTGTTGAAGCCATAAGAGGCAAAGCGCTCAATGAGGGCGAAGATCTCCTCCGCCAGCTCCCGAGCTATCCCGTTCTGAACAGCTCCAGCGATGAAATCATCACGCTGCTGCTGCATCAGCTTCTGATCCTTCTTCCCCATAGCCCGGCGCATGAGATCGGCCTGCGCGAGCGAGAAGCCCGCAATCGCCTGAGCCAACTGCATGACCTGCTCTTGGTAGATGATGATGCCGTAGGTCATCCGCAGGATTGGCTCCATGCTGGGGTGGAGGTACTCTATCGGCTTGCGGCCATGCTTGCGGGCAATGAACTCTGGGATGTACTCCATGGGACCGGGACGATTGAGCGCATTGAGCGCCACCAAGTCCTCAAGCGAAGCAGGCTTCAGCTCCCGGAGTGCCTCCTGCATGGTATCGGCCTCAAACTGGAAGATGCCCAACGTGCGCCCTGAGCTGAGAAGCTCGTAGGTCTTCGTGTCGTGGAGGTCCACCGAGTCAATCCCAACGTCTATACCCCGCGTCTGACGTACCATCGCCACCGTGTTCTCGATGATGGAGAGGGTCCGCAGCCCCAGGAAGTCCATCTTCAGGAGCCCTGCATACTCCAGGTCTCGCATGGAGTACTGAGTAACCACTTCCCCGCTTGGGGCCCGGCAGAGTGGCACATAATCGCTCACTGGCCCCGGAGTGATCACTACTCCAGCAGCGTGGACGGAGATGTTGCGGCAAAAGCCCTCCAAGGTAAGCGCGAACTCCACCAACTGGCGTAGCTTCGGATCATCGCTCTCTCGTAGCCACCGCAGGTCCGGAAGCTGTAGCGCCTCCTCCAACGGTGTGACTTTCCCCAGCACCACTGGGATGCGCTCCGTGATGGAGTTCAACACCGATGCGGGAATTCCCAGCACCCGGCCCACATCCTTGATGACCGCACGGCTTGAGAGCGTCCCAAACGTGATGATCTGGGCAACGGAGTCCTGCCCGTACTTGTGGCGGACGTAGTCAATGACCAGGTCCCGCTTGTCGTCGCTAAAGTCCACGTCGATATCGGGCATGGAGACGCGCTCTGGATTGAGGAAGCGCTCGAAGAGGAGGCCGTACGGGAGCGGGTCTATGCTCGTAATCCCCAAGGCGTAGGCTACGAGGCTCCCGACGACAGACCCACGACCAGGCCCAACTCGCACGCCCATGCGACGGGCAGCAGCAATGAAGTCCTGCACTATCAGGAAGTAGCTCGCAAAGCCCATCCGATTGATGGTCTCCAGCTCGTAACGAGCTCGTCCCTGAACCTCGGCAGGGATAGGGTCACCGTAGCGCTCCCGCAGGCCCTGGTAGACCAATCTCTCCAAGTACTCCTCTGGGCTCTCCGTCCCAGCATCAGGGGGAATAGGGAAGCTCGGCATAGAGAGCGTCGACTGCAGCTCTAGTGTGCACTTCTCAGCAATCTCCAGCGTTCGCTCCAAGGCATCCAAGTGGTCGGGAAAGAGTTGCGCCATCTCGGCAGCTGTCTTTACGTACATCTCAGGCTGCCGATAACGGAGCTGGTAGATGTCTATCGGTTTCCGCTGAGTGGATGCCTCGTGGATGTGGAGTAGCACGTTGTGCGCTAGCGCATGTTCTTTGCGGATGTAGTGGCAGTCGTTCGTCACCACCAACGGAATGCCGAGTTCACGGGCAATCTTCGGGACATAGGTCAGCACAACCTCGTCCTCAGGCAGATTGTGCCGCTGGAGCTCCAGGTAGAAGTCTTCTCCAAAGAGCTCGCGGTACTGTGCCGCTGCACGGTAGGCGGCCTGGTAGTTGCCGTCCAGTAGGTGGGCATTGACTACGCCAATGAGACAGCCTGAGAGAGCAATGAGCCCTTCGTGGTACCGCTCCAAGAGCTCCCAGTCTATCCGAGGGCGATGGTAGAACCCCTCCAGATGGGCCAGCGTCACCAGCTTGATGAGGTTGCGGTATCCTCGCTCATTCTTCGCCAACAGCACCAGGTGATAGTACTTCCGCTGCTTCGGGGTCGGGCGCTCGAAGCGGCTGCCGACAGCCACATACACCTCACAGCCCAAAATCGGGCGTAGTCCGGCGGCCTTTGCCTCTCGGTAGAATTCCAAGCAGCCGAACATCACGCCGTGGTCAGTAATGGCCACGGCAGGCTGGTCATCGGCTGCGGCGGCCTGAACCAATTGCTGTGGCGTACAGGCGCCGTCCAGGATGGAGTAGTGCGTGTGGTTGTGGAGGTGGACGAAGGGGACACGGGTAGCCATAGTCAACGCGACACTGGGGAGAGTATACGACGCAATTCTGCATCAGGCTCTTGCTGTGCGCAGGCAACACGCAAGCGCTCTCTCCATGGGGTTGCTCGTTGCTGCGATATTGCAATGTAGGCTACCTGTCTAAGCTCTGCTGGCTGCTGCAGAAGGAGCTGAGCAACACGCCGGACTGGAGTGGTCGTATCCAGTCCAACCGCCAGCCACCCCAAGCTCCTACGCCACTTCGGAGGCAGAGGAAGGTTCCAGAGCTCCTTCAGGAGTGAGGTCGGCAGTGAGCCGTACTGCAGTGCCCCCAAAACGGCGCTGGACCGCACGACGTAGAAGGAATCTTGCAACACCTGGAGCCAAAGCTCACGCGGTTGTCTCGGCCACAGCCGCATGAGAGCAAAGGCGGCCCGAGCACGCACCATTGGATGGGCATCATTAAGAGACCGGCGCAGCAGCCGCTGTACCGATGTATCGCCGATCTCCCCTAGGCGGAGTGCAGCCATTGCTCGTATGTACCATCGGCTGTCTTCGAGCAGCTCCGCAAGCGCCGGCAGGGCTGCCTTGAGGCGTAGCTTCCCCGCCACCATTCCCATCAGCGCTAGGGTACGCTCGTTCTTCGAGCGGAGGGAGTCCACGATGAGCCGGCGTAGCGCAACGCTGTCCTGCTGGTCAATCCTCGGCAGGATATCCTCCAACGCAATTCGCTCCCGCACAGACTCCGTCGCAAACTTCGTGGCCAGATATGGCAGGGCGGCCGCACCGAGCTTGGCAATTTTCTCCCGTGCCGGCTGGATGATGTACTGAAAGCGGAGATGGGCTGCTGAGGCCTGTGCGAAGAGGCTGTCTATACTCTCCGCTAGCGGCATGCGGAGCGAGTCTGGCACATCGATGCCCGGCCGTGGTGGTGGAGGAAGAGATGGTAGCAACTCGGCGTCCAGCAACGCACCGTACGTTGAACCAATTCGGGAGCGCCTGTTGAGGACCGTATCAGCGTACCAGTCCGTCCCTTCTGCATCCGCGAAGACACCAATGCTACCGTACTGCCGGCGGAAGTCGCCGTAGCCCATCGTATTCTCGCGTCGAGCAACGTAGGTGTCGCGCCCGTGGAGGTCTAGTAGTAGCGCCAGCCCATTGGCATTCGCTGCACCCTGCGAGAGGCTCTCGCACGCATACGTGTCATCACCAGCAGCATCGTAGAGCGCGCCAAGGGCAATGTCATGCCCACACCCTTGCGAGACACCGAACGAGAGATACACGTCAGAGCCAGCCGCGTCCCACAGCAGCCCAAAGGCCAGATGGACTCCTGCCCCTTGCGCGTACTGATGCGCAACATAGCGGTCGTCGCCCTGCCAATCCAGCAGAGCCCCTATCGCATACCAGTAGGCCGTCCCTTGTCCATAGATGTCGCTGACGTAGGTATCGTTGCCAGCACTATCGAGCAGGATGCCGATTCCCCCAGAAGCCAATGGCCGGTAGCCGAGCGCAGCTCCCTGAGTGAAAGTGAGGAACCGCTGCTCGTAGCGGAGCGCGTCTACGTAGGGGCTTTGAGCGATGTAGGAGTCATTGCCTGAACGGTCCACGAGTGCCCCATAACCGCGAACGAACCCGAATCCCTGCCCCTGGGCAAAACACCGGTAGAGATCGTTACCCCCGCGGTCCATGAGAAGCCCAACGCCAAAGGCAGCGGCCCCCTGTCCATGGATGCCGCATACATAGAGATCAGCCCCGCCACCATCCCATAGGAATCCCAAGCCCGCTAGGGCCGCGCCTTGGGAGAAATGTCGGCTCCGATAGGTGTCGTTGCCCTGGAGGTCTATGAGGAACCCACACCCAAAGAACCCGGCACCGAGGGTGTAGTCCCCACCATCGTAAGAGTCATCCCCTGCCAAGTCCACCACAATCCGCACCGGGCGCTCCAACGCCGCCGACTTCGACAGCGCCGGAAACACGTATCGGTCGTTCCCGCCGACCTCCAGGATGAGGGTAAAATCCCCTACATAGGTGTCCTCGCCCGGACCCCCGACAGCAATGCGCCCATACGGAGTCTCCAGAATGGTCGTCCAGACGCTATCCCGGTAGCGGTCTAAAGGAGGGCTATTCCGTTCCACCGTGGCCCAAATTGCCCGCCAGAGCGACAGCATCGGAGCAAGCAATCGATGCCATGGGACTTCAGCCGCCACTTGGAAATATTCACGCACCCGCTGCAGCCCCCAAAGCTCTCGCTGGCGAAGCTCAAAGAGCGAGGCTCGGGGCTCATCCTCCGACAGCATCAGCAACGAATCCAAGAGCTCCGCTAGGAGCGGGAAGGAACGAAACGAGCTCCGCACCTGGCTGATCTCCCACCACGCTAGCACGAGCGGCACCAGATACTGTCGGAGCGACGTTGCCGCAATGAGGCCCAGGCGCCTTTCCAATTCCACTCCAAGGAGGCTGTCGACTTGGTGTGCCGACAGCTGTTGCTCATAGTACCGCGGCGTATACTCCCCAAACGCCAAGAGTTCGCTCCACTGTCGCGCTGTCGCATCCAGCGTAGCCGGACGCAATGTCAAGAGCTGCTCGGCTTGGCGTGTGGCGAATTCAAAGCTGCTGAAGGGCTCCCGAAAGAGCGCGCGGACAGCCGGGAGGCGGTGCTGATCTACTTCCCCGATATCACCCGGCAACCACCAGTCCCACCGAGATACGCCCAACAGAGCAAGGGCTGAGTCAACTGCACGCAAGGCTTCCGGTGATAGCTTCGGTACTTGCGCTTGCAGTAGTGCAGCACTGCCCAGCACAGCTACTACGACGGCACACGCTGCTCGCATTGGTCCGGCTCGCCCTGTTGCTCCCCGACCCCACTACTATGCACGATTGGTTCCTTGAGGGCAATGATGTGGAGGTCATTGCCACTCCGCATGACGGCCTGAATGTGAACAGGCCACACCTGTTCTAACGTCTCCACCGCCCACTGCTCGAACGGATGGCGACCGGCTCCAAAGACCTTCGGGGCAATGAAAACATGGAGCTCATCCAGGAGACGATGCCGGAGGCATGAAGAGAGCAGCACGGCTCCCCCTTCCACCAGCACCGAGGCGATGTTGAAATGCTCCGACAGCAGACGGAAGAGCGCTGGGAGCTGCAATCGGCCATCCTCTCCGATGGGAGCTGCCATCAGTTGGATGCCGCTTCTGCGGAACGTCTCCGCCTTACGAGTCTGTAGTGCTTGTGGAGAGCAGCAGACGATAGTGCGCTCACGGTACTCGTCGGTAAACACAAAGCTCATCAGCGGAAGTTGGAGCCCCGTATCCAGAACGACTCGCCAAGGTTGGCGTCCTGGAACATCTCTGACAGTCAGCCGCGGGTTGTCTCGGAAGACTGTGTTCTTGCCTACCATCACAGCATCCAGCTCTGCCCGAAGGGCATGGACGCGACGGCGGCTCTCCTCACCTGTAATCCAGCGCGACTCCCCTGTCGGCAGAGCAATGCATCCGTCTAGTGACTGTGCAATCTTGCCAACGACATACGGCATGCCGGTGGTGATGTGCTTGGCAAAGAAGCGATTGATCCAGCGGCACTCTGGCTCCAACACTCCCACTCGAACCTCAATGCCTGCCTGGCGCAGTTGCTCGTATCCCCTCCCCGCAACGAGCGGATTAGGGTCAAGCATCCCTATCACGACGCGGGCGATTCCGGCAGCAATGATCTGAGACACACACGGCGGAGTCTTGCCATAGTGGACGCACGGCTCAAGAGTCACCACCATCGTTGCCCCACGGACCTCCTCAGTCGCATTCTGCAGTGCCATAACCTCAGCATGCGGGGCCCCGTAAGCAGCATGCCATCCCTCTCCAATGATCCGTCCCTCCTTGAGGATGACGCAACCTACCCGCGGATTCGGACTCACTCGCCCCGTCCCACGGAGCGCAAGTTCTATAGCTCGCCGCATCGCCCGTTCGTCGGTCATCGCTGCGGTCCCCACTCCAGCGGAACCGTCACACTGTACTCATGGGGACGCGCTGGCAAAACGAGCCGTAGGCTGTATCGCCCCGGTGGAAGGCGCTCCCCCGTAGGTAGGTGGCCATCCCAGCGGTATTCGTAGACGCTCTCAGCCCCGACTGTCTCCGGCTCAACGACCCCGATGACCTGCAGGAAGGCCATTCCCTCAGCAGAGCTCCATATGCGCTTGATGCCGCGGTAAAGTTCCAGCCGTAAGCGTTCCGACGTAGGGAAGTACTCCCTATCAATGGCCTCCAACCGACGCACCCGTAGCCGCACCACAAGACCAGAATCTAACGCGGTAACCTCCGGCATCAGCAGTAGCGCCCCGTCCCGATGCAAGCGCTGAAGTCTTTGCCGTCCGCGTTCTATCCTTGCACCGCTTCGGAGCTCATACTCCAGCAGTACCTCTGAAGGGATTTCGTTAGGGCGGCTCCGTAGGGTCGACCGTCCCTCCAGTAGCAGTGACACTTGCTCACCCGCACCCGTTGTCATGCCACTGAGCATCGGCACGAGTTCGCTCCGTTCCAGTAGGCGCCCTTCTGGCCCATACAGCGACAGTTGGATGGCCTCAATTGAGCGCAGCCACTGTACCTCCTCCTGTCGCGATGCTCCAGCCCGTACAACCACAACTGCAGCAGTATCCGTCGTCTCCAACCGCCACTCTAGCGACACCTTCTTCATCCCTACGAGTCCCCCTCGGCAGGAGAGAATGCCAGCAGCCCAGATGAGTAGGATGACCACTGGAGTCCTCATCGCGCTACGAGCTGCAGGCTATCATCTGTTCAATCCGTTCGGCTATCCGAACCGCCTCCACTGCCTGCTCCAACCCCTGCTGCCAATCAGCCCGACCTTGAAGTGCTTGCAGAAAGGCACGCTGCTCTTCCCACAGTGGATCGCCCGCCGCAAGCTGGAGGCGGTGCCGGATGATGCAACGCCGTACCCCATCGTGAGGCACCCATTCAGCCAACAATTCCTCAGGCTCGGAGGGCATGTACTCGCCCACGTGGAGGATCACTTGCTCTACGGATTGCTCGGCAAAATCCAGTGCCACGTAGCTGTACGGCTGGAAGAGGCGCATTTTGCGGAGGAACTTAGCTGAAATCCGGGAGGCCGTCAGATTCGCGATGCAGCCATTGGAGAAGACCAGCCGAGCATTCGCGATGTCAGCCTTCTCCGTCACTACCGCTACCCCATGAGCCTCCAGCCGCTCTACCGGGGAGTGGAGCAGAGCCAGCAGGAGGTCGATGTCATGGATCATGATGTCGAAGACCACCGAGACATCCACGGCCCTGGGGCGGAAAGGATGGAGACGGTGCCCCTCCACGAAGCGCGGTTTGGCACCTTGACTCTGGAGCCAGACGAAGGCTGGATTGTAGCGTTCGATGTGTCCAGCCATGAGCACCAACCCCTTGCGGTATGCCGCTTCTAATAGCTGCTCGGCATCGGCAGCCCGGGTCGCTAGCGGTTTCTCCACCAAGCAATGGCAACCCGCTCTGAGAGCCTCCAGTGCTAACCCTCCATGCGTCCAGCTCGGGGTAGCGATCGTCACCGCATCAGCGACAGCCAAGGCCTCCCGCCAATCTTCGAAGGCTCGGACACCAAACGCAGCCGCACTCTCATGCAGCCGCTGTGGGTCGCTATCGTAGATGCCCACTACCTCCACCTCGGGATGCTGACGCCACTTCTGGAGGTGCAGGCTCCCCATGTGCCCAACGCCGAGAATGGTCAAGCGAATCACAGCTCCTCCCCTGCTCTGGGATGCGCCTGACGGTAGACACGCTTCAGATGCTCAACCGAGACATGCGTGTACTTCTGGGTCGTCGCCAGCGATGCATGTCCCAACAGCTCGCCGACGGCCCTCAGATCCGCCCCTCGCTCCAAGAGATGGGTAGCGCAGGTATGGCGAAGGACGTGGGGTCCACGCTGCTGACCAGAGGGCACTCCTTCCAGCATCGAGCGCACCCACCGGTAGACTACGCTCTGGCTCAGTTGCCCTCCTCGAAGGCCAACGAAGAGCCAATCCCCACGAGGAGAAAAGGCATGCCGTGTCTCGAGGTAAGCGCGGAGAGCTTCTGCTGCCTTCCCGCTGAACGGGACCAAGCGCTCGCGCCGCCCTTTCCCTCGAACGTGTAGAAGTCCGCGATCCCAGCTCACGTCCTGCAACCGGAGAGCTGTAAGCTCGCCGACTCGCAAACCACAGCCGTAGAGCAGCTCCAGCACGGCTGCCCGAAGCCGCTCTGCTGGCGTCCGCCGCGGTAAGCGATCCAGAATCTCCTGGAGTCGCTGCTGCGGTACGACACTAACCAAAGGCTTCTCAGCCCGTGGCATCGGGAGCCACCGGGCAGGATTCCGATAAACCCAGCCCTGGCGACGAGCAAAGCCGAAGAATGCTCTCACTGCCGCGACCTTGAGCTGGATAGAGCGCCGATGGAGCCCTCGGTTGTGGAGCCACCCAAGGAACTGCCGCAAGTGGCTCAGTCCTATCTCCTCCACTGGCAGCTCCCTACCCCAGACTTCCTGCAGGTACTCCCGGAACTGCTGTAGCGCAGTACGGTAAGCCCGCACAGTCTGCAGACTGTAGCCCTGATGCTGGAGCGATGCTATAAATCGCTCTACTTGCTCGCCAAGCCCCATCCCCATGGCCCTGAGGACAAGGGCAAAAATACGCCTCTCTCCCTACTGCTATCGGACGGCATCTGAGCTGACCCCCCTCTCAGTATAGCTGAGCCGATAGAGCGCCAAGCAGCCATAGAATCCTCGAGGCAATCGCTCTGGCGGCCACGTGTAGAGCCGAACAAACCGTATCCCAGCCCGTTCCACACTATCCGTCCCCAGAGCGAGGACCTCTGCCAAGAAGCTCCGCCGCAGAAACGGTCGCCGCCAGACAGCCTCGTTGGCAATCCAATACTGCGGACGGTACCGCCACAGAAAGGCAGCAAGGTCCCCACTATCAAGGTACGGGGCCACTTTCCCGTCTATCACACCGTCCAGGCTGAGAACGCGCAGCTCCGGTTTCAACCACCAGCGGATTTGCACTTCATATACCAGTACAGTTGCGCCAGGCTCCGCAATGGTATTGAGCACCTCAGCGCATTCGCGCTCCGTAACCCGCTCGAACTCATAACCCCGGCGCCGGTCATCCAGCGTACGAGCAGCGAGATTCAGTACCAATAGGAGCAGGAAACCGCTCATTACCCAAGACCTTATCGGGCCGAGCCTTTCCAGCCCCCACAGCGCCATACTGCCAGCACTGAAGGCCACCGGTGCTAGGTAGCGAACGGCGTTGACCGGCGCGACCAGGGTGAAAAACAGAGCATAGGCAATGAAACTCAGGATCATAAACTGCCATTGGGGAGCCTGCCACTGCGCCCGGCGAAACCACCCTCCTACGACCGCTCCAGCCGCAACGAACAGCAACCCGCTCCGGAGCAGCTCCATAAGTAGCCCAAGATGGAACGAAAAACCCCAGACGCGAAGCTCCGCCATTTCCCGCAGCGCAAACGACCGGCAATAACTGGAGGCAGAGAAGCTCCCAGTAGCAAGGTGCATCCACCCGTAGTATAGCAGCCCTATTATCCCCCCAACTAACAACCACGGTAATAGAGGGCACCGGCGCCGAAAGAGCATAACGAGTGCATATACCCCAACCAAAATCGCCATTTCTGGACGGACCAGTGGAGTTAGCGCTGCCATAAGGCCTACCCACGGCCTCTGCTTGGCAACGGTATCTTCCGGAGGGATCAGCCCCGCCCACGCAATACTCACCAGCGCCGCCAGCGGTGTTTCATACCCCAGAAATCCCGCAGGAGCAACGCAGTAAGCAACCACCGCAGCAGGCAACAACGCCTCCCACACGGACATTCCTATCCGGAGAGCCTGTCCGTATGCGGCGAGCACCGCTAAAAGTACCATAATGCCACCTGCGACCTTGAGTCCCATCACTCCGAACAACCCATACCATGGCAGAAGCCACAGTAGCCAGAGCGGACTCGTCGCCCCCGACGACATCTCCCCAAGGTTGAACTCCATCCAGCGTCCCCGTTCCCATAATGAGCGGACATATGGCAGGTAAATCGCCGCATCTCCATGCCATACAGGAAGATAGATTATCCCAACCCCCGTAAGCCCAATAAGCAAAAGAAAGGCAGCGCGGTGTGCAGTGTGTGTCCGTATGATCCTCCCCAGTCCCGCTCCCTTGCATAGTTACTGACTTGCTAAATTATTGTTTTGGGACGCGGCTTTCCCTACCTTTGCTGGTCGAGCACATATCGGCCTGCCTGTTGCGGCTTCGTCTCCTATATTTGTTCTACCTTGGTCTTACCGCGTGGGAAATCGCGTGTCCATGTGTGGTATTGTGGGGTACATCGGCCATCGCAGAGCTCTCCCCCTCCTCCTCAATGGCCTTAAGCGGCTGGAGTACCGGGGGTATGACTCCGCTGGTATCGCTGTGCCCCACAATGGTAGCCTCTTCATCGCGAAGCGAGCTGGAACGGTCGCTCAGTTAGAAGCCTTGCTGAACGGCGTAGACCTACCAGCCACTGTCGGCATCGGGCACACGCGCTGGGCAACTCACGGTGAGCCAGTAGACCGAAATGCGCACCCTCACACCGATGCTTCAGGACGGATCGCCATCGTCCACAACGGCATCATAGAGAACCACGCTACGCTAAAGGCCAAGCTGCAAGCAGACGGCTATACCTTTCGCTCCGAGACCGACACAGAAGTATTGGCGGTCTTCATCGGAGCCCTCTACGAACAGTCCGGCGACCTGGAGTTAGCGGTTCGGGCGGCCCTCTCCGAAGTCCAAGGGACCTTTGGCCTCGTTGTGCTCTCAGCCGACCACCCAGAGATGCTCATCGCCGCGCGCCGCGGCAGTCCAATCGTCATTGGAGTCGGTGACGGGGAGTACATCGTCGCTTCCGATGCTACCGCGATTGTCGAGTACACTCGATCCGTGCTCTACCTCACCGATGACGAGACGGCCATCCTCACCCGCTCCGGCTACCAGACGAAGACAATCGAGAACCTTCCCACCACCCCCGAGCTCTTAGAGCTGGAGTTTGACCTGGAGCGGATCGAAAAAGGCGGCTTCCCGCACTTCATGCTGAAGGAAATCCATGAGCAGCCGGAGACTTTCCGCGATGCCTTCCGCGGCCGCCTTCTGGTCAGTGAAGGCAACGTCAAGTTGGGCGGACTGCGCAGTGTAGAAACTCAGCTCCGCCAGGCACGGCGTATCATCTTCACCGCCTGCGGGACGTCATGGCACGCCGCTTTGGTCGGTGAATACTGGATTGAAGAACTCGCCCGCCTGCCCGTTGAGGTGGAGTATGCCTCCGAGTTTCGCTATCGCAATCCTGTCCTCTACCCCGACGACGTGGTCATTGCCATTTCCCAGAGCGGGGAGACAGCCGATACTCTAGCGGCTGTCCGTGAGGCAAAACTGCGCGGAGCGACGGTCTTAGGAATTGTGAACGTCGTTGGTAGTTCAATTGCCCGGGAAACCCACGCAGGGGTCTACATCCACGCCGGCCCAGAGATTGGGGTTGCCTCTACGAAGGCCTTTACCTCCCAGTTGGCAGTTCTCATGCTCCTGGCCCTCTACCTCGGAAGGATGCGCCATCTCTCAGCCACACGGGCCCAAGAGATTGCCCAAGAGATGCTCCACATCCCAGGCAAGATTCAGGCCATCCTCAACAATGCCTCCTCCATTCAGCAAATAGCCCAGCTCTACGCTGGTGCACAGAACTTCCTCTACTTGGGGCGCGGCGTCAACTTCCCTGTAGCGCTGGAAGGAGCTCTGAAGATGAAGGAGATCGCCTACATCCATGCCGAAGGGTATCCAGCTGCCGAGATGAAGCACGGTCCGATCGCCCTCATTGATGAGAACATGCCCGTCGTCGCTATCGCCCCGAAAGATGAGCTCTACGACAAGGTGCTCTCCAACATTGAAGAAATCCGAGCCCGCCGTGGAAAAGTCATCGCTATCACCGATGGGAGTGATCCTCGACTCGCAGAAGTGGCCAATCACCTTATACTCATCCCCGAAACATTGCCTATCCTGACCCCCATCCTCGCCGTCATCCCGCTACAACTGCTGGCGTACTACACTGCCGTAGAGCGGGGGTGCAACGTAGACATGCCCCGTAACTTGGCGAAGAGCGTCACTGTTGAGTAGGCCTACCGCCACCGGAGGGAAAGCACTACAGCCACTACTCCAGGCTGCGACAGCGGAGCGACACTTAGACGATCGCTGACATCAAAGCCCATGAGATTCGCGCCCACGTAGGCATCCACCGCCGCCAGCAAGTATGCTGCAACCCAGATAGCCAAGGCAATGTCACGGCGATCCGCGTAGAGCGTACGATACGCCCGCAGAGCTGCTAAGTCCTCCGCTGGCCTCCTTCCAGCAAGTACATCTTCCACCTGACGCTGGTAGCGCACATACAAGCGGTGATTGCTCAGCGTCGCATAGGTGCTGAGCACGTTCACCAGGAAGAAGACAGGAGCCTTCCAGTAGGCGCCGATGTACAACTGCCCCCACCCCGGGACCACCAGAGACCGCCACAGAGCGCCCATGGGAGTCTTTACTGTCGCAGAACTCTTCGCGGGGGAAAGACTATCGGCTTGAGCAGCTAATTCTGAGGCATGAGAGGAGTCACACGCACCCGCCGCACTACCTGTAGCTACCCCAAGGAGAGCAAACGTCAGCCACGGTACAATCCACATACCGCCCTGGGAACACCGGTCAGGAAACTCAGATGCCCTCGTGGTGCCCGGCGCAGGACTCGAACCTGCACGCCCTTGCGGGCACTACACCCTGAATGTAGCGCGTCTGCCAATTCCGCCAGCCGGGCAGTTGCGGAGAGGGTGGGATTCGAACCCACGGTGCCCCGTAAGGAGCACAACGGTTTTCGAGACCGCCCCGTTCAACCACTCCGGCACCTCTCCCCTCAGCACAAAATTACGGCTTCCCGTTGAGGCATAGACTTAGTGTTGGTGTTCATGGGGTAGCTCGCGCTGCTTTGCGGGTCGTGGAGGACGGCCTACCCGACAGTCTACCTGTTGCCATCCTGCTTGGGCAAAGCGCAGTCGCAGCCGTAATGTGTCCCCTGGCCGCAGCGCCTGCTGTAGGTCGTACAGCATGATATGCAGCCCGCCAGGGCGCAGTACCACGGAATCTCGCGCTGGGATGACGATGCGCTCAATCTTACGCATCTGCATCCGCCCCGTGGCATCTTGGACCGTCTCATGGAGTTCGGTTCGGCCTGCCTGTATAGTTGCAGCCTCCAACAACGTATCTGCCCTGGTACCCGTGTTGACGATCACCCCGTACGCTGCGCTGGGAATCGCTTTCCCCGCTGGACGAGCCCAGAAGTCCTTCGGTATGATCTGACCCGCTCGCAGCTGCACACTGACCAAAACAGCGCATAGAGACAATACCCAAGGGAACCAGAACCTCATAGCTCCTCCCGCAACTGTTGCACATCACGGACAACCTCCGCTATCGGAGCTTCTGTCCCGGAGTATTGCTTCCGAATCCGCCCAGCTCCATCCACCAGGAAGAGCACATCTGAATGGCTGAAGAAGTAAATCGGTGTGCCATCGGTGAACTCTGTAGGGGTCTTCTGCACCACTACCCCGAAGAGCTGCACTAATGCTTCTACTACTTCAGGCCTACCACTGGCTAAAACGAACCCGGGCTGCGGGAGCTGATGGGCTTCCGCAAACTCCCGTAGTCGTTCCGGAGTATCGCGCGCTGGATCGAAGGAGATCATTACGGCCCGCACCCCCGTTGTCTCCGGCAGTGCTTCCCAGATTTGCCGCATTCTCTCAGCGATCATGGGACAGATGTCAGGGCACTGGACGTAGAAGAAAGCCACCAACAGCACCTCTCCCCGGAAGTCCCTCGGAAAGTCCACTGTTCTTCCATCCTGCGTCCACAGTGGGTGCTGACCAAGGATGGGCTCTTCACGTCGGCATCCGCTGAGCGCTATCAGCAGTAGTGCTCCAACACCCACCAACGCCCATCTGGAATAGGTCATCGTTGGCAAGCATTCCCTGCTCGAGATTATTGCGATGGCTCTTCAAGCTGACCCTGCTGTTGCCGGAGTTCTCGTAACTGCTTTTCTGGCACGTTGTACTCCGGAAGATACGCCGGAGCGGGCTTGAAGCTGCTACGCATGACGTCGTAGAGCACCGGGGTATACGAGAGCACGATCAGCACGACTGCTGCCGCAACCCATGGCGCCAACCGGTTCAGTGCCCACACAGGCTCATCGTGGTAAGCCTCCGCCACAGGGAACGTCAGCGTCGCTTCCTGCTCTCGCCGGGCAAAGAGCGTCACGAAGAAGGCAATGAAGTAGAGCAGGATTGCCACAAACATGATGATGCCGCCTACCATTGCAATCTCTGCATACGGCGCCCAATCAGCCCGATACAACGGGGTTCCCTGTAGATCAGGGTTGAGTGAACCAGCTCCTAAGTACGTTCGCCGTGGCATTCCCAGGAGGCCGCCACGCATCATCCCCCAGGAAAAGATCAACACCCCCACGAGCCACAGGTAGGGGAAAGCCACGACCAAACTCTTCAGCCGCACCGCTTTCCCGCTGAGCTGCGCCACCATGTGGAGGCTCATCCCTAGGATCGCTAGCAGCACAGGACTTCCAACGGTTAGATGGAAGTGCCCGGGGATCCAGGATGTGTTGTGGACAGCCAGGTTCAGGTTGTACGAAGCATTGACAATGCCCGAAAGACCGCCGAAGATGAAGATGATAAGCCCCGCGATCCAGTAACTGAACAGCCAGCGCTCACGGTCAAAGTATGGCAGCCGGAACATCCACCCGAAGAGGCCACGTCCACCGTTCTGGCGTCCCGCATATTCTAACGAAGCAGCAATCGTAAAGGCCGTGATCAAGCTGGGGAGGGCCACTGCGTACGTCAGGAATGTATGCACCAACTTCCACTGCGTGCCAATCCCCGGATCTGAGAACTGGTGGTGCGCCCCGACCGGGATGGAGAAGAGGATGAACATGATGAAGACTAGTCGGCCCGCAGCATCACTGAAGAGTTTGCCACCAGCGACCTTTGGCAGCATCGTATAGTACATCACGTACGCTGGCAGTAGCCAAAAGTACACCAGCGGATGGCCGAAGAACCAGAAGAGTGCTCGAGCTAACGGTACATCCACGCTCTCCGTCCAGCCCAGGGACCAGGGCAGCAAGAGGAAGAGCACCTCTACAGCCACCGAAAGGGTCGCGATGAACCAGATGATAAACGTTGCAAACATCCCCATGACGGCCAGCGGAATCTTTTCCCCAGGATGCTCCTGCCGCCAGCGCCGGTACAGCGGTATCCAGTTCGCCCCACCTATCCACGAGCCCACAATGAGGAGAGCCGCACCTAAGTAGAAGGTCGGGTGGGCCTTGAGCGGCGGATAGAACGTGTACAGCACCGATGCCTGCCCTGTGAACATCGCGTATGCCGCCAGCCCTACCCCGATGAGCATCACGATCGCCGATAGCCAGCCAATCCGTGTGTTCAGGGGCTGCTTGAGGAAGTACGGCACTACTGCATTCCCAAAAGCCACCGCGAAGAAAGTCGTCAACACAATAGCGTTGATGACGCCATGGAGTGTCAGGCCCCAGTAGTACATGATGGAGCTCTGCCAGTCAATGTTCTTGAGGGCCTCGACCCCCAGCAGAGTTCCCACAGTGTCAATGAGCAGTCGGAGGAGGGGATCGTAGTGCAGCACTCCTGCTCGGAAGAGTACCTGCATTAGTCCCCCATACGTGCCAATAATCAGAAGCACCATCGGCACTATCAACTCCACGCGCAGCAGATTACGATATGAGCGTGTCAGCTCCATCGCTCCCTCCACAGTTATTGGACAATCCTGATCACACCAACCATCTGCTGATGGCCAATGCCGCAGTATTCATGGCAGATGATCGGGTAGTCCCCCGGTTCCTTGAAGCGTACCCGCGCATACGCAACTGTCCCTGGGATCGCCATCAGGTTCACGTTCGTCCGATCAATGTGGAAACCGTGAAGCACATCGCCTGAACTCAAGTAGAGATCCACTTCAGAGCCAGCGGGCAGCTCCACTGGAGGCATCTGATAGGCCCACATACGGGCAACCACGTGAAGCTCATAACGCCCATCGGCCCGCTGGAAGAGCGTGTCCCGCTCAAATGGCTTCATCTCTGTAATGCAGCCAGGGACGTCCACACCGAATCCCGCTGCCAACACCACCACCGCCACGAAGAAGACCGCCATCACCACCCCTCCAATCCACAGCATGACGCGTTCTGTACGTTCCATCGCTATCCTCGTCTCAAGACTTCAACATACACGGAAAACCATGCAATGCCGTAGAAGAGCAGCATGAGCAGGAAGAAAGCGATTGCTCCGCGAGGCTTGAAAGATTCGTGCTGCGCCATTGGTGACGCCCTCTTGTGGAACCACTAACGGCAAAAATACAACAACGCCTCTCTACGGTTCCGCTGTCAGTCCGCATGAAAAAGCATGACGTGCGTCATGCCCTCGTAACGTGCCGCCTTTCTTCCACTGCCACATACCACCGTTGGAAAGAAAGTAGTACTTGTTCGTCATCTGGAACAAACAAACTTGTAAGGTGCATCAGTAGAATGCTAATCCCTGGTGAGCTCCTCCGCAAGAAACGAGATGGTGGTGAGCTGTCGGATACCGAGATCCGATGGTTCGTCGAGCAAAGTCTCCTCGGGACAATCTCGGAAGCTCAGATTGCTGCCTTCCTCATGGCGGCATGCATTCGAGGGTTGAGCCGGCAGGAGACTGCGGCGCTTACGCTAGCAATGCGGGATTCTGGCGTCCGCTTCCATTGGCGTCAGCTTGGTCTTCCGTGCGTGGACAAGCACTCCACAGGTGGCGTTGGAGACAAGCTTTCCCTCCTCTTAGTCCCGATTGTAGCCGGGTGTGGCGTGCTCGTGCCGATGATCTCCGGACGTGCCCTGGGGCATACGGGCGGCACGGTAGACAAGTGGGAATCCATCCAAGGGCTTCGGACTGCCCTTCCAGAGTCTGAGCTGGAGCACCTCCTCCGCAGCGTCGGAGGATTTATCATTGGGCAATCGGAGGATGTAGCCCCAGCAGATCGGCTCTTCTACCGCCTGCGTGACGTGACAGGGACTGTGGAGTCTATCGGGCTCATCACGGCCTCCATCCTCAGCAAGAAGCTCGTGGAGGACCTGGATGGGCTCGTCATGGACGTCAAGGTTGGCCCTGGCGGCTTCCTGCCAACTCGCGAGTCGGCAGATGAGCTGGCGGAAATGTTGCGAGCTGTTGCTAGCCATGTAGGTTTACCCCTCCGCATTGTCTTCTCGCGCATGGACACCCCATTGGGGTATGCTGTTGGGAACTGGTGGGAGGTCGCAGAGGCAGAGCAAGCCCTCCGCGATTACAGCTCCGCTCCACCGGACGTGCGCGAGCTTACCGAACGTCTTGCAGCAGAGATGCTCCTCATCGTCGGCCACGCCACCTCTTTAGAGGATGCCCTCTCCAAGGTTCGCTCAGTCTGGCAGAGCGGAGCAGCATGGGAACGCTTCCATGCACTCGTGCGTGCGCAGGGCGGGCAGTGGGAAGAGTCTGTGAAAGCCTATGCCTGCATCTCACCCACACTAGTCTTGGCGCAGAAGGAAGGCTACATTACGGCCATAGAAGCCCGGACTGTAGGACTCTCCGCTCTCTTGCTGGGTGCGGGACGGCGCACTCAATACGACACCGTAGACCCTGCAGCAGGCATCCTCCTCCGCAAAAAGCCAGGTGATTATGTCCTTCCGGCGAACCTCTGGCTGAACTCTACACCAGCCATCCCTCTGCCATCCCAGAAGCCCAGGAACTCCTTCAGCAGGCTTACGAGTTCGGGGATGCGCCACCAGCGCCCACTCCTCTCATTCTGGAGGTGCGGTAGCTGCTGGCTCAGCCTTTGGGTGGAGAGGACTCCAGTTGGCGCCGCAGAATGTCCACCGTTTCTCCAGATAGTGCCTGCGAAGCTATCCTCTTCTTCTCGAGCGAAGTCCCCTCGTTGTTTGAACGCTTCACGGCCTTGAGCTCCACGATGCCTTGAGACCTACACGAAGGGCAATACCAGAGGCTCAGCTCACCGTATGCGGCTTGTGACCACACCGACTCTGAACGGAGAGCCATGTGGACTGTCACAGAGCTGAAGTCCCCTGCCTGGATCGCGTGAAGAAGCTCAGGAACCGCTTCCCGCAGATATTGGCGAGTGAGCTCCTCCATGTACGTCTCGCACATCTCGCAAAACGGCTCCTTGTGAGCAGATAGTGCAATAGATGTTGCAAACGCTGCGACTCCTCCAAGGCCCAGCCGTACAGCATCAGCCAAGGAGTCCAAAACTTCCGCCCCCACGGTTCCGTGAGTAAGCCACACGTACGTCCCAAGCATGGCCATACAGCCCAGCATTCCGGCCAGCCGCAGTCGGCTAAGGTTTCGATGCCGTAGCGCAACCGCTCCAACCCGGACTCCTATCCCTACCACCAACCCGCCGAGGAACACGAGCACGACAAAGAGGCCCATCTCGCCAACGAACGCGCGCCCGCCCCGCGGCCGTGCTGGCGGCTTGTCAGCAACGGGATTCCCCAGAAACTCCCGTATCCATTCCCAGCTCCCAAAGTAGAGCCAGTGGAGGAGCAGGCCCAACCCCATACCTAAGCCGAGCGCAATTGCCAGCACCCCCAACTGGGCCCCAAGCGTAGCCCTCCCGCTGGGACGATAGGCCGACGGGACTTCCTGGAGGGCCTTCCACCATGCTTCAGTAGAAGCCGATGCTCCCTCTGCCTCTGCCAAGGGCCCATTCGTAGCCCGCAATTCCGTGATAGGTAGAGTTCCCTGCTCCGCGATACCCTCCGCAGAGAGCACCGCGCCACAGTGTGGACACTGCTTTGCCAGCTGTAACACGGAGCGATTACAGACAGGACAGACCCGCACTGCCATCTCTCTGCTGTATATCTGTGGCACATGACCCTACATGCGCTTATAGCGCGCAGGAAAGCCTGGCTAGATTGGAAGCCGCATCCACGGGGCTCCAGACGATTGTCGTGCGAGCAGTTCCCCTGAACTGCTCACCATAGCCCAGCAACTACGTGAGATCCTCGCGCGCCTCTTCACGGTACGTCTACTCCCTGCTGAACCCTGCTGTCGTCACAGAGGCTTACACGCTGGAAGCTGCCGCGAAGGATGGAACGCGCACCGATCACTGAGCGCTCTACCAGCACCGCTTCTAGGTAAGCTCCAGCGTTCACGATGGAATCTCGGATGATACAGTGGCGAACGACTGCCCCATCAGCGATCGCAGCATACGGGCCAATTACGGCGTATTCTATCCGTGCCGTCGGGGCAACGTAGACCGGAGGGATCACAGCACAGCGAGGTAACGCAGGATTGTTGGCTCGACGGTGCAGCAAGTGGCGGTTCGTCTCCAGCAGTGTCTCTACCTTGCCGCAATCGTACCAGGTCTGCACCCGCAGAGGGTGGAACTGAGAGCCGCTCTGCCGCATGAGCTCTAAGGCATCGGTCAACTGGTACTCCCCGCGGGTGCGAAGGTCGCGCCGTACGAGCTCTTCAAGCGCTTCGCGCAAGCGGAGCGTATCCCGGATCAGATAGAGCCCCACCAGGGCCAAATCCGAGGGCGGACTTTCGGGCTTCTCCACGAAACCAGTCACAACACCATCCTGTACCACAATGACGCCGAAGCGGCGTGGGTCCTCCACCTCCTTGACTCCAACAGCATTCTGGGGCAATCTCAGGAACTCCTCCCAGTCCAGCTCTACGAGCGTATCACCGAGCACAATCACCATTGGCCTTCCATCCAAGTAGTCACGAGCACACCAGACAGCATGCCCCAATCCCTGAGCCTCTGTCTGGACGACCCAATGCAGCTTCAGCGTGGGGTATGCATTGCGCACGTACTCCACCAGTTGGTCGCCCTTGTAGCCGACGATCAGCACGACCTCCTCGATCCCAGCACTCTGTAAGCTATCCAAGATGTGCCCCACGATCGGCTTGTCAGCAACGGTCAAGAGCGATTTCGGCACGGCGTATGTCAATGGGCGCAGTCGCGTTCCTGCCCCCGCAACGGGAATAAGAGCTCGCAGCGACATTTCACAGACTCCACGGATTCACATCTGACCAGACCCCCAAAACCACCAACAGGAAGGCCGTGACGGGCGAACGCAGGTCAGCCTTCCGGAACATCGCCGGATGGAAGATCTGCTCGCGCCAAAAGCGTGACTCCTGTAGGCGATGCTGCCAATTGACCCGCTGAAGCCACTCCCTCAAAGGAAGACTGAAGCCCTTCTTTGGCCGATAGACCAACTCCGCTGGCAGCTCTCGAGCCAAGAGGCGTTTGGCAAGCCACTTCCCGCCGTGGAGCGGGTGCCACAGCAAATCAACCGGCAGCCGGCATGCCCACTCCACCAGCCGGTGGTCGACCAACGGAACCCGCACTTCCAGCCCATACGCCATGGAGGCCCGATCTACCTTCGTCAGCATCTTCTCTGGTAACCACGTCTGCAACTCCAGTAGGAGGCGCTGTCGTACGGCCGGAACCCCCTGTCGCCGGAACTGGCGCAAGAACCAGAGCTCATCGTAGTCCGACGGCAAGAGGGTTGCAACAGCGGGGGCAAATATCCGCCGTTTCTGGCCAAACTCCATCCACACGGAGCTCCTCAGGATATACTCCGCCGGGGGCAAGAGCCGCCGCAGCCACTGTTCTCCTCGATGACTCGGTAACCACCGGAGCAACCCCGTCACCCATCGTGATGGCAGTACTGGGTAATTCGTTTCCCCAACATCCGCTCGACTCCGGATGTAGCCCCCGAAGAGCTCATCTCCACCGTCGCCAGAGAGGACAGCCTTGAGCTCTGCGCGCGCTGCCCGAGAGATCGCCATCACAGCAATGCCGGAGGCATCACCGAAGGGCTCGCCGTAGACCTGCACGAACTGCTCCACTGAGGGGAAGAAATCCTCCGCCGATAGCCGAATGAGCCGATGCGCGAGCCCCCAGTGGCGGGCTACTGCTTCGGCGTACTGTCGCTCGCTCTTGGCCGCAACGTCAAAGTCTACGGTAAAGGCCCGCAGTGGCTGATGTCGGCGAGCATAGGCCAAAACGAGCGAAGAATCTACCCCACCGCTCAGGAACGCCCCCACTGGTACATCGGCAACCAAGTGCTCAGCAACGACGGAATCCAACAAGGCATCCAGCTCTGCCATCGCCTGCTCCGCCGTGCAGGGCTCCTCAGCCACCTCTGGCAGCGTCCAATATCGTTGTCGTGAGACTACCCCGCGCTGCACATCCACGCAGAGCCAAGTTCCCGCCTCCAGCTTTTGAACGTGCTGGTAGATAGTCTTCGGCGGCGGGATGTAGTGGTAGGTCAGGAAGTCCCAGAGGGCTGTAACGTCCAACCGGTCGGGAAAAGTCCGAAGGCATTGCAGTGCCCTCAGCTCTGAAGCGAAAGCACAGCAGGTACCGTCCCAGGCATAGTAGAGCGGCTTAATCCCCAAGCGATCCCGCACTAACCACAACCGCTGCTCCTCTTCATCCCACAAGGCAAAAGCGAACATGCCTCGGAGGCGATGAACGCACGAGATTCCCTGTTGCTCGTAGAGCGCCAAGATCACTTCGGTATCGCTCTCGGAGCGGAAACGCCAACCACTTCGGCAAGCCTGTTGACGGAGCTCGCGATAGTTGTAGATCTCGCCATTGAAGACGATACAACTCCGCCCCGTTGGGCTCTGCATCGGCTGTGCCCCAGCTGCTGAGAGGTCTATGATCGCCAAGCGTCGGTGTGCAAACCCGAGACGCCGTGAAGGATGGAGCCAGACACTGCCACCGTCAGGCCCGCGGTGGTGTAGAGCAGCGCAGAGGGAATGTAGCTCCGCAAGGTCCACCGGCCCCTCGCGCCGCCATAGTCCAGCTATCCCACACATGTGCTGTGGCTATCCATCGTGATCCGTACGTTCCATACCCTCCTTAGCCGGCGCAAGTGGAGAGGTAGTGCTAGCTCTCCCTGCAAACGCCACAACGCCTAGTATCGCCGGTCGCCGTGCTCCAGTCACTGAAGGCAGGTTTGCCGGCTCGCCTCCCAACGTCCGGTACGCCAAGTAAGCAAAGCAGAGTGCTTCTTTCGCCTGGGCTGGAATACCATAGACCTCGCTGCGCTCAACCCGCACCGAAGGGAGCTCCTCCTGGAGGAGCTCCAGCAGGAAATCGTTGTGAGCACCACCGCCAGAAACGATGATGCGCGTGCTGTTGCCAGCAAATAGCCGGAGATTCTCCGCAATGCTCCATGCCGTAAACCGTGTCAACGTGTGGACGACATCCTCCGCTGGGACATGTGGTGGGACAACCTCCTGCAGAAGCTGACGCAGCCGTTGCCGTGAAAAGAGCTCCCGTCCTGTGGTCTTCGGAGGTGGCTGCCGGACGAAGGCTATCTGCTGGAGTGCCTCCCAGAGCGGGAGCACCAGTCGTCCAGCACGGGCAATCTGTCCCGCCGTATCATACCGCTTGCCGAAGAAGAGCTCAACAGCAGCATCAATCCAGAGGTTGCCCGGCCCTGTGTCCCACGCCCGTACATGCTCCGGCGGACACTTCGGCGGCAAGACCGTCACGTTAGCAATCCCACCGATGTTGAGAGCAACCACCGCGTCGTCGGGTGAACGTAAGAAAGCCCAGTCGAAGATAGCCACCAGCGGTGCTCCTTGACCACCAAGGGCCATGTCCGCACTCCGGAAATCCCCAACGACTGTTGTCCCTAGCCACTGCGCAACAGCAGCGATATTCCCTACCTGAAGTCCTACCCCATACCCTCCGTACCGCATCGACTCAGGATCATGGAAGACCGTCTGCCCGTGCATTCCAACGGCATCCAACTCTTCCGGAGCAATCCCAAGTCCAGCACACGCTCGCCGAACGCTCTCGGCGGTGATAGATGCCATTTCCCAGTGGAACGCTGCCACCTCCCGGATGGAGACAGACTCTTCGCAGAGGTGCTGGAGTCGCGATCGGAACACAGGCGGAAGCTCCATGTGGTGCCAGTGCAGTAGCTGGAAGCGGTCGCTGGAAGGTGTATGCTGGAACTCTGCAATAACGGCATCAATGCCGTCCCCAGAAGTACCAGACATAACGCCCGCTACGCGGCGAGGCCTCGCGTGCCACTCCAGCGTTCGCTGCAGAGCCATTCCTCACTCGTTGCCCTGTGCCGAAGACGCTACTATGTCTGGCTTTCGTCTATGTTCATGTGCTTGTGCTGCGTTGTGAGAGGTGCCGTATTTTTGCGCCTGCAAGGCCTGGAGAGGTGGCCGAGTGGCTGAAGGCGGCGGTTTGCTAAACCGCTGTAGCGCTGAAAGGCGCTACCGTGGGTTCGAATCCCACCCTCTCCGCCCCCACAAGTGTGCTGGTCTCTGCGATGCAGCGCGTTAACAACGTAGTGGTGGAGCGGCTCAAGCAAACCGAAGACTCCTTCCGGCGTGATCTGGCCAGCGCTCGCCGCCAGCAGGTCCTGGAAGGCGAATGGGTGTTAGGTGACGGAGCTCCGCAGTTCCGTGCCTTCATCACCTACGAAGGCGGGAAGACGACCTTCGAGATGGACAACCCTACCTTCATGGGCGGCGACGGTGCCCTTCCTGGGCCAATGCACTACTGTTTCTCCGGCTTGGCTGCCTGTTACACCTCCACCTTTGCTATTGTCGCGGCTGAGAAGGGCATCCCGCTCCGACGGCTCCGAGTGCGGGTGGAGGCAACAGTGAACTTCTCCCGCGTCTTCGGGCTTGCCGATGCTCCCGTGATGGAGGAAGTCCACGTGCAGCTCGAAATCGATAGCCCTGCCACCGACGCCGAACTCCAAGAAGTGGAGGAGCTGGCGCTGCAGCGTTGCCCTGTAGTGTGGACCCTAACGCACTCGGTGCCACTCCGCAGCAGTTGGCGGCGGTATGCTGCAGCCGAAGCCGCCTAAGAGGGCATGGCCAATATCCCCCAGCGCCGAAAGCAGCGACCAATCGCTACTAACCGCAAAGCCCGCCACGAGTACGAAATCCTGGAGACTCTGGAAGCGGGGATTGTGCTGACCGGTACCGAGGTCAAGGCCCTGCGGGAAGGGCGCTGCAACATAGAGGATAGCTACGCTGTCTTCTTGGACCCGCACAGCCACGAGCTGTGGCTCCTCAACCTCCACATTGGCCCCTATAGCCACGCTGCCCCGCATGCCAACCATCAGCCGAAACGCCCGCGCAAGCTCTTACTCCATAAACGGCAGGCCATCCGACTCCGGAGCAAGGTTCAGGAGAAGGGGCTGACACTGATCCCCCTCTCCCTCTACTTTTCCGGGCCGTACGTGAAGGTAGAGCTGGCGCTGGTTCGTGGCAAGAAGCTCCATGACCGGCGTGAAGACATCCGCCGCCGTGACATGGAGCGGGAAATGCAGCGCAGTCTGAAGCAGCTTCCGTAGAGCTACCAATGCTCCCGGCTGCTGAGCAGTTCCGCATCCTAGCCGACAGCACAGCAGAGATTGTGCCTGAGGGAGAGCTGATAGTGAAGCTGGAGAATTCCGTCCGCTCTGGACGGCCGCTGACAGTAAAACTAGGCTGCGATCCCAGCCGCCCTGACCTCCATTTAGGACACGCCGTCGTGCTGTACAAGCTCCGCCAATTCCAGGAGCTGGGACACAACGCCGTGTTGATCATTGGGGACTTCACGGCAACGATTGGCGACCCCTCTGGACGCACGAAGGCCCGTCCTCACCTGAGCTTAGAGGAGACGCGCCAGAATGCGCAGACATACGTCGAGCAGGCCATGAAGGTCCTGCTCCCCGAGCGACTCTCTATCCGCTTCAACTCTGAGTGGCTGGAACAACTCACCTTCCGTGAGCTCATCACTGTGGCAGCCCAGTGCACTGTCGCCCAAATGCTGGAGCGGGAAGACTTCACACGCCGCTACGAGCGCGGCGATCCGATTGGGCTACACGAGTTCCTCTACCCATTAGCACAAGCACTCGATTCCGTGGCAATCAGAGCCGACGTAGAGCTGGGCGGGACTGACCAGCGCTTCAATTTGCTGATGGGGCGACACATCCAGCGGTTCTACGGACAGGAAGCCCAGTGCCTGGTACTGATGCCCTTGCTGGAAGGCACCGACGGGGTGGAGAAGATGAGCAAGAGCCTGGGCAACTACATTGCCCTCACCGATCCTCCGACGGAGATGTTCGGCAAACTCATGTCTATCCCGGACTCGCTCATCGTTCGGTACTATCGCTTAGCCGCGTTCGCCTCGGCCGAGGAGGCACGGAAGTTGGAAGAAGGGCTCCGCTCAGGGAGCTGGCATCCTCGCGATGCCAAGGCCTTCGTTGCCCGCCGCATTGTGGCCTTCTACTACGGTGAAGAGGCCGCGCAACATGCCGCTGAGGAGTTCGACCGGGTCTTCAAGTACCACGAGTTCCCGAAGGATATGCCCGAGGTCGTGCTACCGGTCCCCGCACTGCCAGTTGTAGACCTCCTCGTCCGTGCGGGTCTGGTGCCCTCTCGTAGCGAAGCCCGGCGGCAGATTCAGCAGGGAGCCGTGCGCATTGATGGAGAGCGAGTCACAGACTGGGGGAGCGTGGTGGAACTCTCGCGCGAGCGGATCGTTGCTGTCGGGAAACGCCGATTCGTCCGTGTGCGCCATGGCACTGCAGAAGCTCCTGGCTACACCTGAACTGCTGGCCCTCTTCGGCGAGCCCGTAGAGTGCCGTTCCGACGGAGCCTGCCCACCACGAGACAACATGCAGCAAGACTGGGAGCGCCTCTTAGCATGCGCCTCCTCCTGTGATACTCCCCCTCTCCTACGGTTCTACGCATGGCAGCCGTGGGCTATCTCGTTGGGTCTCCACCAGCCAGACCAGATCGCAGACAAAGAGCGCTGCCGAGAACGAGGGATTGAGATTGTCCGTCGCCCCACGGGTGGGCGAGCTATCCTCCACGCGGAAGAAGTGACTTATGCCGTTGTCGTCCGGCTCTCATCCCAGCGGACACCGCAGTACATCTACCGCATCGTCCACGAACGGATTGCTACAGCACTACAGCAACTTACGGGAAAGCCCATCCAGCTTGCTCCAGCGAGCGCTGACTTCCGCCGGCTCTGGAGCCGACCTTCTGGAGTAGCCTGCTTCAACAGCTCCGCCCGCTGGGAGCTCAGCTACGCTGGACGCAAGCTCGTTGGCAGCGCTCAGCGAATTGTCAACGGTGTCCTACTCCAGCATGGCTCCATTCTGCTTGGGCCAGCGCATCTCTCGATAGCGGAGCTCCTACGCTTCAACTCCGAAGCTGACCGTGAAGCATTCCGGCAAGCACTGGCAGCCCACAGCATCTCGCTCCAGCAACTCTGCGGACACCACTTGCCGTACGATAGCGTAGTAGCAGTCCTGTGGGAAAGCTTCTGTGGGGCTCCCTACGAAGAGCCCTAAGGCCAGCACTACTCGGCAGCCGCCTCCACTACAGGTTCGGGCTCCAACTCCAACTCGGGGTAGATTGGGAAACGGCGGCAGAGCTCGCTGACCTCCCGGCGAACGGCGGCAATGACGTCCTCGTTCCCGATGTTGCTGAGGACACGGTCTATGAGCTCAGCGATGAGCTCCATCTCTGCCACCCCCATACCGCGAGTGGTCACCGCCGGTGTTCCCAGCCGAATTCCTGAGGTGATCAGCGGCGGCTGCGGGTCGTCTGGCACTGCATTCTTATTGCACGTAATCCCCGCCGCATCTAGTGCCTGTTCCGCCTGCTTGCCGGTAATGCCACGATTGCGGAGGTCCACGAGCATCAGGTGGTTGTCCGTTCCGCCACTGACAATCTCGTAGCCTCGAGCCATTAGAGCTTGAGCAAGGGCCTGAGCGTTCCGAATGACGGCTTTAGCATACTCGCGAAACTCTTCGGTGAGTGCCTCCCCGAAGGCAACTGCCTTCGCAGCAATGACGTGCATGAGTGGCCCACCCTGGAGACCAGGCATGACAGCACTGTCAATGACTTCGCCAATCGTCTTCCGACGCCCTGTCTTCGGAGCCACGATGCCAAAGGGGTTCTCGTAGTTCTCCCCAACGAGAATCAAGCCACCCCGAGGTCCGCGAAGAGTCTTGTGCGTTGTACTGGTCACAACGTGGCAGTACGGCAGAGGATTCGTCAGCAGCCCAGCAGCAATGAGCCCAGCCGGGTGGGCAATGTCAGCCATCAAGAACGCTCCGACAGCGTCAGCGATGGTGCGGAAGGCCGCGTAGTCTATGTCACGCGAGTATGCCGATGCTCCAACGACGAGGAGCCGGGGACGATGCTGGCGGGCTAGATGTTCTACCTGGTCGTAGTCTATCCGTCCCGTCCGCGGGTCTACCCCATACGAGACGACGCGGTAGAGTTGGCCAGAGAAGTTCACAGGGGCCCCGTGGGTCAGATGCCCACCATGGGCTAAACTCATGCCCATGAGGGTATCGCCCGGCCTCAAGAAGGTAAGGTACACCGCCATGTTGGCATTGCTGCCGCTATGCGGCTGCACGTTTGCATATGCCGCACCAAACAGGCGCCGTGCACGGTCAATTGCCAACTCTTCAGCTACGTCCACCCACTCACACCCGCCGTAGTAGCGGCGTCCTGGATAGCCTTCAGCATACTTGTTCGTCAGCACGGAGCCCAACGCTTCCAAGACCGCAAGGGAGGCGAAGTTCTCGCTGGCAATGAGCTCCAACTTCTGCTGCTGGCGCCGAAGCTCTCCTCGCAGTGCCCGGTAGACCTCTGGATCTTGGCGTGCGACACGCTCGTATACCATCAGCGCTCTCACGGCGCTACGACAACAACCGGTACCCGCAGCCAGCGGACCCCATCACTGAGACGGAGGTAGTAAAGCCCAGGAGGAAGCGGAAGCAGGAGGCACTTACGGCAATCCCCTGGAACCCACTCCCATTCCTGAACTCGCCGTCCCAGCAAATCTTCCAACCATCCCCAGCGAACAACCCCACACCACGGCTGTGGCAGCTCCACTTCTACCCAACCGCGTGCTGGCTGCGGGAATAGACGAACTCCTGTAGCAGCAGGCTCCCGTACGTCCACCGTTCGGATGCACTCTGTCTGCGGCTGTCCCCCTGCCTTCCAAGCTGTGCAGGTCATGTTGGTGCTGGGGTCCTGAGGAGAGCCTAAGAAGATCATTGTCCAGACGGGCAATGCCATCGGGAGCCAAGGCATCACGTTTACCGTCAGGATCACTGCATCTGGCAAGCTGTCTGGATAACGCTGCCGAAAGTCGGCATATGTCTGGTTTCCACTGAGCACCAGTACCAGTGAGTCGCTGTCCATCCACGACACAGGTAGCGGCTGCTGGACCGGCAGCGGGATCGGTGGTAGGGGAAAAACTTGAAACCCTGCGACGGGAACCCTAATGACGGCATACCACACTGTCGTGTCCCTCTGTGCTGAGCGTATGCCGTACGTCCAGAGGTTTGCTCTACCGGTCTGTAGGTCAAAACGTGGGACCACAGGGGCACTCACTGGTAGATCTCCGGCATAGACTGCTGCAGCAAGACTAGCATCGGTGAAGCCATCCCGGCGTGCCCGGTCCAAGGCCGCCGTTGCACCTTGTCGTGCCGTGAAGGGCTCAAGCTGCTGCGCTTGACTATAGGAAACAGCAAGCAAGAGAACCGCGACGATCCACCTGTACATCACCGCTGCTCCCTTCTGTGGTACTGCCACAAAATTAGTACCTACGCTCGCTCAGCCCGTACACGCTCAAGTGCCCACTCGAAGAGTTGGAGGTACTGCTCAGCAGAACGCCGCGTTGAGAAGTCGCACGCCATGGCATTCCGCCGCATCCGTTCCCAGTGAGGCTCAACCCTGTAGAAGCCTAGGGCATACTCCACCGCACCCCAGAGAGCTTCGGGCGTGTAGTCTCCGAAGAGGAAACCCCAGCCTTCGCCAGTCGCCGGATCGTATTGGCGGACCGTATCACGCAGACCACCGACTGCTCGCACGATTGGGATCGTCCCATACCGCAGTGCGTACATCTGCGTCAGGCCACAGGGCTCATAGCGCGAGGGCATCAGGAGATAGTCCGCTGCCGCGATGATCTTATGGGCCAGAGCTTCGTTGTAGCCAAACTGCACGAAGACCTGCCGGCTGTATCGGCTGGCCAGATACCGGAAGAAGTCCTCGTACCGGTTGGCACCACTCCCGAGGAGCGCAAACCGGACCCCGAAATGCGCCAAGATCCCCTCCAGAGAGTGGCAGAGCAAGTCGATACCCTTCTGGTCTGTCAGCCGAGATACCATCCCGAGTAGCGGGACTTCCCGGTGCAGCTCTGGTTCACTCATCCCAGCCCACTCATTCAGTAGGCGCCGCTTGTTGAGCTGCTTCCCAGCTAAGAACTCCGCCGAGTACGGCACGTAGATGTGGCGGTCATGCCCAGGGTCCCACTCCGCGTAGTCTACCCCATTGAGAATGCCCACAAGGTCGGCACCACGGAAGTTCAATACTCCCTGCAATCCCTCACCCAAAGGTGTCGTGCGAATCTCCCAGGCATAGCTTGGGCTGACGGTAGAAATCTTGTCGGCGTAGAGGATGCCGACCTTGAGCATGTTCACGCTCCCGAAGTACTCCCACGGCGAGCCAGGATAGAATTCCTCCCACGGTATGCCGAGCAGCGGCAACACCCGAGATGGCTCGCTGAGTCCTTGGAATGCAATGTTGTGGATGGTCAGTACCCCGGCTGTCTTGTAGAACCGCGGCTGCCAGCGGTAGACAAGCTTCAGCAGCGGCATCGCCAGGGCTGTATGGTAGTCGTGCGCATGGATGACGTCGGGAGAGAAACCCAGCGCAGAGGCTACCTCAAAGAGTGCGCGGCTCAGGAAGATGAAGCGGCGGTCGTTATCGGCGTAGCCTTCAGGGTTTCCGTAGATGCCTTCGCGGTCGTAGTAATCAGCGTTCTCCAAGAAGCAGACCCGCGCTGTACTCTGTGGCAGCACCCCCAGCCAGAGCCGAGCGTATTCCGTCCACCATCCAAGTGGGACCCCCACAATGTGCTCCGTCGGTCGCAAACCATGTGCGGCAACATCAATAGCCCGGTACTTTGGAAGCACCACCAGCACTCGATGTCCCAGCAAACTCCACTGCCGCGCTAACGCTGCTACTGCATCCGCCAATCCCCCCACCTTCGCGAACGGAGCAAGCTCCGCTGTCCCAACGAGGATGTTCATGGCACGCACGAGTACATCCGACACACGTAGGCCCTTACGACAGCACTGTCCTCGTACTGCCTCGCCGCTGCCTGTGCAGTAGTCTCGGTCTCGAAGATACCAAAGACCGCCGAGCCACTTCCAGTGACGCCTGCGTAGAAAGCCCCCGACTGCAAGAGATAGTAGCGCAGTTCTCGGAGCTTCGGGTAGTGGGCGAAGAGGAGTGGCTCGAAGTCGTTGGCAAAATACCGCTGGAACAGACCCGGTTCTCGAGACAATGCCGAAAGGACATAGTCCCACGGAACCTCTGGCTCCGACTGCCACCGTTCAGACCTCTGCAGTTGAGCATAGGCCCATGCTGTAGAGATGCTGAAACCGGGATACAGTACCACGAATGTGTACGGTAGCGATAGCAACACCGGTTGCACTCGCTCCCCCCGACCTCGTACAAGCGCTGGCTGCTGGTACAAGAAGAAAGGAACGTCACTCCCTAGCCGCTGCGCAAGGTGAAGGAGCTGTTCTCGCGATAGCCCTATCTTCCACAAGCGGGTCAGTAGACGGAGCGCAGCTGCTGCATCGGAGCTTCCGCCTCCTAGCCCAGCACCAACGGGAATCCGCTTGCGGACGAGTATTTTTGCGCCGCTCGGAAGCCCCCACTCTTTCCGTAATAGCTCCGCAGCCATTCGCACCAAATCGGGTGCGAACTCTTGTGGTGGCTCATACTCTACGCAGATCTCGGGGGCTTCCTCAGCTACCAGATGGTCGCCAAAATCGAGAGGCAGCATGAGGCTCAGCAGCTCGTGATACCCATCGGGGCGCCGTCCAAGGACCCATAGTCCCAAGTTCAACTTCGCCGGAGCAAACTCCGTCAGTGTCATGTGGCAGAGGGGAACACGATGCACCACGCAGACGACATCCCATTCCAGAGCGAGCTGGTACGGAAGGCAATCCACCTCCTCTCGCTCTCTATCCCGGTTGGGTACATCTTCGTCTCGCAGCGGACCGCATTGACGATTCTGCTACCCCTTATGGTGGCGTTCGTCGTGGTAGACATCCTTATGCACACTATCCCGGCAATTCGACAGCTCTTCCTTCAGCTCTTTGGCTTCCTGCTCCGACCGCATGAGCTAGAGACCCAGCGCCTTCTCTTGAATGGGGCCTCGTACGTGATGATCTCCGCCTGCATCTGTATTGCTCTCTTCCCCAAAGTGATCGCCGTTACGGCTTTCGCCATCCTCATCCTCTCAGACATTGCCTCGGCACTAGTAGGGAAGGCATGGGGACGTCGTCGGTTCTTGGACAAGACGGCCGAGGGTTCTGCAGCCTTCCTCGTGATGGGATGGGTGGTCGTCACCGTTCTTGGCATCACCTTCGGGGCTCCGTGGACCTACTATGTAGCCGGCTTCCTCGGAGCTGCGGTCGGAACCCTCGCAGAGGCAGCCTCCATCCGACTCCGAATGGATGACAACCTTGCAATCCCCTTGAGCATTGGCGCCACTATGTGGCTCCTGGGCTGGCTAGCAGGGCTGTGGGGCTGGAACTCGTTCCTACAGCTCCTACTGTGAAACCGTCAAGGCTTCTTCTGGCAGCAATCCCTCTACAAACGCAGCCGGGACGAACGGAACCAAGTCCTGCAAGCCTTCACCGACCCCCAAGTACCGAATAGGTAAGTTGCAGGTGGATGAAACTGCCAACGCCATCCCACCACGGGCGCTTCCATCCACCTTCGTCAGCACGACACCCGTCAAGGGCAAGTGGCGAAGGAACTCTTGGGCTTGGAGGACAGCGTTGTGTCCGATGGAAGCATCCAGCACCAAGAAGGTTTCGTGAGGTGCCGTAGGGTCGACCTTGCGCAGCACTCGGACTAGCTTCTCAAGCTCTGCCATCAGTGGCTCTTTGGTGTGGAGCCGCCCGGCGGTGTCAACGATGACGACATCGGCGCCTCGAGCTCGAGCTGCCTGGAGGGCATCATATGCTACGGCCGCTGGATCAGCTCCGTAGCGATGGCGGATACATGCAACCCCTATGCGCTCAGCCCATTGCTGGAGTTGCTCAATTGCAGCACTACGGTACGTGTCCGCTGCTGCAAGCACAATGCTGTGACCCTGCTGCTGCCAGCGGTAGGCCAACTTCGCGACCGTTGTTGTCTTCCCGAAGCCATTGACACCAACCACAAGCACGACCGTTGGTGACCCGGGGAAACGCTCGGGAAGCGGCTCCACAAGCAGGGCATGCATCTCTTCCCGGAGGATCTGGCGGATGTGTTCTACCGCCCCCTGCTGTCGCAAGCGCTCTCGAACACGGCGGACTATTCGCTCTGTTACCTCCACGCCAACATCTGCCTGCAGGAGCGCCTCCTCTATCGCTGCCAGAACAGCCGACTCCTCGCGGCCTTGAAACCACGCTCTGTGAAGCGCATCAGCGATCCGTTGGCGTGTTCGCGCCAAGGCCTCCGAAATGGCAGTCAAAAAGCTCATGCGTCAGTCAAGCTCGATCAGGAAGAGCGGCTGGTTGTACTCCACGGGCTGCCCGTTCTCTACCAGGATTTTCGCCACTACTCCGGATACGTCGCTCTGAATCTCGTTCATCAGCTTCATCGCCTCGATGATGCACAGCGTCGTCCCCGGAGTGACTCGGCTACCAACCTGTACAAACGGCTCAGCGTCAGGAGCTGGAGCCCTGTAGAAGGTCCCGACAATCGGGGAGCGGATCTCGTGAAGCCGCTTTTCAGTCTCCTTCTGCTCCTCCACCGGCGCTGCAGGGGCTTGCGGAGCCGCTTCCACCGTAGTTGTAGGCGCCACCGGCTGAGAGCCAACTGCCGCCTGGCCCCCACCCATCGGAGCGTATCCCGGCATCGCCACAGGCAAGACAATAGGCGACGTTCCCGCCGCCTCTGGATGAGCATTCGGACGCTGCTTGACGATGTGTACTTTCGTGCCCTCTTCCTCTATGACCAGCTCCGTTGCAGAGCTCTCGTCGAAGATTTGCAGCAGCCTGCGTAGGTACTTTAAGTCCATGCCCTCCCCGTAGCTGTGGCTCAGGCTTCCTTGACCCGCTCGATGTATTCGCCTGTGCGGGTGTCTACCCGCACAATATCCCCTTCGTCAACGAAGAGCGGGACTTGTATTGTAGCTCCCGTTTCCAAAACCGCTGGCTTCAGGGCTGTCGTCACCGTATTCCCTCGCACAGCTGGCTCCGTCTTCGCTACACGGAGGTTGACATGGGACGGGAGCTCCACCGTGACAACCCGATCTTCGTGGAAGACTAGGTTCACCGTCTGACCCTCTGCCAGGAAGCGAGCGCTGTCGCCAACGACGTGCTCATCAACGGGGATTTGCTCGTAGGTCTCCATGTCCATGAACATGAAGACCGAGCCATCTCGGTAGAGATACTGGTGAGGACGGTAGTCCAGACGGGCAAACTCAATCGGCGTTCCGGAGAGGAACTTGTTCTCCAACAAGCGACCCGTCTGGAGATTGCGCATCTTGACTTGGTAGAAGCCGGGCTTGTTACCCGGCGTTCGGTGCTCCACTTCCAGCACAACGTAGAGCTCGCCTTCATATCGGACGATAGCTCCAACGCGCAGATCGGATGTCGTCCCAACCATGTGCCCGTGCTTGGAATATCCTTTCCCCCTGAGGTCCCGGGCGGATTCGAACCGCCGTACGAGGTTTTGCAGACCTCTGCCTGACCACTAGGCTACGGGACCTTCTCACAGCTGGGCAAAATTACGGGGAGGCCTGCGGATACTGGACAGCCTCCGAGGACTTCGATTGTCCAGACTCGCTTGGACGAAAGAGCCAGAAGAGTGTAGACCAGAGCGAAACATGCTCCTGCCGCCACTCGGCGGCCGCTTTCCAATCCTGTGGAGCGAGTCCCATCCACAGCGTCCAGAAGCGCCGCTCTGCAGCCTCAAAGCGATGCCGATCCCCGGCGTCATACGCTGCTAGGACGGCCTCAGCGGCCTGTCCCAATTCCCGGAGTGCAGGGCTCGACTGAGTCTGAGCCCACCGGATGAAGCGATTCGCCAGCCGCCGCTGTTGTGCGTCTATGCTTGGAAGTTCCCGAGGCATAGCACTCTCCGAGGAGCACGTACAGTAGCAGCTTAGGAAACCACCTACAGCGTACGGAGCCTGCCTGTCATCGCACTCTGCCGCACACCATCCACCAAGGAAGCTCTGTGCGCGCCCGACCGACCCTTCAGTGCGCCAGTATACCTGGTTATCTCGCTGACTCCATCCCTCTACCACAAGCGGCAAGGCCTCCGACGACGCTACCGCGAAGAGTGCAGCGCCGAGCCCAACCGCAGATGCTACCGCCGCGAGCACTATTGCCCCTATGACTACTACCCCCACCACCGCCAAGACCAGCAGCACAACCGGTAGCGCCAGGAGCAATACCGCGGCCCCAACTATTACGCCCACTGCGTCTGCGAGGAATTCTACCATCGTCAACACCCCTCTGTTTGTGGCACAGTGTGCCGCAAACTTGGCGAACTCAGTACACCCTCCGGCTACCGCAACCTACCGCCGCTCGATGAATGGCGGAGAGACCAAGGGTGGCTTGGGAACGCTGCCTTCACGCGGGCGTATCTCAACCTCTTCCAGAACGATGTCAGGCGTGATGATACTCACCGGCAGATACGGTACCTCGCTGCCGGCAGCCGCAGCCGGGGCAAGGTAGTTGTAAGGCGTCTGCTCTCGCGATACTGCCAGAATATCCCGCAGCGACCGCACAGTGAGCCCTACGGCGTCACAGGGCTGCAAGAGCTCCTCTCGCCCATCGGGGTAGACCCGGAACGCTGCTACTATCGGTAGGCTCCCCTCTCGCGCAAAGCTTGGATACTTCCCCAAACTCGCCCGGGCCAGCACCGTCTGCGCGATGTTGAGGTTCATCACAGAGCGGACTAGGATGCCGTATGGGAGTTCCCTCTGGCGCAGTAGCTGAAGGAAGTACTGCCGTAGCTGCTGACGCTCCAGAACCGAGCCACCCCCCTCGCCTGGTACAAGCTCCAGCACACCTACCATAGGAGCCCCGGCACGGTTATGCCCGTTGGAGCGAGCCAACCACCGCGTTGGCACTCGGGTACTGAGAAGCTGTCGCAGTACGCCCTTCTCTACGACCTGTACCGTATCCGCCCTCACCCCCTCATCGTCCACGCAGTAGGACCCTACGAGGGGAGTCTGCCGAAACCATCGCTGGCAGGGGGCTGCTCGCAGCGAGAGGAACTCCGGAAGGATGCGACTACCGATACGACGGGCCAACCCTTGAGCCCTCGTCGTAAAGACTGGTGCGTCCGACAGGGGCTCCCGATGGAGGAGGAGTTGCGGAACGAGTACCTGAGCAACGAGCTCGCCTGCAGCCCGCCCCTCGAAGAGTACGGGACCAACGTACGTCTCTTCCAATGCTGATGCCGCTCGCTGAGCCCGAAGGCGCTGTGCCACCTCAGTTACAGCCCGCCGTAGGGAGTCCAACGAAGGCAGCTCCGCTGGTGTTCGAGCATAGGCGGAGTAGTACTGCGCTAGGAGTGTCCCATCGTTCGCTTGGGCGTAGGCAACGACTTCCAGGCCTGTGAAGAGCTCGGTCTTCACTGCCCTCCGCCCCTCGGTGTTGGCGTACCAGGTCTGGGTAGGCAGGTACTCGAAACTGACAGCCGACGCTGTAAACTCCGGGTACTGCCGGAAGATTGCCGAGAGCTCACGACAGAGGCGCTCCGCCAGCGCTCTGGAGAAGGTGGGGACAGCGAGTGTATCGAACAACTCCTCCCCGGGTAGCAAGCGGAAATCGGGGGTAGTATCCCGCCGCAGTTGACTGCGCAAGATGTTCAGCTTCCGCCCATACTGCTCGACGGCATCCTTGTAGGCTGCATCCGTAGCCAGCCATAGTTCGCGCCGCAGCAGAGTATCGCTCAGCTCTATCGGGACGGCCCGCTGCCGATAGGTCTCGCGAGGCGAAGCGCCACCGAAGAGCAGGAAGCTTGGGGCTGCCAGATTCGTGTTGTCAAGCTCCGGAGTTCCTACCCGCACGGCAACCGTCAATGTCGCTCGCTGACTCTCGTTCGACTCCACAAGCTCACCCAGCACCGCTCGTGCTACCAAAGCCGCCCGGTATTGGAGCCGATACTCAATGTAGTACGGGGCGGGAGCACCCTCAGAGCGCAAGTTCTGCTGTGCTCGCCGGAGTTCTTGTTCCATCGCCCGAAAGACCACCTCCGTCCGCGGCGGCTGCCACACTTGCGCCGCGCAGACCGAGAGCACACCACACAGCAAGAGCAAGTATCTCATAGCGCCACTACGGAGACTGAACCGACGGTGGAGGCAGAATGGGCAGGCGTTCGTCGGACTTCGCCTTCTTCTGGACCTCGATGCGGCTGACCAGTAAGCTAGGCGAGCTCGCCGAGACGGGGATGTTCCCTGACTCCGCCCCGCAGAGCCCATTGAAGACTCCAATGTCCGAGCCAGCTGCAATAATGTTGGCGAAGGTTGTCAGCGGGGTCCCGATGAGGTCAACTCCACGCACTAGCTCATCCGGTCGCCCATCGACGTAGACTCGGTAGACTACCAGCGGCATGACGTTGAATGCATTTGGGATGGTGCGCGTCGTGAACGTGAAACCGCCTTCCACGACCTTGAAGAGAAGGCCAAACTCCTTGCCTTGGCGTCGGCATTCCTCGCGCAAACGCTCGCGCAACTCCTGCGGCGAAAGGCTCTGATGGGCTACCACCAGCAAATTGGACTGTCGCGCCACGACCTGAGTTCCGGGCTGCCGCCGCCCATGCCCATTCGAACGCCGAAACTCTGCAATCGGGGTCCGATTCATCAGGAAGTTACGCAGTATCCCACGCTCTACGACTACGACCCGTTGCGCCGGTACCCCCTCGTCGTCGAACTCGTAACTGCCAGCTAGCGGTATTCCATCGCGATACCGACGGGTCGGGTCGAAGACGACGTCCAGAAACGGCGGTAAGATCTGCTTGCCCAACAGATCGCGGAGCATCTGAGCCGACTGCGGGTCTTTCTGCCGATGTCCCTCCACCCGATGCCCGAGAATCTCGTGGAAGAAGACTCCAGCAGCTTCCCCACTGAGGATTGCTGGTCCAGAGTAGGTTTCGAGCACCGGAGCCTTGCGGAGGCGATGCAGGAGCTCGATCATGCTCTCTATGTCAGCACGGATGCTGTCAGGACTTGGTAGCTCCTCAGGCCGAAATGCAAAGTAGGTGCGATACAGAGGCAACTCCATGCCATCGTCTGCCCGAGTCTGGGCAGCAATCGTCAAGAAGATGCTGTTCTCCCCCCAGGCCAATTCCGTGCCCTCCGAGTTCACCAAGAACTTCTGCACCGAAGTTGCCTGAAGAGTGAGCCGATGGGAGTAGATCCAGGGATGGGGGACAAAGGCTGCCGAGAGCTCACGTAGACGCTGGGCCCAGAGTGATGTATCCAGCCGCAGCGGCGGAACGAGTCGCTGACGCCGCTGAGGTGGTTCTCGAGAGAAATCAGGGATGCTGTCTCCTTCTTGAACCCGAACGCTGCGGCTTGCAATGACTTTTGCATACCGCTCGGCCGCCCGCTCGTATGCGTCAGCCGTGGCTTGCCAGAGGAGGTGCCGCAGGGCTTGGGCGTCATCTCCCAAAGGAAGCTGGACTGCTCCGGACCGGTCTACGAAGCTCCAGGCCTCCTGCAGCGGACGGGTATTATCCAGCTCGTAGCTCCCGACCCGCACGTCTACATCCAGCCAGCGAGAGTGCTGCTGCGCGGAGCGCCGCAACTTTCCTGCCTGCGCCTCAAGGACCGTCGTCTGGAGCTGCGCCACCTGGTAGCCGATGTAGTACGCTGGCTGTGGCTGCTGGCGTAGGACTGCAAAGTTCCGCTCCAACTCCTGCCGAAGGAGGCTCAGTAAGGCCGTCTGCGCCGTCGTTCCTTGGGCAGCGACTGCACAGCCTATCCCCACCCACACGCACCAACGGCTCCTCATTCTACCCCTGTTAGCTGTGGCTGCAGCACTGTTCGGCACCGCACTGCCAATGTTTCCTCTTCCAGCTCGTACACATACGGCACACCCGTAGGAACCTCCACCGCTGGAATCTGCTCCGGGGGGATGCCCTCCAGCTCCATCAAGAGGGCCCGCAACGAGTTCCCGTGGGCAACGATGAGCACGTTCTTTCCCTCACGGAGGGCCGGAAGGATGCGCTCGTAGTAGTACGGTAGTACTCGGCGCTGCGTATCAGCGAGCGACTCCCCTCCAGGCGGAGCCACATCATAGCTGCGCCGCCAGAGTCGGAACTGTTCCTCGCCGTAGCGCTGCCGGACCTCGTCCTTGTTCATCCCCTGGAGCTGACCGTAGTGGCGCTCGTTGAGCGCTTCCGAGCGCTCTATAGGGAGCTCTGGACGCCCGAGGACACTCCGCACAATCTCTGCCGTCCGCCACGCTCGGCGCAGCGCTGAAGTGAAGATGAGGTCAATCGGGTAGGGCCGCAGAAGCTCACCCGCCTGACGTGCTTCGGCCTCCCCGCGAGGTGAGAGATCCACATCAATCCAGCCTGTGAAGCGATTCTGCCGGTTCCACTCCGACTCTCCGTGACGTAGCAGAATCAGCAACGGCATCCGACGGACCGTTCGCGGTGGGACACCAACTCAACATCAAGCAGCTGGCTGCTCCTGGTAGTGACTTTCCAGCAGCTCTTCCGCATACGCCAGCTCCGCAAGAGTATTGACGCCTTGGAATTCCTGCCACCGCGGAGCACACCATGCCCCAACAGGCTGCTTCTCGTCACGACACAGAGCCACGATGTCCGTGAGGTAGTACTCCTGCTGGGCATTCTGCCGGCTCAGCCGAGGCAGCAGCCTGAAAAGCACAGGAGCCCGTGCGGCAATGATGCCAGTGTTGACTTCACAAATCTCCCGCTCCTGCGGCGTTGCATCACGCTCCTCCACAATTCGCACAATCTTCCCCGTGACATCCCGAAGGATACGGCCGTAGCCTGTAGGCTGCGGGACCTGGGTTGTCAGAACCGTCACAGCATTCCCCGCGCGCAGGTGGAAGTCCACAAACACGCGGAGTGTCTCGTACTGCACCAGCGGCACGTCACCGGGGAGGATCAAGACGGTGCCAGTAAACCCCCCCAGAACGCTTCTCGTCTGGAGAACGGCATGGCCTGTCCCGAGCTGCTCAGACTGCCAGACAACCTCAGCTTGCGGACAGTGCTGCTGGAGAAACGCTGCTACCTCTTCCCCTCGAAAACCGACAACGACGATGAGCCGCCGCGGCCGCAAGGGAAGCACTGCTGCGAGCACGTACGATAGCAGCGGCCGTCCTTTCAGCGGCAAGAGTACTTTCGGCAGACCCGCATCCCCAATCCGCTTCCCCTTTCCAGCTGCTAGAACCACTGCAGCGATTCCGCTCATCCCCGTGGGTCCGCTGCATGAGCAACTTCTAGGAGCGAGCGGCGGAGCATACGGTTATGTTCGTCCACAGTCACCACTACAGGGGCGTGTCCTGGCAGCTCAGCTTCCGTCAGCAAGGCATACGAGAGCACCACGAGTTCATCCCCCACGACCCCCTTCCGCGCTGCCGGCCCGTTGAGGCACACCATCCCACTCCCTCGCGGCTCCGGGATCACGTACGTCTCCAGCCGTTCGCCGTTGTTGACGTTGAGCACGGTCACCTGCTCGTACGGTACCAGAAGGGCTGCCTCCATGAGGTCGGCATCTAACCCGAGGCTACCTTCGTAGAGCAGATTTGCCGCCGTCACCTTCAGCCGTTGGAGCTTCGACTTCAAGATGACCCGCACCATATCTCTCACCACCAAGGGCCGCACTGTGTGCGTTGTGACGAAGGACAGAGGGCTTTTGTCTCTGCTGCGCTGTTAGCCTACAGCTCGCTATTCCCATCCAGCTCAGCCTTTAGGGCTGCTTCTAGCGTCGGGAAGCGGAAAGTAAACCCCTCCGCTAGGGCTCTCTCGGGTACTACACGCTGGCTGAAGTTGAGAGCATCGGCCAACTCTCCATACTGCAGTCGAAGTGCCCAAGTTGGGACTCTAAGCCAGCAGGGGCGCCGGAGCAAACGCCCCAAAGTCTGGCAGAACTCTTGGAAGCGCACCGGAGAAGGTGCCACGGCATTGTACACCCCTTGAACGGTTGGAGTCTGAAGTGCCCACAGTACGAACGATACGACGTCGCTCCAATGGATCCAGGACACCCACTGCTGCCCACTACCTATAGTGCCTCCCAGGAACGCCCGGAATGTCGGCAAGAGCCTAGGCAAGAACCCAGCCTGCCGGTCCAAGACGATTCCTAGTCGTGGGATGATGACTCGGACTCGATCTGCTGCCCTCAGCGCAGCTTCTTCCCATTCTCGGCAGACCTGCGCCAGGAAATCTGTCCCTGGAGGTGCAGTTTCTCGGCACAGCTCGTCGCCCCGGTTGCCGTAGTAGCCCACAGCCGAGACCGAAAGGAACACCTGTACCGCGTGTGGCGCCTCGTGTAGTGCTTGCACCAGCTGCCGTGTCGTCCCAACCCGACTCTGTTGGATGATCTGGCGATACGCTCGAGTCCAGCGACGGACGATGGGAGCACCAGCCAAGTTGAGAACTCCCCAAACCCCCTCGAGGGCTGACGCAGGCAGTTCCTGCTGCGGATTCCACACGTAGTACTCCACGCCTCCCGGAAACAGCTCCTTAGCTCTCGACAGTGACCGCACGAGGAGTCGGACTTGGTAGCCCTGCTGCGTCAAGGTAGGAACGATCCGGCGTCCCAACCCTCCTGTTCCGCCAACGAGGAGGAGGCGGAGCCCCGGTGTTGCCCCAGTCTGCACCTTATTCTTCGGCGCTCGTCACCCACACCTGAACGACCCCTACTACCTCTGGATGGAGCCGGACCTTGACCTCAAAGGTGCCAAGAGATCGGATGGGCTCTTCGATGATGATCGCGCGCCGGTCGATTGTGAAGCCGTGGAGCTGGAGCCCTTCGGCAATCATCTGCGGAGTCACTGAACCGAACAGGCGTCCTTCCTCCCCGACCCGCATGGGGATAGTCACGACGATTTCCTTCAGGCGTTCGGCCAACCGCTGCGCGCTGAGGCGTTCGCGTTCGAGGCGCCTCAGGTACTGCTGCTTCTCCTGCTCCAATCGGCGCAGAGCTGCTTCTGATGCAAAGTAGGCAAGCCCTCGAGGGATGAGGTAGTTCCGGGCAAAGCCGTCGCTGACCTCCACAGTCTCGCCCATCTTCCCTAGCTTCTCAACGTCCTGTCGCAGAATGACGCGCATTGGACTCCCTCCCTATCGTGCTACACCTCCTCGGCTTCTTCGCCTTCCACTTCCTCGCCTTCTACCTCCGCAAATTCCTCTTTCTCAGCCGCCTCTACACGTGGTGTCTCTGGCACAAGCTGGCCACTCTGCGGCGGATGCTGGCGCCGGTACTGGAGGACCTCAGGGTCAATCTGAAGGGTGAGATGCCGCAGGAAGTTCTCCTCCAGCAGGAACAAGCGCTCCAGCAACGGCAGCGCTGTCGGATGGGCCTCGTATGCGGCATAGACGTAGTAGCCGGTGTTGCGCTTCTTGATCGGGTACGCAAGGCGCCGCTTCCCGAGCTCGTAGAAGAGTTGGATCTCACCACCGTGAGACTCGATGTACTCCTTGAAGCGGTCAATCGTAGCACGGATGTCAGCGTCTTCCAGGGCCGCGTTGATGATGGCCGTCGTCTCGTACAGTCGCCGGTGAGGTACTATAGTCATGCTCTTCTATGGCTGTGGGACAACCGCGCCACCCTTAGGCAGCACTAGAGACCTAACAAAATTACACCATTCCAGCCAGGTCAGCTGCCTACCGCCTCAGGACTGCCGCCGCCTTCGTGGAGGCTCCTGTGAAGGGACTCTGATCTCCACTCCGCCCGCCTCCTCTGGCCCAATGTTGAGCCGGGGGCCGTGGAGTGGCTACTGAAGTCCGTATTTTTGCGCCCTCCTCGTTGCTCGCGAGAACTGCTACAAGGTACCGCGTTCATGGAACAGACTCCAGTCCCCACTGCTATGCCTGAAGACCCAACCAGTGCCCCAGAGGGTAGAGAAGAGCCTTCAACTACTGGCGTCCAACCTTCTGGTTTCACCGCTAAATCGGTCACCTCCGTGGTCCCTCTGCTCCCGAGCGAGAAGATAGCCGAAGTTGAACGGCTCGTCGTGGATCGCTCGATCCTCGAGGTCACAGTTACAGAGCGGATCCGCGGGGGATTTCGGGTGCAGTACGACGACCTCACCGCTTTCCTTCCGACGGCACTAGCAACCTCACAGCGCCATCCTACGGAGAGCGAGCTTCGGGAGCTCGTAGGTCAGCGAGTGCACGTCGTGGCTCATGAACTTCGCCGACACGACAATGGCACCGCGACCTTCGTAGTAAGCCGGCGGCACTTTCTAGAGGACCTGGCGCTGGCCCGGCTGAAAGTCGGTAGTATCGTCGAGGGTAAGGTCACACGCTTAGTCACCACAGGGGTCTTCGTAGAGGTGGGGGGCATAGAAGGCTTCATCCCTCTGGCAGAGTTAGAGCACGTCCCAGTCTCCACGCCGAGTAAGGTACTCTCTCTGGGCGAGCTGGTCCGGGCGCAGGTGATCGAGGTGGACGTGAACAAACGCCGAGTTCGGCTCAGCCGAAAGGCCCTCCTCCCCTCTCCATGGGAAGGGGTGGAGACACGATACCCTGTAGGAAGCCGAGTGCGTGGCATCGTGCGACGCGTGCTGCCAAGAGCAGCAGTGGTGCAAATAGAACCCGGCATTGACGGAATTGTGCCTGTGGAAGAGCTCTCGTGGACACACCGGGTTGCTCATCCTGCCCATGCCCTCAGCGCCGGACAGGAGGTGGAACTCGTAGTTGTGGAGAGCTCTGCTGCCCAGAAGCGGCTTGTGCTCAGCCTTCGCCGAACTCAGCCGGATCCATGGGAAGGAGCAGTACAACGGTACTCGGTTGGCAGTCGGGTCCGCGCAACGGTACGCCGCTTATCGGCGACAGCAGCTTTCGTAGAGCTGGAAGATGGCCTGCCGGGGCTCATCCCTGCAGCCGAGCTCTCATGGAGCCGTCCTCATCCGTCTCCATCTAGCCTTTTCCACGTAGGCCAAGAAGTCGAGGCTGTGGTACTGCAAGTAGAACCGCAGCGGCGCTTGATTGTCCTCAGTTACCGCCAGGCCCAGCCCAGCCCGTGGGAGTCTGCAGAAGAGCGCTTTCCTGCTGGTAGCCGCATCTACGGAATTGTTCGCCGCGTTCTGCCGAAAGGTGCCATCATCGAGGTTGGTGAAGGCCTCGAGGGCTTCATCCCCTTGAGTGAGCTCTCCTGGCTACGGCGTCCGAACCATGCTGCCGAAGTGCTGCAGGCCGGGCAAGAGGTAGAGGGCTTGGTGCTCGAGGTCTCAGCAGCAGAGCAGCGGCTCGTCCTCAGCCTCCGCCAAGCTCAGCCAAATCCTTGGCCTGAGCTTGCCCAACGGTATGCCATCGGCACCGAATGTGAAGCAACCTTCGTACGGCAGGAACGGGCAGGGGCGCTAGTACGGCTCCCTGAAGGCGCGGACGCCTTCATGCCACGAAGTACCTTTGCCCACCTGTTGCGCAAGACGCGGGAGCCGTGGAAACCTGGGGATACGCTCCGGGTACGAATCGTAGAGTTGAACCCGGAGGAGCTCTCGCTCATCGTAGAGCCAATCCTTGCCAAGCCTGCCCCACTACCGGCCGCGCGCCAGCCGAGCGCTACAAGCCTCGGCCGACCAGTCCCTCCACGCCCCGCTGTGCAGCGACCCCCGAAACCGAAACCTACGGAAGCGCCTCCGCCACTTACCACTCGCGAAGAACGGCGCACTGGGGTGACCTTAGCCGAACTCCTCTCCGAGGAAATCCGCCAGAAGCTGCTCCGAGGAGCCCAATCGGAGCAACAGCGGTCATAGTCGGCTGGAAAGCCACATGGTCACTGCCGAGTTCCCAACTCTCGCCCCATGAGGTAAACGCCCGCTGATGGCCACTCGCACAGTAGAGGACCTACGACGCATACTGCAGCGCATCGACGGCCGCGGTTACAAAGCATACGACGAGCTAGAAGGCGAGTACCGCTTCCCGCAGTGGACGCTCTGGATTGACCACGTCCAGCCTGATCCTTTTGCTCCTCCATCGCGGATGCGACTACGCCTGCCGCAGTCTGTGGCGCGCTTTCCAGAAGAGCTCTTCGCCGACCGAGTCCGCCGCATTGCGTTGGAAGATTACTTAGCCCGCCGTGTCCGTAGCGCGATCGACAGCGTTGCCCAGAAGCACCGCGGCTCGGGCAAGAGTGGACTCATTAGCGTCGACGCTGGCAATCAGGAGGTCTTGGAGCGGACAGCAGTCCGAGTTACCGCAGAGTGGGTAGAGCTCCGCTTCCAGTTGGGACTACCCGCTGCCGGGCGGACAGTGCTGGGACGCCAAGCTGAGGCCATGCTCCGCCAGGAGTTGCCCGAAATCGTACGTCGTAGCCTCCTCTGGGAGATGACTCCACAGGAGGAGTGCCGACGCTTCGTGGAGTGCATAGAGAACCAAGAGTTCATCCGCCGGCAGCTACAGCACCGAGGCCTCGTCGCTTTTGTTGCTGACGGAGCAATTCTGCCACGCCGCAGTGGCATCAGCCAACTGCCTTTGCCCAACGCCATCCCTTTTCGCTCTCCAGCGAGCCTGCGTGTGAGCTTCACCCCACCCAATCCCGTCTGGCACAATGGACAGCTCAGCGAGAGCATTACCGGTATGGGCATTCCAGAGGGCGTCACCCTCATCGTCGGCGGTGGATACCACGGGAAGTCCACACTCCTACGAGCGCTGGAACGTGGGGTCTACCCACACATTCCGGGTGACGGACGGGAGTACGTCGTCACTCGGGCCGATGCCGTCAAGATCAGAGCTGAGGACGGCCGTCGGATCGAACAGGTCGACCTCAGCCCTTTCATCGGTACACTCCCCTACGGACAAAGTACCCACGCCTTCTGCACCGACAATGCCAGCGGTAGCACCAGTCAAGCTGCCAACATCGTAGAAGCACTGGAGGCCGGCTCCCGACTACTGCTGATCGACGAGGACACCTCCGCCACGAACTTCATGGTTCGCGACGCCCGGATGCAGGCGCTGGTAGCAAAAGACTATGAGCCAATCACGCCTTTTGTGGACCGCGTGCGCGAGCTCTTCGAGCGCTTCCGCATCAGCACTGTCTTAGTCATGGGCGGCAGTGGAGATTACCTGGACGTTGCCGACACCGTCATCATGATGCGCGAGTACTGCGCAGAAGACGTTACCGAGCAGGCACGGGCAGTCGCTGCCGCGTACCCGACGGGACGCCGACGCGAGACTCCAGCCCCATTTGAGCGGCTCCGCGAACGGGCTCTCGTCCCCGAGAGCATAGACACTTCTCGAGGACGTCGTGAAGTTAGCATTGATGCCAAGTCTACCGATCTCCTCGTCATCGGCACTACCCCTGTGGAGCTGTGGGCAGTCGAGCAACTCGTGGACATCAGCCAGACACGGGCTATTGGATACGCCATCCACACAATCGCCGAGCGCTATGCCGATGGGCGTAAGCGACTCGCAGAGCTGCTGGACGCAGCGGAGCAGCTCATGGATACTGAAGCCCTCGAGGCACTCTCTCCCTTCGCCCGGGGTGGGCGCCACCCCGGAAACTTAGCTCGGCCTCGACGGTACGAGATTGCCGCTGCGCTCAACCGCCTCCGCACTGTCCGCATGCGGCAGGTGTAGCGGAAAAGGCAAGGACTCTGCGTCTGTAGCCCTCCGTACACCATCCGTCAGACCCCGGAATGGCGCGCATCGGCTCTGAGATTCCCCACGATGCCACCTACGAGCGGAACTACGACTACAACCGCGAGCAGCTCCGCATCCTGCAGGCCCGTGCAGAACGCATCCGACAAGGGGGTGGGCCCGCAGCCCAGGAACGACTCCGAGCCCGCGGCAAGCTACCAGCACGCGAGCGAATTGCCCGACTGATCGATCCTGGTACGAGCTTTCTGGAACTGGGGTTGTTTGCTGCCTACGGGATGTACAGCGAATACGGCGGCTGTCCTGCTGCCGGCGTCATCGTCGGCATTGGAATCATTGCCGGGCGTGAGTGTGTCATCGTTGCCAACGACGCCAGCGTGAAGGCTGGCGCATGGTTCCCGATGACAGCAAAGAAGAATCTTCGCGCGCAGGAGATCGCGCTGGACAACCGCGTGCCCATCATCTACTTGGTGGACTCCGCTGGGGTCTTCCTACCGCTGCAGGACGAGGTCTTCCCGGACAAGGAGCACTTCGGTCGGCAGTTCCGCAACAATGCCATCCTCTCTTCGCTCGGCGTGCCGCAGATTGCCGCAATCATGGGCCCTTGCGTGGCCGGTGGAGCCTACTTGCCGATCATGAGCGACGAGGCTATCATGGTGGAGGGCACTGGCAGCCTCTTCCTGGCTGGGCCAGCGCTAGTAGAGGCGGCCATTGGGGAGAAAGCAGACATCGAAGAGCTTGGCGGGGCTCGCATGCATGCCAGCATCAGCGGCGTTGTCGATCATCGTGTCCGCAATGACGAGGAGGCCATCACGCTGATTCGGTCCCTCGTGGCGAAGATCTCCCCAGCGAAAGGGCGCAAGCCTATCTTTGACCGTACTGACCCCCGGCCGCCAGCATTCGACCCAGAGGAGATTTTGGGCATCCTCCCTGCTGACCGCACGAAGCCATACGATACTTACCAGCTCCTGGCCCGCATCCTGGACGACTCGGAGCTGGACGAGTACAAGGCCGAGTACGGCAAGACCATCATCTGCGGCTATGGGCGCATCGATGGCTGGGCCGTCGGGATTGTCGCCAACCAGCGGGCAATCGTCCGCTCCGGTCGAGGCGAGCTCCAAATTGGCGGTGTTATCTACTCCGATAGTGCCGACAAGGCCGCACGCTTCATCATGAACTGCAACCAGCGCGGCATCCCGCTGGTCTTCTTCCAAGACGTCACGGGCTTCATGGTAGGAACACGCGCTGAGCAAGGGGGCATCATCAAGGACGGGGCAAAGATGGTCAACGCCGTAGCAAACAGCGTCGTTCCCAAGATCACCGTCATCGTCGGCAACAGCTTCGGTGCAGGAAACTACGCCATGTGTGGTCGCGCCTACGACCCACGACTCATCGTAGCCTACCCCACTGCTCGCATCGGCGTCATGGGAGGGGCACAAGCTTCCCGGACTCTCCTAACCATCCGGCTAGAGAACCTCAAGCGCGAGGGCAAGACGCTTTCCGAAGAAGAGCAACAGGCCCTCCTGCGCGAGATTGAGCAGCGTTACGAGGAACAGCTCTCCCCCTACTACGCCGCTGCCCGCCTGTGGGTAGACGAGCTCATCTCGCCGCTTCAGACCCGGGAATACATCTCCCGCATGCTGGCCTGCGCTGCCCACAACGACACCCTGCGTCCCTGGAGCGTAGGGGTGCTACAGACTTAGCGGCGGCGTAGCAGCGCGATGCACTCTACATGCGGTGTCTGCGGGAAGAGGTCTACTGGCTGCAGACACTCCAGCCGGTAGACCTTCAGCAGTTGCCGCAAGTCGCGGGCTTGTGTAGCAGGATTGCAGCTCACGTAGACGAGTCGCTCTGCCGGGCGCTCGCAGAGGAACTGCAGCAGACGCCAGTGGATTCCAGCCCGCGGAGGATCTACCAGAATGAGGCTCGGTTGCGGGAGCGTCTCCAGGAGAGCCCACGCCGGTGCTCGGTGGAGGTCAGCCACCAGCCACGAGACATTCTCTATCCCGTTCAATGCCGCATTCGCCCGGGCATCTTCAATAGCAGCTTCCATGAGCTCCACGCCGTAGACGTGTCGAGCGTGCCGAGCAACGAACAGCGCGATGCTCCCCGTCCCACAGTAAAGGTCCCACGCAATGTCTTCAGAGGCTGGCTCCGCCAGCTCCACAATACGCCCGAAGAAGCGCTCCAACTGTGCCCAGTTCACCTGGAAGAAGGCGAACGGGGAGATGCGGAATCGGAGGTCACCGATGGGCTGCTCCAAAACACCATCGCCAGTAAGGATGCGGAGCTGGCCGTACGAGACGGGCGACCACGTGTCGTTGATCACATGGCCAACCGTGCGGACTGTCGGGAACGTCCTCGGTAGTTCCGTGGCGAGCTCCTCCAGAAAGGTGCACTCCTCCGGGCGGCTCGGGGTCGTTGTCACCAGCAGCACCATCCACTGCTCGGGTGGGGCAGCGTAGCGGATCACGATGTTGCGGAGGAAGCCTGTGTGACTCTGGTAGTCGTACGCCTGGAGCCGATAGGAACGTGCCCGCTCGCGCACGAACCCCAGGAGATGGTTCGCCAGCGGCTGCGGAAGCCAGCACTCTGTGATGTTCACTACTTCGTCGAAGCGGCCACGACGATGGAGCCCAGTACGGAGCCCACCCCCCGGGTCCGGGACGGCCGTGAACTCCATCTTGTTACGGTAGCCGAAAGGGACGGGCGAGCCGAGGATGGGCAGGATGAGCCCAGCCTCTACCCCCACTTCAGCAAAGAGGACGCGAAGTGCTTCCTCCTTCCGGCGGAGCTGCTCCGCATAAGGGATGTCTTGCCATCGGCAGCCCCCGCAATCACCGAAGTGGGGGCAGGTGCTCCCGTTGTACGTTAGCATCCGGCGTCCCTTTCCCTCAGCCGTGCTCTGTACGGGAATAGGGACGTGAGAGGCTGGGCCTTCAGTCCGGCAGGATGTGGACAGGGAAGGTCACATCCACGTCCGTCTCCCCGCTTGGCTGCGCCGTCTTTTGCCCTTCGTAGTGGAAGAGCCGAATCCGTAGGCTACCTCGGGCTTCGTGATGGCTGTGCAGCCGCACCCGAGCTTCCAATCCCAGCGGTAGCCCATTGGCATCCCTGTCTAACCGCTCAACCGTGAACAAGTCCTGCGGCTGGACGTCGTAGAAAACCTGATGCGCCGTAGCCTCACGGCGAATCTCCTCCGTGATCGTATCCGGCGGGCTGACCGCCTCGTTGAGGAACTCCAGCCGCAAGCGCCACAGGGTGTCGTGCCCCCGGAAGTGGATGGTATCCACCTGCGGCGAATTCCCACCAGGGCCATCTACATCGCGGAAGGCGAACGTGTGGACGTTGGTTGAATCCGGCTCATTCCATACATGCACCAGCACCGTCGTGATGAGCTCCTGGGGATGGTCTTCATGAGGGTGTGCTGGGTCCTTCTCGCATCCGACCAGCAGGAGCACGGCAAAGGTTAGGACGAGACCACGCAGATACATCCGGCAACGCATTGGACTACACCCGAGCTTGTGGAACATGGCTACCATTCCCACCGCAACCGCGCAATGAGATCACGTCCCGGCTCATCGGCAAAGTACCGAAGCCGGCTGTTGTAGTCGCGGTAAGCCCGATTGAAGAGGTTCCGCACCTCCACAGCAATCCCGATGGAACCGTAGCCGAGCGGGAGCTCTGCCCCAAGGGCAGCATCCCATACAGTGTACCCGGCCGGCGGCGGAGCATAATCCAGAGGTGCCTGTGACCTCTTGCCGACTGCCGTCATGGTAAGCTCTACATAGGGGAGCTGGAAGGGCCCAAAAGAGGGCAGGTGAGCATGCATCCGCAGCCGAAGTCGCGGCGGCGGGATGCCGTAAAGTGGCTGACGTTGACCGAGCTCACGCCCCCAGAGCATGGTAGCAGTGAGTTCCGCTCGGAGCCATTCAAGGAGCTCGCCCTCACTGCGGAGCTCCATCCCTGTAAGGAGAGCGGGTACCCCTTGGTACCGAAACACAGGGAATGCTCCCCGAATAGTCAGCACCGGCTGTCCCGTGGGTAGATGGGCAAGGAAGCGGGGGAAGTAGTGGGCAAAGGCGCTGGCCTCCAGGTGCCATGGCGCCGTGTGGTAGCTTGCCGAGAGCTCTGCTGTCCATACTCGCTCTGCGGCGAGGGTGGAGTCGCCCACTTCGAAGATGGCAGCACCGTGGTGGACACCGTTGGCGAAGAGCTCCACTGCTGTTGGTGCGCGCCAGCCAGAAGCGACGCTAGCTCGAAGCTCCCACGGCCGCTCCACGTACCCCACCAGGGCAGCCACAGCAGCGCTCACCCAACGCCTCTGACTGCGCGTCCATACCCCCGCTACTGAGCGCCAGACAGCCAACCCCAGCCAATCCCCTCGGAGTCCAACCGAGGCTTGCCACCGTTGCCAGAACCACTGCTGCCACAGTCCGCTCCCGAAGGCGTAGCTGCGGAAGTTCGGCACGAAGCGCTCCAACCCCTCGGAGACACTCCCCTGACGACGGGCGTCAGCAACGGCATGGAAGCGCCCGCCGAAGATGGGCTGTTCTACCTCTGCCCGAAGGCTCCAGCTCGTCAACGTCACATCGTACGCAGCCCGCCCACCGAGCACTGCCCGGAGGGAATCGCTCCAGAATCGGTGTGCGTCGTACTCTCGACGTCGATTCTGCTGCCAGCCTAAGATGAGGCTTGCTTGCCCCTCACCCAAGGCTCTCTGCAACTCCAACTCCGAGACGACGTGCCAGACATCCTGATACGGCGGCCGAATCTCATAGCCTACGGGACGCTGGACCAGCGGACGTGGCGACCGAAGGGCACGTTCCAGATCGGTCAGATTGCCTAAGTGCATCCCAGCAAAGACCCCCAGCCGCCCGCGGTAGAGCTGAAGCCGGCCCCGCAGCATCGTGTGACCGAAGAGGGACTGCAGGAGTGCCGTCCCCATGTACTGCTCGTAGGCCGTGTTGGCTAGCCCATACTGCGGAGTCATCACGTCTGCGGCCCGTCGAGCGCTCAGCAGCACCTGCCCTGCCCACGGGCCCTGTACTGCGTCCACACGCGCTGAGACTGCACCTTGGCGGTTGGCGGAGAAGCCCTCTAACCGTACCTGCCCGTGGATTCCAGGACGCGAACCCGGCAGCGCTGGTACCAATCGCACTACTCCCGCCAACGCTTCTGTCCCATACCGCACAGCTGCTGTACCCCGCACGACTTCCACGGACTCCACCATCAGCGGATCCAGCTCTGGAGCATGTTCCATCCCCCATGCCTGGCTGTAGAGTGGGAGCTTGTCATTGAGCACTAACAAGCGCTCCCCGGTCAGTCCCCGAAGGCTGGGCTTGGCAATCCCGGGCCCTGTCGTAATCACACCCATACCCGGAAGCTCTCGAAGTACCTCCCCCAGACTCTGGCCACGGTGGCGGTCTAGCTCGCGTGGCGTCAGCACCAGCAGCGGACTGGCACCCGCCTCCGGCAGCTCAGGACGTTGGGCCTCAACGGCAACACCCAGCAAAGGAACGACCCTCTGCGCCAGAACAACAGTCAGAACGGTATCTCGATGCAGCGTGAATGGTATCTCCGCAGGCACGAAGCCCACCGCGTGGACACGGAGCCAGTACCTTCCCGCAGGCAGATTCGACACAACAGCTCGCCCTTGGGCATCCGCCACCGCAGCGTGGTGTAGGGGCTCTACGACCATCCTTGCCCCAGGTACGGGCACACCAGCACTGTCGCGGACGAGGACTTCAACGCGCTGGAGGGAGAGCGCGATGGCACTGCATGCCAGCCATAGAATCGGGATTCGCATAGCTCTGCAACTAGACAGGCTCTGCACGACCGAATACGCTGTTGGCCACTGCTCACTTCAGTAGCGGCCAAGGCCACCCAGCACAATGAGGCAGTGGGGAGAGAGGGCGCAAGCAGTAGAGTTAGGACACGTAGAGGAAAGGCTGCCTAACGAGCTTGGAGTGCGCTTCAGCTCCGTGGTGGTGCTCGGCAGCAGAGGGGTGCGGTAGAGACGCAGTAAGGGGCCTGCCTCTGCTCCCAGACTTGCTCGACAGCCACTACATCTTGGGGGAATAGCCGCCCGGCCTCCGGCAGATCGGGTAGTACCAGTGGCGGTAGCCAGCAGAGCCAGCAGCTCTGCTGTACCTCCGGAGACTGCCCGTCCGCTGGAGAGTGGACGTGAGGACCCTGCAGGGCTACAGTCCCCAGCAGACATACCCCCACCGCCACTACTAAGGGTCCCCGAAACCGCATCCATCCGCTTCGACAAGTCGTAGTGTGGGGACGAATCGCACTACTATTCCAGTGCACGGCGTTCCACGGGCAGCTCGTCCATACGCATGCACAGCTCAGCATCAGCGGTCCCCATGGCGTCGGCTGCTATTGTAGGAATCGGCAACGAACTCCTGCTAGGGCAGGTAACGAACACGAACGCTGCATGGCTCGCTCAGCGGTGCTCAGAGCTTGGATTCCGAGTCCTCTACCAGAGCGTCGTCGGTGACTCTGTCCCGGAGATCGTCCAAGAGCTCCGAAGACTGTGGGAGCGTGTAGAACTCATCGTCACTACTGGCGGCTTGGGTCCCACCCACGATGACGTCACCGTCGAAGCGATCGCCCAATTCCTCGGCGAAGAGCTCCAGGAACACCCCACCGTTCGGGAGTGGCTAGCAGAGAAGGCCCACCAACGTGAGCAGCTGCTGCCGGAGCGAGTACTCCGGCAGGCGCTGTTGCCACCTTCGGCACTCCCTCTCCCAAACCCTGTCGGACAGGCTCCCGGGATCTGGAGTGAGCGAAACGGTAAAGCCCTGCTAGCTCTCCCAGGCGTGCCAGCAGAGATGCAGGCCATCGTGCAGACAGCAGCTATAGATCACCTACGTCGCCTACGCCAGCAGCTTGGCGGACCGACTTTCCGCTCCATTACCCTTGTCACTGCTGGAATTGCCGAAGCACGCTTAGCCGACTTCATCGGTCCGCCAGAGGAGCTTTTGCCCGAAGGAGTCACGCTGGCCTTCCTTCCCTCCTTCTGGGGCGTGCGTCTGCGGTTGGATGTGTATGCTGATTCGCCTGAGATAGCTGAGCAGCGCTTGGAGCAAGCCCGCCGGTGCCTCCAAGAGCGCATTCAGCCTTATCTGCTCGGAGAGGGGGATGTCCACTTGAGCCGTGTCGTCGGCGAAGAGCTTCGCCGACGGGGCGAGACATTGGCTGTTGCAGAATCATGCACTGGCGGACTCTTAGGAGCCGCCATCACAGACATCCCTGGCAGTTCCGACTACTTCCTCGGCGGGCACATCGTCTACAGCAATGCAGCGAAGACCTCCTTCCTGCAAGTGCCACCGGAGCTACTGCAGAGTGTAGGGGCTGTTAGCCAAGAGGTAGCCGAGCTCTTAGCCGAGAACGTCCGCCGAGCCTTCGGGGCTACGTACGGCGTTGGTATCACCGGCATCGCAGGCCCTGGCGGCGGAACCCCTCAGAAACCGGTCGGCACCGTCTGGATTGGCCTGGCAACCCCAGAGCGCGTCTCTGCGCGCCGCTTCGTCTTCGGTACTGATCGAGCAGCCAACCGTCAGCGCTCCGTAGCTGCAGCTCTGACTTGGCTCTACTGCCATCTGAAGGGCCTTCCGGAGGAGTGATGGAACGGCTGCTAACTGTGCTGGCAATTGAAACGTCATGCGACGAGACCGCTGCAGCGCTCGTCCGTGGGCGAGCTGTGCTCAGCAACGTCCTCCACTCTCAAAGCGTCCACCGTCCATACGGAGGCGTGGTACCCGAGCTGGCCTCACGAGCCCATCTCCAGCTCATCGTTCCGGTTGTCCGCCAAGCATTGGCCGAGGCCGGCTGCAGCATGGATGACGTAGACGCAATCGCTGTAACGGCACAACCCGGACTCATCGGTTCACTCCTCGTTGGAGTGAACTTCGCCAAGGGACTCGCCTTGCGCTACCGGCTTCCGGTGATACCGGTTAACCACCTTGAGGGACACATCTTCTCCGGCCTGCTGGAGGAGCCAGAGCTGGGCTTTCCGTTCTTAGCATTAGTCGTCAGCGGTGGACACACGGCCCTCTTCTGGGTAGAGTCCTTCGAGCAGGTGCGCCTCTTGGGCTCAACACGGGACGATGCCGCTGGCGAAGCCTTTGACAAAATCGCTTCCCTCTTAGGGCTTGGGTACCCCGGAGGACCCGCAATCGACCGATTGGCTGCTAAAGGCAATCCCACCGCTTTCGCCTTTCCCCGCGCACTCCTTCAGGACTCTACATTCGACTTCAGCTTCAGCGGCCTCAAAACTGCCGTCCGTGGCCTACTCCAGAGGCACTTCCCACACGGGCCTCCAGAAGAGGTCCTACCGGACATCTGCGCCTCTGTCCAAGCAGCGATTGTAGAGGTACTGGTCCACAAGACTATTCGGGCGGCGCGGCTCTACCGTGCACCGACTATCGTAGTTGCCGGCGGAGTCTCGGCCAACTCAGCCCTTCGGCGCCACATGCAGGAAGCCGCGGCACGTTTCGGGATCCGTGTCGTGCTGCCACGGATCAGCTACTGCTTGGACAATGCTGCGATGATTGGAGTGGTCGCTCACGAGAAGCTACGAACGATTGGGGCTACGGCCTTTCACCGACTGACGTGGACAGCCTCTCCAACACCGCTACGATCTGCAGTGGGTAGAGGCTCTCCCTCACGCCCTTCTGAGCTGCCGACAGTATCGGCTCTGCCGCATTAGTACCGCAGGAGCGCTGCCATAGGAGCGCCTTCTGGCAGCTCTTCAGGAGTTGCGGCAAAGACTTGGCCCTGTGTGGCAACGGTATGAATCACGGCTTCGTTGAGCACGTGAACAGCCCCTGATGTCCTCAGTTCCGTCAGATGCAAAGCCTGTGCACTATGGTCCACGATCCCCCACAGCTCTACATCAGGTCGGAGGAAAAGCACCTCAACACGTCCATGGAGTGCTGCGAAGAAGACCGTCGTTAGCTCCTCAGCTGCTTTTGGGCTATTCCCCCGTAGATTCCAGAACCGCTCCAGCCATTGTCGTCGCCTCGCATCGCTCCAGCGCTGGACAATCTCGCGTGCTCGCGTGTGGAGCTCGCTCAAGCTGTAGTGCTCGGGATTCCCGTAGATTGCTTCCGGCAGTAGCACGGGGTAGTGGCTAATCTCCCTATACAGGACCACCTCGTACTCAACCCCCACAAGGATTAGCGGGAGACGGTGCTCATTCCCAAGCGGCGTCAGAGCACGATCCACCATGCGGTAGTACTCCGTGGTCAGCCGCTTGATGTCCTCCTTGCCGTATCCATGCCCATGCGTAACCATCACTGCTTGGCCACCTCCCAAGCGTAGCCCAGTACGATACTGCACCACAGGCTCAGGCGTATCCACCTGCAGTGCCTTCCAGAGGTCCAGTGGCAGCCGCTCGCGCTCCGCTTCTGACAAGCCTGCCGGCCCACCAGCATACAGGCGGACACGGTACTTCTCCAGTGCTAGCACCAGGAATTGCCCATCCCCTACGAAAAGGGGTATCAGTGGCGACACAACGAAGTGAGAGCCAACGAAGACCTCCTCTCGAAAACGCAGCGGCAGCCTATAGGTCCGTACGAAATCCGCAGCGGCGAAGACCGCCAACCCATCGCTCTGGTAGAGCCAGTACACCTCCCGCTCCGCTAGCTCTTCCAGCGGACTCAAGATGTGGTGTACCTGCGACGGCGCAGCACCCCAGGCCATCAACTCCTCACGGGCGCGTCGCAAAGCATTCCGGAACCGCACCGGGTTCTGATGCGCCTCCGAGGTCACCCGCTCCGTTGGGATGTACAGTGACAGACACGGTGGCTGCGGTTCCCCGGGGAGGACAAGCTCCGTCAGCTCGCGCGGTCCAAACAGGTCCATGGCAAACACCACCTCAGCGGTACACACCTCGTTGTGATGATCGGATGAAGTCAATGCACTCCTGCACTTCTGGCAGGACTGTGGGATGTTCGCTCAAGTAACGCGCAATCCCCTCGCTCATGTTGAGCCCGGAGAAGAAGACGATGCGGTAGAACTCCTCAAGCGCTCGGATCGTCTCTGCTGGAAATCCACGGCGCTGCAGTCCCACGCGGTTAACCCCCTCCACCCTAGGAGGCTCCCGCCCGATGAGGGCATACGGCGGGACGTCCTTGACAATCTTCGCATCAGCCCCGACCATCGCGTGCTTGCCGATGGAGCAGAACTGGTGAACCTTGACCACCCCACCCAGCACGGCCCACTCCCCGATGGTGACATGTCCGGCCAGTTGGGTGACGTTAGAGAGGATTGCGTGGTCTCCGATGACACAGTCGTGGGCGATGTGGGAGTAGGCCATGATAAGACAATTGCTGCCGATGACTACTTTCCCCGTAGCACGGGTCCCACGATTGATCGTGACGAACTCGCGAATGGTCGTCCGATCACCGATGACCACAATGGTCTCCTCCCCCTGGTACTTGAGGTCCTGCGGAGGATTACCGATGACAGCCCCCGCAAAGATTCGGCATTCGCGCCCAATGCGGCTACCATTGGCGATCACGACGTGAGAGCCGATCTCGCAGCCGGGGCCGATCTCTACGTCGTCTTCAATCACGGTGTAGGGACCGATAGAGACTCCATCAGCGATGCGGGCCCGGGGAGAGACAATGGCTGTGGGGTGGACCTTCACCATGGTCCCTCAACGCTCCACGATCGCCGCTTGGAGCTCCGCCTGTGCCGCCAACTGCCCATTGACAAACGCCTTTCCCTCCAGCAGCACGGTTTTGAAGCGGCGATGGAGGAGGCGGACCTCCATGAAGAGCTGGTCCCCAGGAACTACCGGACGGCGGAAGCGTGCTTTGTCGATTCCCGTGAAGAAGACCAAGACCCGTTCAGGGTCCAATGCCAAATCCTTCAGCAACAACAGGCATCCTGTTTGCGCCATCGCCTCAACGATGAGCACGCCGGGCATCACCGGCCGCCCTGGGAAGTGTCCCTGGAAGAAGGGTTCGTTGAAGGTTACGTTCTTGTAGCCGAGGATGCGGTTGTTCTCTAGGTCGTACTCTACGATGCGGTCAACCAGCAAGAACGGATACCGATGTGGCATGATGCGCAGGATTGCCTCTATGTCGAAGACAGCCCCCTCAGAAGGTCGCACCTGGTAGCGGCGCACCAACTGCTTCTGCTCATACAGCCGCCGGATACGGCGAGCGAACTCTACATTCGTGGTATGCCCTGGCCGGGCTGCTAAGATGTGGGCCCGCAGAGGCACTCCAACCAACGCCAAGTCGCCCAAGAGATCCAGCAGCTTGTGGCGGGCTGGCTCATTCTTGTACCGCAACGGCGTATCGTTGAGGATACCGTTACTGCCGAGCCGCAGCTCGCCCTCTATCCCCAACCGCTGAGCCAATGCTCGGAGCTCCTCTGGACTTATGGCTCGATCTACAATGACGATAGCGTTGTCCAGACTACCTCCTCGGATGAGCCCCTGCTCTAGCAGGGACTCTACTTCCGACAGGAGGCAAAAAGTACGGGCAGGAGCAAACTCTGTGACGAACTCTTTCTCCAGGCTGAAGAGCCCTGTATGCTGGCTCCCTAGCGCTGGAGTGGGATAGTCTATCATCACCGTGATGCGGAAATCATCGTTTGGCAGCGCAACCATGTCTGTCCCGCGGGCCTCGTCTGTGTAGCGGATAGGGTGATCGACGATGAGGTAGTCACGCGGGACCCGCTGCTCCATAATTCCCGCCTTGAGGAGTGCTTCGACGAAGGGGAGCGAGCTCCCATCACCTACTGGAGGTTCGCTAGCGTCCAGCTCTATTCGGCAATTGTCAATCCGAAGGCCAGCCAGTGCTGCCAACACATGCTCAACCGTATGCACACGGACATCCCCACTCCCCAGCGTTGTCCAGCGCGTAGCATCCACGACGTAGTCCACTAGCGCCGGGATCTCTGGAGCATTTGGGACATCGGCGCGCACGAAGCGGTAGCCGTAGTTCTCCTGTGCCGGATGGAAGGTAATCGTGCAGGGAGCTCCCGTATGCAGACCCACGCCAGAGACAGAAACAGGCTCGCGTACGGTCCTCTGGTACTCTACCATGCCTACTTGCGCTGCTGGTTCAACGACTCGCAGAGCGCCATCAGCTCCTCCAAGCGCTGCCGTAAGTACTGCAGCTCCCGCAAGACCTCTGGCAGTTGCCGAAGGGCTGCTTGCTGTCGTAGGGCTGCGTAATGTTCCTGTGCCGGGCTACCGAAGTAACGCCCCGGCCTCGGCAAGGACTTAGAGACTCCCGACTGCGCTTCAACGATAACATCGTCCCCAAGCTGCACATGCCCCACGATGCCTACCTGCCCACCAATTCGGTTACGCTTGCCCAGCCGAGTACTCCCAGAGATGCCGGCTTGCGCCGCGATTGCAGTATTCTCCCCAATCCTAACGTTGTGGGCAACATGCACGAGATTGTCAATCTTCGTGCCCCTCTCAATCCGCGTGCTACCAGCGAGGGAACGGTCAACGGCGGTATTCGCCCCGAGTTCAACGTCGTCCCCAAGGACCACGTTGCCGACGTGGGGAATCTTCTCCAAGCGTCCATCCTGGTTCTCCCAGAACCCGAAGCCATCGGCTCCTAAGACGACTCCGGCGTGGATGAGACAACGCTTGCCAATCCTCGTCCGCGGATAGCACACAACCCCCGCATGGAGCACAGACTCTGCACCTACTACGACGTCGCCGTAGAGGACAACGAAAGGATGGAGAATGACCCGCTCCTCCACAACACAGCCTGGTCCAACGACGCAGTAGGCCCCCAGAACAGCCGTCGGGGCAACCGTAGCCGTTGCATCTACCAAGGCTGTTGGATGCCGGAACCCCCAAGGCGGCTCCGGCTCTGGGTGTAGGAGTGTCATGAGGGTGACGAAGGCCCTATAGGGATTCTCCACCCGAATGAAAGCCTGCCCCGGGCGAGGCGTAGCTTTCAGTGCAGAAGGTACCAACACACAACTGGCCTGTGTTTCGGGGAGTAGCCGAGCGTAACGTGCATTCTGGACGAAGCTCAGTTCACCCGCACGGGCCTCCTCAATCCGATTGAGGCCGTAGACCTGAACTTCTGCGTCACCTTCGACTGTCCCACCGAGATAGCGAGCAATCTCAGCCGCTGTATAGCCGCGCTGTGCCATTACGCTTAGCGGGGTATCGGACGGTCCTGGTCAGGGGGTTCGGGGAGCTGGTCCCCAGGTTGCGGAGGGGCTTGCTCACTCGGCGCTGGGCGTCGTCTGGGAGCACGTCGTCGCTCCTCCTTGGACGCACTCCCCTCACGCTGTCGCTCCAACTGCTCAACATGCTGTTGTTGCTGCGCCTCCAAGTCCTTGGTATCGACCCCTAAGCGCTTGAGCACCTTCA